>JBILDR010000026.1:0-24401 GCA_044352515.1 Polaromonas sp.
CGCGAAGCCCGCAGCTCGACCCGCGCCCTGGCCGAGGCCAGCCTCAACACGGCAGCGCTGGAGCGTTTGCAGCGCCTCAAGGCCTGGCGGGCCGAGGTCGCCCGCGAGCACAACCTGCCCGCCTTCCTGATTTTTCACGACGCCACCTTGCGCGCCATCGCACAGACCCATCCGCAGGAGATCCAGGCGCTGGAGGGTATCAGTGGCATGGGCGCCAAGAAGTTGCAGGCTTACGGTGCCGATGTGCTCAGGGTATGCGCCGGACCAGCCTGACGTCAGGCTGCCGGGAGTCCGAGGCGGTCGGCATGACTTCATGCCGCTGCGGCATGAAGGCGCCCAACCCGGGTTAGTCCTAGGGCCTTGGCGGCCAAGCCGGCGGACAACAGATACCGTTTCGTTTAGCATCCCGCTCTTGGTTCGCTACATGCGGTGCGAACCGTCATTGATCTTATACGGGAGTATCTTGTGCTCAATAAAACCCAAACGCGTAGTTTGAAGGCGCTTGCCGCCGCCGGTCTGTCTCTGGCCTTTTTGTCCCCTGCCTTTGCCGGCAAGACGCTTGATGCCATCAAGCAGCGCGGTCAGGTGGTGTGCGGCGTTAACACCGGCCTGGCCGGTTTTTCCGCTGCGGACTCCAGCGGCAACTGGACCGGCTTGGACGTGGACGTCTGCAAGGCCGTGGCGGCCGCGACCCTGGGCGATGCCAGCAAGGTCAAGTATGTTCCGCTCAATGCCCAGCAGCGCTTTACCGCCTTGCAGTCCGGTGAGATCGACATCCTCTCGCGCAACACCACCTTCACCCTGACCCGCGACGGCTCCCTGGGCCTGCACCAGACGGCAGTCACCTACTACGACGGCCAGGGCTTCATGGTGCCGGTCAAAAGCAAGATCAAGAGCGCCAAGCAGCTCAAGGGTCAGACCGTGTGTGTGCAGTCTGGCACCACCACCGAGAAGAACATGACCGATTTTTCCCGCGCCAACAACCTGGGCATCAAGCCGGTGGTGTTTGAAAAAGTGGAGGCTGCCACCGGCGCCTACTTCGCAGGCCGCTGCGTGGCTTACACAACCGACGCTTCGGGCCTGGCCTCGGTGCGCAACAAAGAAGCCAAGAACCCAGCTGACCACCTGATCCTGCCCGAGCTGATCTCCAAGGAGCCCCTGGGCCCGATGGTCCGCCGTGGTGATGACGAGTGGTTCGCCATCGTCAAGTGGACCATCTACGGTCTGCTTGAGGCCGAGGAGTATGGCGTGACCCAGGCCAATGTGGACCAGCTCAAGACCAGCGCCACCGACCCGGTCGTGCAGCGCTTGTTGGGCACCACCGAAGACACCGGCAAGCTGCTGGGCCTGGACAAAGAGTGGATGGCTCGCGCCATCAAAGCCACGGGCAACTACGGTGAGATGTTCGAGCGCAACGTCGGTCCAAAATCGGCCCTCGCACTGCCGCGCGGTGTCAATAACCTTTGGAACAAGGGCGGCCTGATGTACGCCTATCCGATTCGTTGATTCTTCCCTGATCATGGAAAACCGCCTGTTGGGCAGCTGCCTGGCAGGCGGTTTTTCTGCGATGGCCTGCATTTTTGTTAAGAGTCTTTAAGGCCCTGCGGCCTGCTTGAGTCCATCTCATGAACCGACCTCCATCTGCTGCTCCCAAGAAAAAGAGCTGGTCCTGGCGCAGCCAGGCTTTCCGTGGGCTGGTTTACCAGGTACTGGCGCTGGCCCTGATTGCCTTGGGGCTGTGGTATCTGGGCCATAACACCCTGGTCAATATGCGCGAGCGCGGCATTCAAAGCGGCTTTGGCTTTCTGGGCCAGACCGCCGGCTTTGACATTGGCGAGAGCCTGCTGCCTTTCGAGTCGACGCAAAGTTATCTGATGGCCTTTATCGTCGGGCTGACCAACACCTTGCGGGTGGCGGTGCTGGGCATCATTTTGACCACCATCCTGGGTACGCTGCTGGGCGTGGGGCGCTTTTCCCGTAACGCGCTGGTCCGTGGCCTTTGCCAAGCCTACGTCGAATTCTTCCGAAATGTACCCATCCTGCTGCAATTGCTGATGTGGTATTTGCTGTTTACCGAAATGCTGCCCGATGCCAGTGAAGCGTGGCAGGTGGGCTCGGTTTTTCTGAGCAAGGGCGGCTTGAATTTCCCGATCCCGGTCTGGGAGCAGGGTCATGTGTGGGCGGCTATTGCTTGTGTGGCCGGGCTGATGCTGGCCTGGCTGCGCAGACGCTGGGCGCGGCTGCAGTTTGAGGCAAGCGGCCAGCCGCGCAGCATGTTCTGGGTGCCACTGGCGATTGTTCTGGCAATGAGCGTGTTGGGCTGGCTGCTCGGCGGCGCGCCGCTGGAGGCCAACTACCCCAGCAAGGGCGAGTTTGCGGTCGAAAACGGCGGCGCTCTGACGCCGGAGTTCATGGCGGTTCTGCTGGGGCTGGTGGTCTACACCGCAGCCTTTGTGGCCGAGGTGGTCCGCGCGGGCATCTCCTCGGTCCCCCTGGGGCAAAGCGAGGCCGCTGCGGCTCTGGGGCTGTCGCGCGCGCAGGAGATGCGTCTGGTCATGCTGCCGCAGGCGCTGCGGGTGATCATCCCGCCGATGACCAACCAGTTCCTGAACCTGACCAAAAACTCTTCCCTGGCTGTGGCCATCGGCTACCCCGATGTGGTTTCGATCGCCAACACAGCGATCAACCAGACCGGTCGGGCCGTCGAGTGCATCGCCATCGTCATGCTGGTCTATCTGACCACGTCCTTGAGCACCTCGGCTCTGATGAACTGGTACAACGCCCGCGCGGCGATCAAGGAGCGTTGAGCATGAGCGCGCGCATTTTTCAATCGATCCCGGCCCGACCGGCACCTGGGCGAACCGGCGGGCTGATGGGCTGGTGCCGCAGCAATCTGTTTGCCGACTTGCGCACGACGCTCAGTACTGTGGTGGTGGGCGGTGTGCTGCTGTGGTATTTGCCCCAGTTGCTCAATTGGGCTTTGTTTTCGGCCTATTGGCTGCCTGATGCACAAGCATGCCGGGCCGATGCGGTGGGTGCTTGCTGGGGCGTGGTGGCCGAGAAGTATCGGCTGATCATCTTCGGCCGCTATCCCTTTGCCGAGCAGTGGCGACCCCTGCTGGCCACCCTGTTGATCATGGCTCTGCTGATCTGCAGTTGCACCCGTGCTTTTTGGAAGCCGTGGCTGGCCTTGGTTTGGAGTCTGGGCTTGGCGGTGTTTTTCTGGCTGATGCTTGGCGGCTGGGGCTTGTCGCGGGTGGAGACCGACCGCTGGGGCGGCCTGCCGTTGACGCTTTTGCTGGCCACCTTGTCGATCGCACTGGCCTTCCCGCTGGCTTTGTTGGTGGCCTTGGGTCGGCGTTCGGAGTTGCCGGCCATCCGTACCTTGTGTACCTTGTATGTGGAGCTGATCCGGGGCGTGCCGCTGATCTCGGTGCTTTTCATGGCCTCCTTCATGTTCCCGCTGTTCATGCCGCAGGGCACCAAGATCGATGTGCTGATCCGGGTGCTGGTGGGCATCACTTTGTTTGCCGCAGCCTATATGGCCGAGGTGATCCGCGGCGGTCTGCAGGCCATCCCCAAGGGGCAGGTGGAGGCGGCCGCTTCGCTGGGCCTGTCGTATTGGCAGACGCAGCGCAAGATTGTGTTGCCGCAGGCGCTGGCCATGGTGGTGCCGGGCATCATGAACAACTTTATCGCCATCTTTAAGGACACCTCCTTGGTGACCATCGTCAGCCTCTACGAACTCACCGGCGCTCTGGGTCTGGCCTTGAACTCCGACGCTGACTGGCGTCCGTACAAGATCGAAGGCTATGTCTTTATCGCACTGATTTATTTCTTCTTCTGCTTTGCCATGTCGCGTTACAGCCTGTGGGTCGAGCAGCAGGTTAACCGTGGCAAGCAGCGCTGATTCATCGAACGGTTCTTATCATGAGCACTCCGATTATTTCTTTCGACAAAGTCAACAAGTGGTATGGCAATGATTTTCATGTGCTGCGCGACATTGATTTGAATGTGTCTAAGGGCGAGCGCATCGTCATTTGCGGTCCTTCAGGCTCGGGCAAGTCCACCCTGATCCGCTGCATCAATCGACTGGAAGAGCACCAGCAGGGCCGCTTGATGGTCGACGGCATTGAGTTGAGTGACGACCTCAAGGCCATCGATACCGTGCGCAAGCAAGTCGGCATGGTGTTTCAGCAGTTCAACCTCTTTCCCCATTTGACGGTGCTGGAAAACCTCACCCTCTCGCCCATGTGGGTGGGCAAGTTGCCCAAAAAGGAGGCCGAGGAGCGGGCCATGACGCAGCTGCAGCGGGTGCGCATTGCCGAGCAGGCCAGCAAGTACCCCTTGCAATTGTCAGGCGGTCAGCAGCAGCGGGTGGCCATTGCCCGCGCACTGTGCCTGACGCCCAAGATCATGTTGTTCGATGAGCCCACTTCCGCGCTCGATCCGGAGATGATCAAGGAAGTGCTCGATGTGATGGTCGAGCTCGCCGGCCAGGGCATCACCATGCTGTGCGTCACACATGAGATGGGCTTTGCCAAGGCGGTGGCCGATCGGGTGATCTTTATGGACCAGGGCCAGATCGTCGAGCAAAACACGCCCGAGCAGTTCTTCAATCACCCCCAGACCGACCGGGCGCAGGACTTTCTGTCCAAGATCCTGGGCCACTGAAACCCGAGGCCAGTCCTGGCGGGCGTCGCTTTTTTCAGCGGCTTGCCAGTGGTCGAGCTGGCGGTTGAGCTCTCGCCGCAGGTCCAGGTATTGATCGACCATCAGGTTGACCAGCCTGAGCATCAGGTCGGCCGGGCTGGTGGGTAGTTTGGCGCCGGCTTGCGTGCCGGTCTGTCCATTGGGCTGCATGCCCGCTTCGAGCAGCCTGGTCGCATAGGCCTCACGCACGCTGCAGTCATCGGGGTGGACTGACAGCAGTACCCGGTCAAAGACGGCCAGGCCCACTGGGCTGGTGTCTATGCGCCGCAGAATCACCGGACCGCGCATCTTGCGGCCCTCTGCCTGCGTGCTGGCCTCGCTGCGCTGGGCGCTCAGGCGCCGAAACGTCAGCAGATCGTATTGGGAGGTGTAGTCGTAATGGGAGGGCAGCTGCGGATTGAGCAGATCGGACACATGCAGATCGAGCAGCGGCTGTGCACTCAGGTTTTGCAGGGTCTGCTGCATCTCCTCCAGCCGTTCCTGCAGGACAGACCGTTTGACGGCCAACCAGACAAAGCCCTGTTCAGGCGGCCGTGAGGGCCAGTGTGCGCTTTCGCTGACCTGACCGGCCGCAATATGAAAGATGCGCAGCGGCGCTGCAGGACTTTGGTTCATGGCGGACCCATTTTCTGGCTTTTCATCCGGCCGCCAGGCCCGGCGGGCTTTAGCGCCGCAACTTGCGCGCCACGTCCAGCGAAAAATAGGTCAGGATGCCATCGGCGCCGGCCCGCTTGAAGGCCAGCAGGCTTTCCATCATCACCGCGTCATGGTCGAGCCAGCCGTTTTGGGCGGCGGCCTTGAGCATCGCGTACTCGCCCGAGACCTGGTAGGCGAAGGTCGGTACCTTGAATTCGTCCTTGACCCGGCGCACCACGTCCAGGTAGGGCATGCCGGGCTTGACCATCACCATGTCGGCGCCCTCGGCGATGTCCAGGGCCACCTCCTTGAGCGCCTCGTCGGTGTTGCCCGGGTCCATTTGGTAGACCTTCTTGTCGGCCTTGCCCAGATTGCCGGCCGAGCCGACCGCGTCGCGAAAGGGCCCGTAGAAGGCGCTGGCGTACTTGGCGCTGTAGGCCATGATGCGGGTGTGGATATGGCCCGCGCCTTCAAGAGCCTGGCGGATCGCTCCGATGCGCCCGTCCATCATGTCGCTGGGCGCGACGATGTCCACGCCGGCAGCGGCCTGGTTGAGCGCCTGGCGCACCAGCATGGCCACGGTTTCTTCATTGAGGATGTAGCCGGTCTCGTCGAGCAGGCCGTCCTGACCGTGGCTGGTGTAGGGGTCCAGCGCCACGTCGGTCATCACGCCCAGCTCGGGAAAACGTTTTTTGAGTTCGCGCACCACCCGCGGCACCAGTCCGTCAGGGTTGGCCGCCTCGCTGCCATCGGGGGTTTTGAGGCTGCTGTCGATCACCGGGAACAGGGCCATGACTGGGATGCCCAGTTGTTGGCATTCCTCGGCCACTGGCAGCAGCAGGTCCAGGCTCAGGCGCTCCACCCCAGGCATGGAGGCCACGGCTTGGCGCTGGTGGGTCCCGTCGGTCACAAAGACCGGGTAGATCAGGTCATGCACTGAAACGGCATGCTCGCGGACCAGGTTGCGGGTGAAACTGTCGCGGCGCAGGCGGCGAGGCCGGCCTGCGGGAAAAGCAGCGTAGGGCGTCATAGCGAAATTGTGCCAAATAAAGTTGACAAATACACTCGCCTAAATTTTAGACAGATGGTCCCCGGCTTCTAACCGGGTTCGCCGTCCGAGCCGTCACACACAGAAAACTCTATTGATTTCAATGATTTATCCGATTTTCGGGCTATGGCGGGCTGGCCCTTGGCCCCGATCTAGGGACTTACACCAGGGGCGCTGAGGCCAGGCTAGAAGGCCTGCGGGCACGACCACTACACTCGGGTCATGCTCTGGGTCAAAGCTTTACACATTGTGTTTGTGGCCAGCTGGTTCGCCGGGCTGTTCTACTTGCCGCGCATCTTCGTGAACCTGGCCATGGTGCCCGCTGGCAGCGACGCCGAGCGTGACCGACTGCTGCTGATGGCCCGCAAGCTGATGCGCTTTACCAATATCCTGGCCATCCCGGCTGTCGGTCTGGGGCTTTGGCTCTGGCTGGGCTATGGCATAGGCCGGGGTGCCGGCCAGGGCTGGATGCACGCCAAGCTGGCCGTGGTGGTCCTGACCCTGGCCTACCATCATCAGTGTGGTCGCCTGCTGCGGGTGTTCGAACGGGGCGAGAACGTCCGGGGCCATGTCTGGTTCCGCTGGTTCAACGAACTGCCGGTGCTGTTCATGCTGACGGCGGTGGTGCTGGTCGTGGTCAAGCCCTGGCAAGGTTGGCCATGAACGCGGGCCGGCGGCCATGAAGTCCGTGATCGGGCAGACCTGAGCAGATGGCCTCAGGCTCGCGTCCCACTCTGGCCTGGCCTCTGGCTTTGGCGCTGTCCTGTGTGGTGGTCTACGCCAGTCTCTATCCTTTTTCGCCCTGGCGGGATCAGGGGCTGTGGTCGCTGTCTTTTTTGTCCGCGCCCTGGCCGCGTTACTGGTCCGGTTTTGATGTCGCGGTCAACATCCTGGGTTATGCCTCCTTGGGTTTTTTATTAGCCTTGTCGGTGATGCGCGGGCCGGGTTGGAGGTGGCCGGTGGGCCTGGCGACCCTGGCCGCCTCGATGCTCTCCCTCCTGATGGAGGCCCTGCAGGGTTATCTGCCTTTGCGGGTGCCGTCGAACGTGGACTTTGCCCTCAATACGCTGGGCGCATGGCTGGGCGCTCTGGCTGCCGCTTTGCTGGAGCATTGGGGGGTCCTGCAGCGCTGGAGCGCGTTTCGACGTCGGTGGTTCGTCGCCCAGGCGCGCGGCGCGCTGGTACTGCTGGCCCTGTGGCCGGCCGCCTTGCTCTTTCCCGCCTCGGTGCCATTCGGGCTCGGGCAGGTTTTGCAGCGGGCCGAAGATGCGCTGTTCGAGTCACTGGCGGGCACGCCTTTCATTGAATGGATGCCGCTACGCGATGTAGAGTTACAGCCGCTTTTGCCTGGGGCGGTGGCCGTCTGCGTGGCTTTGGGCGTGCTGGTGCCCGTCTTGTTGGCCTATGCGGTGGTTCGCGAGCGCTGGCAAAGGCTGGCGGCCCTGCTGGGCACCCTGGTGCTTGGGGTAGCGAGCACCGCCTTGTCGAGCGCGCTCAGCTTTGGCCCTGATCACGCTTGGGCCTGGCTCGATGCATCGGCCCGGCTGGGCCTGGGGCTGGGTCTGCTGGGCGCTGTGGTGGCTTTGCTGCTGACGGCCCGCGCAGCCATCACCCTGACCCTGTTGGTACTGGCGGTGCAACTGACTTTGCTCAATCAGGCCCCGGTCGACCCTTATTTTGAGCAAACCCGCCAGGTCTGGGAGCAGGGCCGATTCGTACGCTTCAACGGCTTGACCCAGTGGCTGGGCTGGTCGTGGCCGTTTGCAGCCCTGTCCTATGTGCTGCTGCGCTTGTCGGGCAGGCCGACGCGGGTGGACACAGGCTCACTTTAGAATTGCCGCAATGACGAACCCATCTCCTGAGCCCGGATCGCCCGCCCCCTACTACAAGTACCACGTCTTTTTCTGCCTCAATGAGCGCAGCAATGGCGAGGACGCCTGCGGACACCACGGCGCGCAGCAGGCTTTCGACCGCTGCAAGGCGCAGGTCAAGGCCGCTGGCCTGGCTGGCCCTGGCGGGGTTCGGGTCAACAAGGCGGGCTGCCTTGACCGCTGCTCGGGCGGGCCGATGGCGGTCGTCTATCCCGAGGGCACGTGGTACAGCTATGTAGACGGCAGCGACATCGACGAGATCGTCTCCACCCACCTGCAGCGCGGCCAGGTGGTCGAGCGCCTGCTCACCCCGCCTGAAGTCGGCCGCTGAGCGAAGTCGTCTCGGCGATGAACTCACAGACTCAGCGCTCGACGGTGGCCGGTCCAGCCGGGGCGATTGAGGTCGCCCGCGATCCTGCCCAGGGCATCTCGCGCGGGCTGGCCTTTGTCTCGCACCCCCATCCGCTCTTCGGCGGCACCCTGGACAACAAGGTGGTGCAGACCTTGGCGCGCGCTTTTAATCAATCAGGCTGGGAGACGGTGCGCTACAACTTTCGCGGCGTGGGCGAAAGCGCCGGCAGCCATGATGGCGGGCGCGGTGAACTGGAAGATTTGTTGTCTCTGATCGACACCCTGCAACCCCAGGGACCGCTGTGCTTGGCTGGCTTTTCTTTCGGCGCCTTTATCACCGGCTGCGCCTGCGCGCGCCTGCATGAGCAGCGCGACATCGCCAAGCTGGTGCTGGTGGGCACTGCCGCTGGTCGGTTTGAGGTGGCGCCGATTCCCCAGGCGCTGCATGAGCGCACCTTGGTGGTTCATGGCGAGTCCGACGATACCGTGCCGCTGACCGCCGTCATGGACTGGGCGCGTCCCCAGGTACTGCCGGTGCTGGTTATTCCCGGGGGCGGGCATTTCTTTCATGGACAATTGCCCTTGCTCAAAAATCTGGTCGCTCGCCATCTGAGCGCCTGAACAGCCTGCTCAGTCCGTCAGGCTGCTGGCCTGGCGGGCTGGGGCGGCCTTACCTTCTTTTATCCATGCTCCTTCGCTGTTTTGTCATCGCGGGCCTGCTTTGGGCCGGCCTGCTGTCGTCGGTCTTGGCTCAGGCGCCGCAGCCGCCCGAGGTGGCCGCCCGCGCTTACTTGCTGATCGACGTGACCGCCAATCAGATCCTGGCCTCGCACGAGATCGACAGCCCGGTGGAGCCGGCTTCGCTGACCAAGCTGATGTCCGCCTACCTGGTGTTTGACGCCTTGCGAGCCAAGAAACTCGAGCTTCAGAAGGCGCTGCCGGTCAGCGAACGGGCTTGGAAGATGCCCGGCTCGCGCATGTTCATCGACCCCAAGATGCAGGTGCCGGTGGAAGACCTGATCAAGGGCATGGTCGTGCAATCGGGAAATGACGCCACTGTGGCATTGGCTGAGGGGGTGGCCGGCAGCGTGGAGCAGTTTGTGCAGCGCATGAACGAGCAGGCCAAGGCCTTGGGCATGAAGAACACCGTCTACAAGAACCCGGAAGGGCTCACCGAGGCAGGCCACCTGACCACCGCCCGTGATCTGAGCATTCTGGCGCAGCGCCTGATGAGCGACTTCCCCGAGTTTGTGAGCTTTTATGCGATCAAGAAGTACCGTTACCCAGGGACCCCGGCTTCTAATGACACCAACCGCAATGTCCTGCTGTTTCGCGACCCATCGGTCGACGGCCTGAAAACCGGCCACACCCAGGCGGCTGGCTACTGCCTGGTGGCGACGGCCCGCCGGGACTTTCCCAACCTGGGCAGCGGGACCCAAGCGGGTCCGCGGCGCATGCTGGCCATCGTGCTGGGCGCGGCCAGCGAAAACGCCCGGGCCGGCGAAGCGCAAAAGCTACTCAATTGGGGCTATACGGCTTTCGAAGCGGTCAAGCTCTTTGATGGCAATCAGGCCGTGGTCTCGCCGGCGGTCTGGAAGGGCCGTTCGTCGGTGGTGCGCATCGGGCGGCCCCAGCCCATCGTGATCGCGGTACCTTCGGGCAGCGGCGCCAAGCTCAAGACGGAGGTGGTCAGGCGCGATCCGCTGGTTGCACCGTTCCAGCGCGGCCAGGCCATGGGAACCTTGCGCATCAGCATCGACGGCCAGGGGCCGGTCGGTGAGGTGTCGCTGGTTGCGCTCGAAGCGGTCGAGGAGGCCGGCATCCTGGGACGCGCCTGGGACGCAGTCCGGCTTTGGATCAAGTAGCCCAAGCGCCGCATGCCGAGGCCTAAAAGCGACAAACGCGACGCTTTCGGCCCTCGCAGACGGACTTTGGTCACATCAAGGTTTGCCCGGACCCCCGGGACCTGATACACTAGAAGGCTTTTCCGCATTTGAAGCGGAGCTATTTTCGTGCTTGCTTTGACCGGAGCAGGCAGATTCAACGTTCAGGGACGTTCTTAATGCCAACCATCAATCAGCTCGTGCGTCAGGGCCGCGAGGTCGAGAAGACCAAGTCCAAGAGCCCCGCGATGCAAAACTCGCCGCAGCGCCGCGGTGTGTGCACGCGTGTCTACACCACGACACCCAAAAAGCCCAATTCGGCCTTGCGCAAGGTTGCCAAGGTGCGCCTGACCAACGGTTTTGAGATCATCTCCTACATCGGCGGTGAAGGTCACAACCTGCAGGAGCACTCGGTGGTGCTGGTGCGCGGCGGCCGTGTCAAAGACCTGCCGGGCGTGCGCTACCACATCGTGCGCGGCTCGCTGGACTTGCAGGGCGTGAAAGACCGCAAGCAGTCCCGTTCCAAATACGGTGCCAAGAAGCCCAAGGCCAAATAAGCCAGGCTGGCGGCTGCGCATTGCTGCGGCCGTCTCTTGACCGTGCCGGTGTTCTTGGGCCCCTGGCAGGGCCGCAAGAGCGTAGTGACCCAAGCGCCCATGGTGGGCGCCGGTCGAGTAAGTGAGGGTCGTCTGGCCCTCGCGGTAGTGCCAACGGGTGCTGCCAACTGAAGCAAAAGGAAATCAAATGCCACGTCGTCGCGAAGTCCCCAAACGTGAAATTCTGCCCGATCCGAAATTCGGCAATATAGAGCTCGCCAAGTTCATGAACGTCATCATGCAAGGCGGCAAGAAAGCAGTCGCAGAGCGCATCGTCTACGGCGCCCTGGACTTCATCGAGAAAAAGAACCCCGGTAAAGACCCACTGGAGGCCTTCACCATCGCCATCAACAACATCAAGCCCATGGTTGAGGTTAAGTCCCGTCGGGTTGGTGGTGCCAACTACCAGGTGCCGGTCGAGGTGCGTCCCATCCGTCGCCTGGCCTTGTCCATGCGCTGGCTCAAGGAAGCCGCCAAAAAGCGTGGCGAAAAGTCCATGTCGCTGCGCCTGGCCAATGAACTGATGGAAGCCACCGAAGGCCGTGGCGGCGCGATGAAAAAGCGTGATGAAGTTCACCGCATGGCCGAGGCCAACAAGGCCTTTTCGCACTTCCGCTTCTAAGTCCTGCCGGGCGGCCCCTGGTCTTGCCGGGCGGCGCGATGTGCACCTTGCACTTGCGCGCCGCAGCATCCAAAGCCGGGGACGCCCTGCCGCGCCAATCGACCGGCGCGGCATTTTTGTTAGTTGACTTTCCTAATTCCTGAGGTTCATCATGGCTCGCAAGACCCCCATCGAGCGTTATCGCAACATCGGTATTTCGGCGCACATCGACGCCGGCAAGACCACCACGACCGAGCGCATCCTGTTCTACACGGGTGTCAATCACAAGATCGGTGAGGTGCACGACGGCGCCGCCACCATGGACTGGATGGAGCAGGAGCAAGAGCGCGGCATCACCATCACCTCGGCGGCCACCACCTGCTTCTGGAAGGGCATGGACATGTCCTTCCCTGAGCACCGCATCAACATCATCGACACCCCTGGCCACGTGGACTTCACCATCGAGGTGGAGCGCTCCATGCGCGTGCTCGACGGCGCCTGCATGGTCTACTGTGCCGTCGGTGGCGTGCAGCCCCAGTCGGAGACTGTTTGGCGCCAGGCCAACAAGTACCGCGTGCCGCGCCTGGCCTTTGTCAACAAGATGGACCGCACCGGCGCTAACTTCTTCAAGGTCTATGACCAGATGAAGCTGCGCCTCAAAGCCAACCCCGTGCCCATCGTGATCCCGATCGGCGCTGAAGAAAACTTCAAGGGCGTGGTCGATCTGCGCAAGATGAAGGCCATCATCTGGGACGAAGCCTCGCAAGGCATGAAGTTCAACTTCGAAGAAATCCCCGCTGACCTGCTGGCTGACGCCAAAAAGTGGCGTGAAGGCATGGTTGAGGCCGCTGCCGAGGCCAATGAAGAGCTGATGAACAAGTACCTTGAAGAAGGCGACTTGACCGAGGAGGAAATCACCTTTGGCCTGCGCACGCGCACCATTGCTGGCGAAATCCAGCCCATGTTGTGCGGTACAGCGTTCAAGAACAAGGGTGTTCAGCGCATGCTCGATGCCGTGATTGAGCTCATGCCTTCGCCCTTGGACGTGCCTCCCGTGCCCGGCTTTGATGAAGATGAAGCGCCGGTCACTCGCAAAGCTGACGACAAAGAAAAATTTGCTGCCCTGGCTTTCAAGCTGATGACCGACCCCTTTGTGGGCCAGCTCACCTTTGTGCGTGTGTACTCCGGCGTGCTCGCCAAAGGCGACACCGTGTACAACTCGGTCAAGGGCAAGAAAGAGCGCATAGGCCGTATCGTGCAGATGCACGCCAACAACCGCGAAGAAATCGACGAAATTGTCGCCGGTGACATTGCCGCTTGCGTGGGTTTGAAAGATGTCACCACCGGTGAGACCTTGTGCGACCCCAGCGCCATCGTGACGCTTGAGCGCATGGTCTTCCCCGAGCCCGTGATTGCCCAGGCCGTCGAGCCTAAAACCAAGGCTGACCAGGAGAAGATGGGCATTGCCTTGCAGCGCCTGGCCTCGGAAGATCCGTCTTTTCGCGTCAAGACCGACGAAGAGTCCGGCCAGACCATCATCGCGGGCATGGGCGAGTTGCACCTCGAGATCATCGTGGACCGCATGAAGCGCGAGTTCGGTGTGGAAGCCAACGTCGGCAAGCCCCAAGTGGCTTACCGTGAGACCATCCGCAAGGTCGTGGAAGATGCTGAAGGCAAGTTCGTGCGTCAGTCCGGCGGCAAGGGTCAGTACGGCCACGTGGTGCTCAAGATTGAGCCCAATGAGGCGGGCAAGGGCATCGAGTTCGTCGACGCCATCAAGGGTGGCGTGGTGCCGCGCGAGTTCATCCCCGCGGTCGAAAAAGGCATCACCGAGGCGGTCACCTCCGGTGTGCTGGCCGGCTACCCGGTGGTTGACGTGAAGGTCACCCTGCACTTCGGTTCCTACCACGACGTGGACTCTAACGAACTGGCGTTCAAGATGGCTGCCATCTTTGGCTTCAAGGAAGGCTGCAAGAAGGCCGGCCCGGTCATCCTCGAGCCCATGATGGCGGTGGAAGTCGAGACCCCTGAAGACTATGCCGGCAACGTGATGGGCGACCTGTCTTCACGCCGCGGCATGGTCCAAGGCATGGAAGACATGGTTGGCGGTGGCAAGGCCATCAAGGCCGAGGTGCCGCTGTCCGAAATGTTTGGCTACTCCACGACCCTGCGCTCCATGTCGCAAGGTCGTGCGACCTACACGATGGAGTTCAAGCACTATTCGGAAGCCCCCCGTAACGTGTCTGAAGCCATCATGGCTTCGCGATCCAAATAATGAACAGGGGTCAGACCAGGATTTGCGCAGCAAATTTGCTCTGAGCCCTCAAGTCAGAGCGGGACAGACTGACGGCCGCGGGCGATGCCCGACCGTCGCTCTGTCTCCAAACTGGTCAGATCCCCGTATTTGGCTCCCTAATTCCCTGTCTGCGATCGTGTGCCCTTCGTTGCCCGTGGCGAAGGAAGAAGCAACACGGTGCAGACGTAAAACCTGACACGCGGCACGTTCTTTATGGAGAAAAGCAATGGCAAAAGAGAAATTCACGCGGACCAAACCGCACGTCAATGTGGGCACGATCGGCCACGTGGACCATGGCAAGACGACGCTGACGGCGGCCATCACCACCATCTTGGCTGCCAAGTTTGGCGGCGAGGCCAAGGCCTATGACCAGATCGACGCTGCGCCCGAAGAAAAGGCCCGCGGCATCACCATCAATACCGCTCACGTTGAGTACGAGACGGCCAACCGCCACTATGCCCACGTGGACTGCCCTGGCCACGCTGACTATGTGAAGAACATGATCACTGGCGCTGCCCAGATGGACGGCGCCATTTTGGTGTGCTCGGCCGCTGACGGCCCTATGCCCCAGACCCGCGAGCACATTCTGCTGGCCCGTCAGGTGGGTGTGCCTTACATCATCGTGTTCCTCAACAAGTGCGACATGGTCGACGACGCTGAGTTGCTCGAGCTGGTTGAGATGGAAGTGCGCGAGCTGCTGAGCAAGTACGACTTCCCCGGCGACGACACCCCCATCGTCCACGGCTCGGCCAAGCTGGCCATGGAAGGCGACAAGGGTCCCCTGGGCGAGCAGGCCATCCTCAAGCTGGCCGATGCGCTGGACAGCTACATCCCCACGCCTGAGCGTGCGATTGACGGCACCTTCCTGATGCCTGTGGAAGACGTGTTCTCCATCTCTGGCCGCGGCACCGTGGTGACCGGCCGTATCGAGCGCGGCGTGGTCAAGGTCGGCGAAGAGATCGAGATCGTCGGTATCTCCGATACCCAAAAGACCACCTGCACCGGCGTGGAGATGTTCCGCAAGCTGCTGGACCAGGGCCAAGCAGGCGATAACGTCGGTATCTTGCTGCGCGGCACCAAGCGCGAAGACGTGCAGCGCGGCCAGGTGCTGTGCAAGCCCGGCTCGATCAAGCCGCACACCCACTTTACCGGCGAGATCTATGTGCTCTCGAAGGAAGAGGGCGGCCGTCACACGCCCTTCTTCAACAACTACCGCCCGCAGTTCTACTTCCGTACGACGGACGTGACCGGCGCCATTGAGTTGCCCGAGGGCAAGGAGATGGTGATGCCTGGCGACAACGTGTCGATCACCGTCAAGCTGATCGCCCCGATCGCCATGGAAGAGGGTCTGCGTTTTGCCATCCGCGAAGGCGGCCGCACCGTCGGCGCCGGTGTCGTGGCCAAGATCCACGCCTGATCAAGGCCCTTCGGGGCAGAGTCAGTAGGGGTATAGCTCAATTGGCAGAGCGTCGGTCTCCAAAACCGAAGGTTGTAGGTTCGATTCCTACTGCCCCTGCCACCCGGTAACGGGTCGTCATTAGCGTGGCAACAAGCCCGCCGAAAGTCCTCAAGGCTGCGGCGGGCTTCGGTGTCTGAAGCAGTCAGCGAAAAAACACAGGATATTGCCGCAGATCATGGCCTCTACTGAAGTCCAAACCGTTAGCACTCCGGCCGACAAGGCCAAGATCGGTCTGGCCGTCGCCTTGCTGGTTGCGGCGCTGGCTGGCTTTTATCTGCTTGCCAAGCAAGGCCCTATCGTCCAGTGGCTGACGCTGGTGGCGGGCCTGATTGCGGCTGTGGTGGTGTTTGCCCTGTCCGAGCCCGGCAAGCAATTGCTGGCCTTCGGCCGCGATGCGGTGCGTGAAGTCAAGAAGGTTGTTTGGCCGACCCGCAAGGAAGCGGTTCAGATGACGCTCTATGTGTTTGCTTTCGTGGTGGTAATGGCCTTGTTTTTGTGGCTGACCGATAAGACCCTGGCATGGTTGCTTTATGACCTCGTCCTCGGATGGAAAAAATAATGACTGATGTCCAGACTGAGGCCGACAACGCGGCCGCCAACGCTTACCAGCCGGCACCGGGCATGCAGTGGTATGTGGTGCATGCCTATTCCGGCATGGAAAAGGCGGTCGAGCGCAATATCCTCGAGCGTATCAACCGTGCTGCCATGCAAAGCAAATTCGGGCGCTTCCTGGTTCCCACTGAAGAGGTCGTGGAAATCAAGAACGGCCAGAAGCGCACCACCGAGCGTCGCTTCTTCCCGGGCTACGTGCTGGTCGAGATGGTCATGGATGACGAGACCTGGCACCTGGTCAAGCACACCAACAAGGTGACCGGGTTTGTCGGTGGCGCCAAGAACCGTCCGGCGCCGATCTCCGAAGAAGAGGTTCGCAAGATCGTTGAGCAGATGCAGGTGGGCAGTGATAAGCCGCGCCACAAGGTCGAGTTCATCACTGGCGAATATGTGCGGGTCAAGGAAGGCCCCTTCACCGACTTCAACGGCACGGTCGAAGAGGTTAACTACGAAAAGAACAAGGTGCGTGTCTCGGTCACGATCTTTGGCCGGGCCACCCCAGTTGAGCTGGAGTTCAGCCAGATTGAAAAGACCTGAGCCTTCGGCTCAGGCCTTTCACCGCGCATTGCCACTCGGCGCGCGATAAACAGAGTGGCACAACCCCCGGGGAGCCAGTGAAATTCACTGGCGCATGTACCCGCAAGGAGTAAGCAATGGCGAAAAAAATCGTCGGCTTCATCAAGCTGCAAGTGCCAGCTGGTAAGGCCAACCCGTCCCCCCCAATTGGTCCCGCCCTGGGTCAGCGCGGCCTGAACATCATGGAGTTCTGCAAGGCTTTCAACGCCCAGACTCAGGGTGTCGAGCCCGGCCTGCCCCTGCCTGTGGTGATCACCGCGTTCGCAGACAAGAGCTTTACCTTCATCATCAAGACGCCACCGGCGACCACCTTGATCAAGAAGGCCATTAAGTTGGACAAAGGCTCATCGACGCCGCATTCGGCCAAGGTCGGCAAGATCACCCGCGCACAGCTCGAAGAGATCGCCAAGACCAAGATGAAAGACATGACTGCCGCCGACCTGGACGCCGCTGTGCGCACCATCGCCGGTTCGGCCCGCTCGATGGGCGTGACTGTGGAGGGCGTGTAAATGTCTAAGCTCACCAAGAAACAAAAAGCCTTTGAAGGCAAGGTCGATAGCAACAAGCTCTACCCGCTGGCTGACGCACTGGCTATCGTGAAGGAATGTGCTACCGCCAAATTCGATGAATCCATCGACGTGGCTGTGCAACTGGGCGTAGACGCCAAGAAGTCCGACCAAGTGGTGCGTGGCGCGGTGGTGCTGCCCAATGGCACCGGCAAGACCAAGCGCGTGGCTGTGTTCGCCCAGGGTGCCAAGGCTGAGGAAGCCAAGGCCGCTGGCGCTGACATCGTGGGCATGGATGACCTGGCTGCTGAAGTCAAGGCCGGCAAGATGGACTTTGACGTGGTGATTGCCTCGCCCGACGCCATGCGCGTGGTCGGCACGCTCGGTCAGGTGCTCGGCCCGCGTGGCCTGATGCCCAACCCCAAGGTGGGCACCGTCACGCCTGACGTGGCCACTGCGGTGAAGAATGCCAAGGCGGGTCAGGTTCAGTTTCGTGTCGACAAGGGCGGCATTATTCACTCGACCATTGGCCGCCGTTCGTTCGACACCGACAAGCTCCAGGGCAACCTGGCGGCCTTGGTTGATGCGCTCAACAAAGCCAAGCCAGCTTCGAGCAAAGGCATCTACCTGCGCAAGGTGGCTGTGTCCTCCACCATGGGCGTCGGCGTTCGCGTCGACACCCAGACCCTGGTGGGCTAAAGAGATCAGAAGGGACTCGCAAGAGGCCCTTCGATGTGGTGGGCTGTCGGCCCTGGGCTGACAGGTCATCCAAGACCGCTGGTGTGTCATCCGCAAGGGTGGTACTTAATCGAGAAAACCAGCGCAGATGGCGGTCCCGCTGCTTGAAGATTTTTGCAAGGAAATCTGAGACGGTTGGTCGCTGCAAAGCAAGGCGTGTTCTGCGGGCGCAAGCCGAGAACACATTTAAGAAGGAGTAGACCTTGAGTCTCAATCGCAGTGAGAAGCAGGCAGTCATCGATGAGGTGACGGCCCTCGCCGCAAAAGCTCAGACGCTCGTGCTGGCGGAATACCGTGGCATCACGGTCGCTGACATGACCCGGCTGCGCAGCCAAGCCCGCGACAAAGGCGTGAACCTGAGCGTGTTGAAAAACACCCTGGCCCGCCGCGCGGTCACCGGCAGCGCTTTCGAAGTCGTGTCCGATCAGATGACCGGCCCGCTCATCTATGGCTTTTCCACCGACGCGGTCGCGGCCGCCAAGGTGGTCAGTGACTTCGCCAAGACCAACGACAAGCTGGTCATCCGTGGTGGAGCATTTGCTGGTAAGGCCCTCGATGTCAACGGCGTCAAGCAATTGGCCAACATCCCCTCTAAAGAGGTGCTGCTGGGCCAGTTGTGTGGCTTGCTGATGTCGCCGATCTCCCGCACCGCTGTGGTGCTGGGCGCTCTGGCGGCCAAAAAAGGCGAGGCGGCGGCCGCCTGATCGGCCCGCCCCATTTAACCAACCCAAAGTTTGTGCATTAGGAAATCAAAATGGCATTCGATAAAGACGCATTTTTGACCGCGCTTGACGGCATGACGGTCCTCGAACTCAACGACCTGGTCAAAGCCATCGAAGAGAAATTTGGCGTGAGCGCAGCAGCCATGGCCGCGCCGGCAGCTGCCGGCGGCGGCGGTGGTGCAGCCGCGGCTGCCGAAGAGCAGACCGAGTTCACCGTGGTGCTGGCCGAAACCGGTGCCAACAAGGTGTCGGTCATCAAGGCGGTCCGCGAGATCACCGGCCTGGGCCTGAAGGAAGCCAAAGACCTGGTCGACGGCGCTCCCAAGCCGGTCAAAGAAGGCGTGTCAAAGGCTGACGCCGAGGCCGCCAAGAAGAAGCTGGAAGAAGCCGGCGCAAAGGCCGAGCTCAAGTAATTCTGAGCCGGATCCGGGCTGGAGGCTGCTTGCAGGGCCTCCAGCCTTTTGCGCTTTCAGAGCGCACCTGAAAAACTGCCGTTTGCGGCTTTTCAAGTGTCTTCTGAACCCGACTGCAGAAGATGCCTTGGTTCGGGCGATGTGCAATGCATCGCCGTCCGCCATCGGTTGGTAGTGGCCAACCACCAAGTCTGAGTCGGCGCATGTGCGCCGATGCTCACGACAGTCGCCAGAGCGAAGACCGTTTCATCTCGTCCCTTCCAAGCGGAGAACTCATGGCCTATTCCTATACCGAACGCAAACGCATACGCAAGAGCTTCGGCAACCGCGAAAGCGTGTTGGCAGTCCCCTATATGTTGCAGATGCAAAAAGACGCCTACACGGCGTTTTTGCAGGCAGACCGAGCGCCCCTCAAGCGCCAGGCTGAAGGTCTGCAGGCCGCGTTCGAAAACGCCTTCCCCATCGTCTCGCACAATGGTTTTGTCGAGATGAAGTTCCTCGAATACAACCTGGCCAAGCCAGCTTTTGATGTGCGCGAGTGCCAGACCCGCGGTCTGACTTTCGCATCGGCGGTGCGCGCCAAGGTGCAGCTCATCATCTATGACCGCGAGTCCTCGACGCCGCAGTCCAAGGTGGTCAAAGAGGTCAAGGAGCAAGAGGTGTACATGGGCGAGGTGCCGCTCATGACTGACAAGGGCTCTTTTGTGATCAACGGCACCGAGCGTGTCATCGTCTCGCAGCTGCACCGCTCGCCCGGCGTGTTTTTTGAGCACGACAAGGGCAAGACCCACAGCTCTGGCAAGCTGCTGTTTTCGGCCCGCATCATTCCCTACCGCGGTTCCTGGCTGGATTTTGAATTCGACCCCAAGGACATCCTGTACTTCCGTGTCGACCGCCGCCGCAAGATGCCGGTCACGATTTTGCTCAAGGCGATCGGCCTCAATGCAGAAGCCATCTTGGCCAACTTCTTTGTGTTCGACAACTTCCGCCTGATGGACAGTGGCGGGCAGATGGACTTCGTTGCCGAGCGCATGCGCGGCGAAGTGGCGCGTTTTGACATCACCGACAAGAGCGGTAAGGTCATCGTCGCCAAGGACAAGCGCATCACCGCGCGCCATACCCGCGAGCTCGAGCAGTCGGGTACCTCGTCGATCAGCGTGCCAGAAGACTTTCTCATTGGCCGCGTGGTGGCCCGCAACATGGTCGATGCCGAGACCGGTGAGATCATCGCCAAGGCCAACGACGAGCTGACCGAGGCCCTGCTCAAGAAGCTGCGCACTGCCGGCGTGCAAGAGCTGCAGGTGCTCTACACCAACGAACTCGACCAGGGCGCCTACATCAGCCAGACCCTGCGCATGGACGAGACGGCCGACGAATTCGCTGCCCGCGTGGCCATCTACCGCATGATGCGTCCTGGCGAGCCGCCCACCGAAGACGCTGTTCAGGCCCTGTTCCAGCGCCTGTTCTACAACCCGGACACCTACGACCTTTCGCGTGTCGGTCGCATGAAGTTCAATGCCCGCGTCGGCCGCGCCGAGTCGACCGGCTCTATGGTGCTGTCCAATGACGACATCATGGCGGTGGTCAAGATTTTGGTGGATCTGCGCAACGGCCAGGGCCAGGTTGATGATATCGACCACCTGGGCAACCGCCGCGTGCGCTGTGTGGGCGAGCTGGCCGAGAACCAGTTCCGCACCGGTCTGGCGCGCATCGAAAAAGCCGTTAAGGAGCGCCTGGGTCAGGCCGAGCAAGAGCCGCTGATGCCCCACGACCTGATCAACTCCAAGCCGATTTCTGCGGCGCTCAAGGAGTTTTTCGGCGCTTCGCAGCTGTCGCAGTTCATGGACCAGACCAACCCTCTGGCTGAGATCACGCACAAGCGCCGGGTCTCAGCCCTGGGCCCGGGTGGCCTGACGCGCGAGCGCGCCGGCTTCGAGGTGCGTGACGTGCACGTCACCCACTACGGCCGGGTTTGCCCGATCGAGACGCCCGAAGGCCCGAACATCGGACTGATCAATTCGCTGGCCCTGTATGCCCGCCTCAATGAGTACGGCTTCATCGAGACGCCCTACCGTCAGGTGATTGAAGGCAAGGTGACCGACCAAATCGACTACCTGTCGGCCATCGAGGAAGGCAAGTATGTGATTGCCCAGGCCAATGCGGCGCTGGACAAGGAAGGTCGCCTGACCGGCGAATTGGTCTCAGCCCGTGAAAACGGCGAGTCCATCCTTTGCGGCGCCGAGCGCGTGCAGTACATGGACGTCTCGCCCGCGCAGATCGTCTCTGTGGCGGCATCGCTGGTGCCCTTCCTGGAGCACGACGACGCCAACCGCGCGCTCATGGGCGCCAATATGTCGCGCCAGGCTGTGCCTGTGCTGCGTCCGGAAAAGCCACTGGTGGGCACTGGCATCGAGCGCGTGGCTGCGATCGACTCAGGCACCGTGGTCACTGCGCTGCGCGGCGGCGTGGTGGACTATGTCGACGCCTCCCGCATCGTGGTGCGCGTTAACGACGCCGAGGCCGTGGCCGGTGAGGTCGGCGTGGACATCTACAACCTGATCAAGTACCAGCGCTCCAACCAGAACACCAACATCCATCAGCGGCCCATCGTCAAGCGCGGTGACAAGCTGTCCAAGGGCGATGTGATTGCCGACGGCGCTTCGACCGATCTGGGCGAGATCGCCATCGGCCAGAACATGCTGATCGCCTTCATGCCTTGGAACGGCTACAACTTCGAGGACTCCATCCTCATTTCTGAGCGCGTGGTCGCCGAAGACCGCTACACCTCCATCCACATTGAGGAGCTGGTGGTGATGGCGCGCGATACCAAGCTCGGCGCCGAGGAGATCACCCGCGACATTCCCAACCTGTCGGAGCAGCAGCTCAACCGCCTCGACGAGTCGGGCATCATCTACGTCGGCGCTGAAGTGCAGCCCGGCGATACGCTGGTGGGCAAGGTCACCCCCAAGGGCGAGACCACCCTCACGCCTGAAGAAAAGCTGCTGCGCGCCATCTTCGGTGAGAAGGCTTCCGATGTGAAGGATACCTCGCTGCGCGTGAGCCAAGGCTCGCAGGGCACCGTGATCGACGTGCAGGTCTTCACCCGTGAAGGCATCGTGCGCGACAAGCGCGCCCAGCAGATCATTGACGACGAGCTCAAGCGCTACCGCCTGGACCTCAACGACCAGCTGCGCATCGTCGAGGCTGACGCCTTTGATCGTATTGAGAAGTTGCTGCTGGGCAAGGCCGTCAACGGCGGCCCGAAAAAGCTGGCCAAGGGTTCGGTGATCGACAAGGCCTATCTGGCCGATGTTGAAAAGTACCACTGGTTTGACATTCGTCCGGCCGACGAGGATGTGGCCGCTCAGCTCGAGTCCATCAAGAACTCGATGGAGCAGACCCGCCACAGCTTCGACCTGGCGTTTGAAGAAAAGCGCAAGAAGCTTACCCAGGGCGACGAACTGCCTGCTGGCGTGCTCAAGATGGTCAAGGTCTATCTGGCCGTCAAGCGCCGCCTGCAGCCTGGCGACAAGATGGCCGGCCGCCATGGCAACAAGGGCGTGGTCTCCAAGATCGTGCCGGTCGAAGACATGCCCTACATGGCTGACGGTACCCCGTGCGACATCGTGCTCAACCCGCTGGGCGTGCCCTCGCGGATGAACGTGGGCCAGGTGCTCGAGGTTCACCTGGGCTGGGCCGCCAAGGGCATAGGCCAGCGCATAGGCAACATGCTGCAGGCGCAAAGCCGCGCGGCCGAGCTGCGTCAGTTCTTGGAAGAGGTCTACAACAAGGCCGGCCGTGCCGAGGACCTCAAGGACCTCAGCGACGCGCAGGTCCTGGAGATGGCTGGCAACCTCAAGGAGGGCGTGCCCTTTGCGACCCCGGTGTTCGACGGCGCCTCCGAAGGCGACATCATGAACATGCTGCAACTGGCCTACCCGGCCGATGCGGCTGCGGCCAAGGGCCTGACCGCCACCCGCACCCAGGCGCAGCTCTATGACGGCCGCACCGGCGACAAGTTCGAGCGCACCACCACCGTGGGCTATATGCACTTCCTGAAGTTGCACCACCTGGTTGACGACAAGATGCACGCCCGCTCCACCGGCCCCTACAGCCTGGTTACCCAGCAGCCTTTGGGTGGCAAGGCCCAGTTCGGCGGTCAGCGCTTTGGCGAGATGGAGGTCTGGGCGCTGGAAGCCTACGGCGCGTCCTACGTGCTGCAGGAGATGCTCACTGTCAAGTCGGACGATGTGCAGGGCCGCACCAAGGTCTACGAGTCCATCGTCAAGGGCGAGCACGCCATCACGGCCGGCATGCCGGAATCATTCAATGTGCTGGTCAAGGAGATCCGCTCCCTGGGCATCGACATTGAACTTGAGCGCAACTGAACGAGACGAACAGACTAGGGAACCCCAATCATGAAATCGCTACTCGACCTGTTCAAGCAATTCACCCCCGATGAGCATTTCGATGCCATCAAGATCGGTCTGGCCTCGCCCGAAAAGATCCGCTCCTGGTCTTTCGGTGAAGTCAAAAAGCCCGAGACCATCAACTACCGTACCTTCAAGCCCGAGCGTGACGGCCTGTTCTGCGCCAAGATTTTTGGCCCGATCAAGGACTACGAATGCCTGTGCGGCAAGTACAAACGCCTTAAGCACCGCGGCGTGATCTGCGAGAAGTGCGGCGTTGAAGTCACGCAGACCAAGGTGCGCCGTGAGCGCATGGGTCACATCGACCTGGCCGCGCCCTGCGCCCACATCTGGTTCCTCAAGTCCCTGCCTTCGCGTCTGGGCCTGGTGCTGGACATGACGCTGCGCGACATCGAGCGCGTGCTGTACTTTGAAGCTTATGTGGTGACCGACCCCGGCATGACGCCGCTCAAGAAGTTCGCCATCATGAGCGAGGACGACTTCGACGCTAAGCGCAAGGAATTCGGCGACGAGTTCATCGCCAAGATGGGCGCTGAGGGCATCAAGGACCTGCTTGAAGGCCTGGACCTGGACGTCGAGATCGAAAAGCTGCGCAATGACCTGACCGGCTCGGAGATCAAGATCAAGAAGAACGCCAAGCGGCTCAAGCTGATGGAAGCGTTCAAGAAGTCGGGCATCAAGCCCAACTGGATGGTGATGGAAGTGCTGCCGGTGCTGCCGCCGGATCTGCGTCCGCTGGTGCCGCTCGATGGCGGCCGCTTTGCCACCTCTGACCTCAACGACCTGTACCGCCGCGTCATCAACCGCAACAGCCGTCTGCGTCGTCTGCTGGAGCTCAAGGCGCCTGAAATCATTGCGCGCAACGAAAAGCGCATGCTGCAGGAAGCCGTCGATTCGTTGCTGGACAACGGCCGCCGCGGCAAGGCCATGACCGGCGCCAACAAGCGCGC
>JBILDR010000167.1:0-7525 GCA_044352515.1 Polaromonas sp.
CGTTGGCACGGGCTCATCTGGCATTCAGATCATTCCAGAGTTGGCACGTGTGGCACTGCAGTTGTTTGTCTTTCAGAGAACCCCAAACTTCTCAGTACCCGCCCGCAACCGACCGCTGCAAAGGCAAGAGCAGGCGCTGTTCAAGCGCCATTACCCACAAAACCGCAAGCGGGCGAGTGAATCAAACGATGGCATGTTGGGTCTGGGCGCTCCGACCGAGCCGACGCCTTCGGTCGATGAGCTTGCGCGCACGCGCACCTACAACGCAAGATGGGAGCATGGCGGGGCCGCAGCCGTGCTCACACCATACACCGATCTTCTGACCGACCGAACAGCCAATGAGACCTTGGGTGAATTTGTGCGAGGCAAGATTCGCGCAATCGTCAGAAACCCGGCCATCGCTGAAAAGCTGGTACCGACCGATCACTACATCGGCACCAAGCGCATCTGCCAGGACACGGGGTACTACGAAACCTTTAACCAAGAGCATGTGAAGCTGGTCGATATTCGCCGAGAGCCCATAAGTCGGATCACTGAAACCGGCATCATGACAAGTCATGGGCACTATGACCTCGACGCCCTGATTTTTGCGACCGGCTACGACGCCGTGACCGGTCCGCTTCTGGCGATGAACGTCCGAGGAAAAGGCGGTCTGCGGCTGGCGGATAAATGGGCTGAGGGGCCGAAGGTCTACCTCGGGTTGGTGACCTCTGGATTCCCAAATTTGTTCATCGTCACTGGCCCGGGCAGTCCTTCGGTCAAAGGCAACATGGTCCATTCGATCGAACAACATGTGAACTTTATTGCAGATTGCCTGGCCCATATGCGGGACAACAGGCTGAGCTTGATCGACTCTGATCTCGAAGCCGAAGAACGCTGGTCCGAGCATGTCCGTGAGGTCGCCGAGCGCACGCTGTTTCCCCTGGCTGACTCGTGGTATGTCGGTGCCAACATTCCGGGCAAACCTCGAGTGTTTCTACCCTATGTAGGGGGGATTCCAGCGTACCGAAAGACCTGTGAGCGTGTTGTCGCAAACGGCTACGAGGGATTTCACCTCCAGTAGCCCCATCATTTACCAAAGGAGAGAAAGCCATGAAAAACTTCAAGTTCGCCCGAGGCATTGTCATTGCCTGTGCCAGTGCCTTCAGCCTTTACGCGGGCTCAGCGGCCGCCCAAGTCAAGGTTGACATGAGCATCTTTCACGCCGAAGGGGCGCCCTGGGCTCCCACTCAAAAGTGGTGGGCACAGGAAGTCGATAAAGTCACCGAGGGAAGAGTGAAAGTGCAGTTGCACTTCGGTGGCTCACTCGTGTCGCTGGCCGAGACCCTACGTTCGGTTCGCAATGGTGCAGTGCCTGCAGGCCTGCTGAGCTCCGCCGCCGCCGCTGGCCAGCTGCGCTACCTTGGCTACACCGAAGCGCTGACTGGCGTGCCCACCGATACGGGGAAATTGGTCAATAGTCTTAACGATTTGCGACCGATCTTAGAAAAGAGCATGGCCGAACAAGGGCTGCAGTATCTGTGGTCACAGCCGGCCGGTGAGCTGATCTCCCTGTGCCGAAACAAGTTTCTGAAATCGCCAGCCGACTGGAAAGCCACCAAGGTTCGCACAGCCGGCCGTTGGCAGAGTGAGCAGGTCAAGGCGGTAGGCGCCAGCCCGCAAGCGCTTGACCCGTCAGAAATTTACTTGGCGCTGCAAAATGGTACGGTTGACTGCACGCTGAGCGTGGGCATCTTGGCCCCGTCACTAAAGCTCGAGCAGGTCGCTCCCAAGGTCACATTCCTGAGGCAGTCCAACAACCTGTCTCTTTTCGTGATCAATAGGGATGTCTGGGCCAAGATTTCGCCCAAAGACCAGGAAGCCGTCAAGAGGGTGTCCATCGAAGCGGATCGGCGTGCAGTACAGGCTGTGGCAGACGCACAGGCAGCCGGCGAAGCGTTCTTCAGGAAGAGTCAGGCCGACAACACCTACAAGCTGAGCGACGCGGAGAGCGAGCAGCTGAGAGGCGTATTTGCAGCGGCACTTAAACCACTCGATGGCGAGTCTGGTGCAGTCGGCCAGCAGGTCAAAGCCGTGTTGGAAAAACATCGCTGAGATCGAGGGTCATCCGACTATGCAGCGATTCCACGCCATTGTCGCGAAGGTCAATGGCTGGTTTCTCCGGCTCAGTGGCGTAGCTGTTCTTCTGGTGCTTGTGGGGATTCTTTGGGAGATCGTTGCACGGAACGTGTTTGGTCTGCCTACCTCCTGGGCACTGGACAGCAGCCGCTTTGCGCTGGTATTCGTTTTTTTTCTGGCCTTGGCACCCGCACTTCAAAGCGGGGCACATGTCGCGGTCGATATTCTTTATGAATACTTGCCGGGCGGCCCCAAGCGGATACTGCAGTCTGTCGCGCTGGTTCTGGTCATCTGCTTCGCGCTGCTTCTCCTGTGGTACGTGTGGCTGGAGACCTACGAGGCATTTGTCTATGACGGATCATTCACGGCCACCATTTCGGTCAAGATGAAAACCATCTACTGGATCGGCCCGCTCGGCACCATCCAGTTTCTGATGACGGCCGTCTCGATGCTTCTGCGACTTGTCCAGAAAGACGACCTCGTGGAGCCCGCGGCCGTGTCCAGATAGAAAACTTGGTATCCCTCATGTCGGACCTGCTGAATTTTCTGCCGTTTTTCGTTCTGCTCCTGGTTCTTTTAGCCACGGGTACGCCGGTGGCGGTCGCGACCGCGCTGGCAGCTGCGGTGGGAGCAATCATGTTCATTGGCAAGGGAGCCCTTAGCCAGCTCGGCGTGTTGCTCTTTGCGCAGGCCTCCAGCTTTGTGCTCCTGATGGTCCCGCTGTTCATCCTCATGGGAGAGGCACTTGGCGCCACTCGGATAGGCCGCGACCTGTTCACAGCAGCCCAGATCTGGCTGTGGCGTGTCCCTGGGGCGCTGCCGATCGGCACGATCTTTTCTTGTGCAGGATTTGCCGCCGTATGCGGATCAAGCCCGGTGACTGCCGCCACGATCGGCTCGGTCGCCGTGCCAGAGATGATTCGTAAAGGGTATGCAGCCAGACTCGCGTTCGGAGTCACGGCAGCCGGAGGCACGCTGGGCATCATGATCCCGCCATCGGTTTCTTTCATCCTGTACGGCATCATCACCGAGACTTCAATCGGCGCACTGTTCATGGCCGGCATCGGTCCGGGGCTGATGCTTGTGGCGCTGTTGTCGCTGACGGTCTTCTACCTGATTTGGCGGCATCCTGAGTTGGCGCCACCGCGCTCGGCCACCATCGACACCTCAGAGCGCTGGACATCGTTACGATCAGTCCTTCCGGTCACCCTGCTGATTGTTGCCGTCCTTGGCTCCATCTACACCGGCATTGCCACTGCTACGGAAGCTGCAGCCGTGGGGGCCTTGGGTGCGCTCTTGATCGCTTTCCTCCTGGGGTCTCTCAAGCGCGAGGTAATGAACCGTATCCTCGACAACACGGCAAGAACCACAGCAATGTTCGTCTTGCTCGTGGCCACGGGTCTGTTTAGCGCCTTTGTGCTCAGCCGGCTCGGCATCCCTCAAGCCACGGCACAGGCCATCACCGGCTTGGATGTCGCGCCATGGGTTGTCATGCTGGCGATCAATGGACTGCTGTTGATCCTGGGCATGTTCCTGGATCCCATGAGCATTCTGGTCATTGTCGTCCCGATACTGTTTCCGGCTGTCGTCCAGCTGGGCTATGACCCGGTCTGGTTCGGAGTGATGGTGACGCTTCAGATCGAAATCGCCGCGATATCACCACCGGTAGGCTTCAACCTGTTTGTGCTGCGGACTGTGGTCGCCAATGCGCGAATGGCAGACATCATTCGAGGAGGACTGATCTTCATTGCGCCGATGTTGATTGGAATCGCCCTGCTGATGATCTTCCCCGAGATCGCCCTTTTCCTCCCACGGATGATGGACCTCAAATAGGGAACATCGCATGAAGACACAAGCCCAGCGCGTCGCATTGGTCACAGGAGCGACTGGAAACATTGGCCTGCCCGTGTGCGAACAACTGGCTGCCCAGGGGTATCGGGTGTTTGCTTGTGATGTGACGCCCCCCGCTCACGCATTGCCAGCTGGATGTGACTTCAGGCGACTCGACGTACGCGACGAAGCCGAGTTGATGCGTGTGCTTGACGAGGCTTCGAATGCAGGGGCACTCACGAGTGTGATCATTGCCCATGGCATTTTTGCAATGAGCTGGATTGACCGCACGAGCAAGACCGACCTCCAACCCATCGTAGAAATCAATCTGGTCAGTGTGGCTCAGCTGTGTGTAGAGGCTGGTAAACGCCTGCAACCGGGCGGATCCATCGTGACCATCTCCAGCGTCGTGGCCACGATGGGCCGCCGCGCTGACGGCGGCTTCATGTACACGGCCATAAAGGCTGGCGTCGAATCGCTGACGAGAAACTTTGCCGTCGGGCTGGGCCCAAAAGGTATTCGCGTCAATGCCGTCGCACCGGGATTCTTGTCGACACCCATGGCTGGAGCAGGCAATGAAGCACGCAAAACATCAAGGCCAGACGAGCTCAAACTTTACTCGCCACTGGGTCGCCTTGCCACACCCGAAGAGGTAGCAAATGCGATTTTGTTTTTGTGCTCGGACTCAGCTTCGGGCATATCCGGTGTCGTATTGCCAGTCGACGTCGGCCATAGAGCATGGTAGGAGGACATGATGAAGATATCTGGTGCAGAACTGATCGCGCGGTGTCTCATCGCTCACGGTATCACTCACGTATTCAATGTCCCAGGGCTGGGCCTGCAGCCACTCATAGACGCATTGCGCAAACACCACAATGAATTGCAATACTTCTGCGGTCCGAGCGAGACGGCCGTCGCGTTAATGGCCGATGGCTACGGCCGTGCATGCCGCAAGCCAGCTTTCGTCAACGTCTACCACGCGTCCGGGACCGCATTGGCCATGGTCGGTGTGACCACTGCATGGGCCGACCACAGCCCGATGCTGTTCACCTCGACGACGACAAGCCGCAAGTTGGCTCGCAGCGACGGCTATGCGTCGGTACCCCGCGATGTGACCGAAATGTCGAGACAGTTTGTCAAGTGGGACTGGGAGGTACCAAGCGCAGACCGGATTCCTGAGGCCATAGCCCGAGCAGTGGCCATCGCCCAGACACCACCCATGGGGCCGGTGCATCTGGCGTTTCCTGCCGACCTGTATCTTGAAGAAGTTGACGAAGCCGTGTTGCACCAGACCCCCTTGTATCTGCCGGGCAGACTGCGGGGCTACACCAGAACTCGACCTGATGCCGCAGGAATCGAAGCTGCGGCAGAACTTCTATCCAAGGCCGAGCATCCAGTGATCGTTACTGGCAATGATGTGGCGCAGTTTGAGGCCGTCGATCTTCTCGTTCACCTGGCCGAATTCTTGGGCGCGCCCGTACTGGGCGAACCCTACGTCGCCTACATGGGCTTTCCCAATACCCATCCGCTTTATGCGGGCCGCTGCTCCAGCACGCACCCGCTGCTCAGTCAGGCCGACGTGGTGATCATTGCGGGCGCGGAGCTCACTGGCGGTAGCGGAGCGGCGCTGCTCCCGCCGAGAAACGCGCAGGTGATTTTCATGACCAGCAATCCTCTGGATCTGGGCAAACAGACATGGGCCGACGTGGGGTTGATCGGCCATCCAAAGGAAAACCTGCGGGAACTGGTAGAAGCATTGGACACGAAGCCACGCAAGCCACGGCCGCAGTGGGCGGCGACAGTCAACAGCTTTGTCGGCGCTTTTCGATCGCAACTGAAAGTCGAGCAAGCAAAGCCTGCAAGCACTCCTTATGACAGCGTGACGGTGCCGGAAATCATCAGTAGTGTTCATGAGATATTTGGTCCTGACGCAGTCGTCCTGGATCACTCGACCACCGGCACCAGCTACATGCTGGATATGCTGCCGCTGGACAATCCGCAGCGGTATTTTGGAATTACAGGACGGGCCAGTGCACAAGGCTGGGGCGCCCCCGCTGCGATCGGCGTACAAATCGCCTTGCCTGACCGCCAGGTCGTCGCGCTCGTGGGTGACGGGGGCTTCATGTTCACCAGCAACAGCTTTTATGCTGCCGCGCTTTGGAACGTCCCGGTCAAATTGATCGTGTTGGCCAATGGCGGCTGGCATGACGTGGCTTACACCGCCAAGCACTCACGGGGATGGACCGATGAAGAAATCCGTGAGGCCCGATGGGTGGCGGAGCCCAAGGTTGACTTTGCAGGAATGGCGGCCAGCTTTGGCATTGAAGGTCGCCGTGCCAACACACGTGCCGGGCTGAATGCGGCGCTGGCCCAGGCTCGGGACGCTTCAGGTCCCTTCCTGGTCGAAGTCGAAACCGATCCGGCTGCGACCGACTACTACGTGCGCTGGATCACGCGCTGACGGTCGAGTTTTCTAATTGGAGAGAGGAGAGGCAATGGCCGAACAAGATCTAATGCTCGTGACCGGCGGCAGCCGCGGCATAGGGGCAGCTATCGTGCAACTGGCTGGAAATGGTCATCGAGTGGCATTTTTCTATCGAAGCAGCCGAACAGAGGCTCAAGCCTGCGTACGTGCCGCCGCCAGTCGAGGAGTGACTGCGACGATGATTCAGGCGGACGTAGGCGATGAAGCTTCCTTACTGCGTGGCTTTGAGGCGGTCGACAAGATCGGTCGGATCCGAGTGCTGGTCAATAACGCTGGCGTGACCGGCGGCCGCAGCAGATTGGAGGCGGTCAGTGCTCAGCAACTGAATGAGGTCCTGAGGGTCAACGTGGCTGGGGCGTTCCTGGCCGCCCGCGAGGCCGTCAAGCGCATGTCCACCCGCCATGGTGGTACGGGAGGGAGCATCGTCAATATCTCGTCTGGGGCTTCAAAGTCCGGCTCGCCTAATTCCTGGATTCACTATGCCGCCACCAAGGGCGCGATGGACACCATGACACTGGGCCTTGCCCGGGAGGTGGCAGCTGAAGGCATTCGAGTGAATGCGATTCGTCCAGGAGTGATCGCAACCGACATTCAAAATGACCGCACGCCGGAACAGCTACAGGCGATGATCAAGATGATTCCACAGGGCCGGATGGGTCGACCTGATGAAATTGCGCGCACCGTGTTGTGGCTGATTTCTGAGGAAGCGTCCTACGTGACTGGTGGCCTGTTCGACGTGGCTGGCGGCCTGTAATCGTGTTTAAGACTGAGTCTTGCCAGCGCATGGGCTTGGACAAGATCCGCTAGCGTGACGTCAACGGCGACGGTATGCAAGGCCTCATCAGCTGCCGCCTTGAGATTGACCGGGGAGTGAAATTTGCGCATGAGAGTTCCTAGAACACTGCCTTAGAAAACCTAAGACCCGTGTGAAGGAAACCCTACATGGCGTTGAATTGAAAGCCGAAAAGGTTGTTCTGGTGGGCGGTACATGGATCGAACATGTGACCCCTGCAGTGTGAAGACGCCAGACTTTCAACATTTTCCTGTTTAAAAACAAGCATTTAGCCTATTTCTAAGTCCATGAAGTAGCAT
>JBILDR010000168.1:0-7521 GCA_044352515.1 Polaromonas sp.
GGTTGATCAAGGCTTTGACCTGCCGCGCACCGCTGCTGTGCCCAAAAGTTCGCGGCAGACCGCGCTGCTTGGCCCAACGGCCATTGCCATCCATGATGATGGCCACATGCTGGGGCACAGCCGCGTCAGACGGCGGCCAATGAATGGTCGGATCGTTCAAGCCTGATTCCTTTGACCCTGCCAGAAATTGTCCCGGCAAAAAACTCTCATTTTAAGCCTTGCCAAATGTGAAAGTATTTGTTCGTGCGCATCGACCAGGCAGTTCAAGCTTTTGGCAAGGTGACACCAACCTGGCCCTGGTACTTGCCGCCCCTGTCCTTATAGGAGGTTTCGCAGACCTCGTCGCTCTCAAAAAACAGCACCTGCGCGCAACCCTCGCCGGCGTAGATGCGCGCCGGCAACGGGGTGGTGTTGGAGAACTCCAGCGTCACATAGCCCTCCCACTCCGGCTCGAAAGGGGTGACGTTGACAATGATGCCACAGCGGGCATAGGTGCTCTTACCCAGGCAGATGGTCAGCACATTGCGCGGAATTCTGAAGTACTCCAGGGTACGGGCCAGGGCGAAACTATTGGGCGGAATGATGCAACTGTCGCCGTGAAAGTCGACGAAGCTTTTTTCATCGAAATTCTTGGGGTCGACCACGGTCGAATGAATATTTGTGAAGACCTTGAACTCAGGGGCGCAGCGAATGTCGTAGCCGTAGCTGCTGGTACCGTAGCTGATGATCTTGCGACCACCCTCGGCCTGCCTGACTTGGGCAGGTTCAAAGGGCTCGATCATCCCATGCTGCTCGGCCATGCGCCGTATCCACCTGTCGCTCTTGATGCTCATCGCGCTTCCCCTGTAGACCCCCATTGTAGGGAGCGCACAGGCTCGCACCCGGGCCGTGCCGGATAGAGTTTCAGGCAGGCGTGCGACCGGCAATCACCGTGCGCTCGATCACCCGCTCATCGCCCAGGACAATCAGGGCAAACAGGAGCTCCTCGATGCTGCCGGCCTGAGTGCTGCGACGCGCCAGCAAAGGTGTGGCGCCCGGGTTGAGCAGCACAAAATCGGCTTCACAGCCCGGCAGCAAGTTGCCCACCACGCCTTCTAGCCCCAAGGCGCGGGCGGCGCCGGCGGTGTGCGAAAACCACAGCTCCTGCGCCGGCAGCGATAAACCCGCCTTGCCCCGGCTGTCCCGCCCCACCTGGTAGGCGGCCATCATGGTGTGAAACGGGCTAAAGCTCGTGCCACCGCCCACATCGCTGGCCAACCCATGCAGCATGCCCGCCACACGGGCGGCAGCATGGTCGAACATGCCGCTGCCCAAAAACAAATTGCTGGTGGGACAAACAGCCGCTGCAGCGCCGCTCGCGCACATCAGGCTGCGGTCTTGGTCGTCAAAATGGATGCAGTGCGCGTACACGCTGCGCGGGCGCAAAAGGCCAAACTGCTCATAGACCGTCAGGTAACTGCGCGCTGCGGGATGGAGCGCCCGCACCCAGGCGATCTCGTCTAAATTTTCTGCCACATGCGACTGCACCCAGACATCGCTGTAGCGCCGGGCCAACTCGCCAGCGCCGGCCAGTTGCGCATCGCTGCAGCTGGGCACAAATCGCGGGGTAATCGCATAGCCCAGGCGGTCGCGCCCGTGCCAACGGCCGATCAAAGCCTCGGTATCGAGCAGGCTGCGCTCGGTCTCATCGCGCACACCATCGGGGGCGTTCCTGTCCATCAGGCATTTGCCTGCAATCAGCCGCAGTCGGCGCGCCTGCGCTGCAGTCATCAGGGCATCGACCGATTCAGGGTGAGACGAGCAAAACGTCAGCGCGGTCGTCACCCCCTGGCGCTCCAATTCATCCAGAAAGAATGACGCGACCTCGGCCGAATGGGCCGGATCGGCAAAGCGGGCCTCTTGCACGAAGGTGTAGTTTTCCAGCCAGGGCAGTAGCCCTTCGGCCGGCGAAGCGATCACATCGACCTGAGGGTAATGAATATGCAGATCGACGAAGCCCGGCGCGATGATGCGGCCTGGCCAATGCCTGACCGCTTCATCCCTGTGCGCGTGCGCCAGAGCCGACCAAGCCCCCACCGCGCTGACCCGCTGCACCCCGTCCTCGCCGGAGCGCGTGACCAACAAGCCATCGGACTCGTAAACCAGCCGATGATCGGCTGAGAAATAAAGCAGGGCGGCGCGATAAGCAGGCATAGCCGTAAGGGTAGCGGATTACGGGCACGCCACCTCAGGCAGCCACACATGGGAACCGCTAATCCTGTCCAAGTCAGTCACAGCCTCCCGGACGATAGGCTTTAGCGGGGCAAACCGCCCTGCACGCCCTGAACCAGCACCTTCATCCCCAGGATCTGCTCGTCATTGAGTGCGGAGCGCGCTGGAATCAGCACAGCGCCGCTGGCATCGAGCACCGGCTTGTCGGCCGCCGCAAAAGGAAGAAGGCGGCCGGCAGCCATATCGGCCTGCCGAGCCAGCACCTCCTGGCGCACCGCCTGCGGCACCTGTGGCCCGAATTCGCCGACCCGCACCATGCCCTGACGCACCCCGCCCCACAGCGATTGGCTCTGCCATTGGCCGTCCAGCACCGCCTTGGCACGGGCGGTGTAGTACTCGCCCCACTGATGGGTGACGGCCAGCACCTGTGCCTCGGGGGCGACATGGCGCATGTCTGAATGGTAAGCAATGGCCAGCTTGCCGCGCTCCTGCGCTGCCCGCATGACCGCCGTCGATGCGGTGTGGAAGGCCAGCAGATCCACGTCCTGATTGAGCAGCGTCATGGCCGCCTCGCGCTCGCGCACCGGATCGAACCAGGCGTGCAGCCAGACCACCTTGACCAACGCATCAGGACGCACCGAACGCATGCCCAGCGTGAAAGCGTTGATGCCCTGCAGCACCTCAGGAATTGGAAAACCAGCCACATAGCCGGCCACGCCGCTGCGACTCAGTCGGCCAGCGGCAATGCCGGCCAGGTAACGTCCCTCGTAATAGCGGGCGTTGGCCACGGCCACATTGGCTGCCGTCTTGTAGCCGGTGAGCGACTCAAATTTGATCGCGGGATGGTCGCGCGCCACCTTAAGGGTGGGCTCCATATAACCAAAACTGGGGGTGAAGATCAGACCATAGCCCTGCTGCGCCAAATCGCGGATCACCCTCTCCGCGTCAGCACCTTCGGCCACGTTCTCGACGGCGCGAGTCTGTACCCGCGGGCCCAGGGCCTTTTCCAGGGCCAGGCGGGCATCCTCATGCTGGCGGACCCAGCCAGCTTCAGTGACCGGCGCCACATGCACCACGGCCACCTTCAGAGGCGGTTTGGAAGCAGCGCCAGGCTGTGCCTGGACCGATAGAACGGAAAAAACGGCCGCGCAGGCGGCCAGGAGGTTTTTATACATGGTGTGCCTCGACATGGTCCCGAATACAAAAGGAGTCGCCAGAGCAGCGGGACAGCCGCCCTGAGACCCGAGCATTGTAGGTGGACGGGCTGCCACATCAGGGAAACCCCCCATAAACGGTCAGACCAAATCATTGATTCAATCTCTTAGGCAATTTAAGATACTGGCAAGTAACTCAATGACAACCAGCCTGGGATCGCCGGGGCCGAGGGAGGATTTTCATGATCAGCAGATGCCTGCGCCCGGGACAAGCCGCCAAGGCCAAATGCCGGTCAGCCGTGATCGGGCTGGGCCTATGAGCGCGGTTCGGCATGTGGCCGTGATCGGCGCCGGAGCGGCCGGCCTGTGCGCGGCCAAGCATCTGCTCGGCCGCGGCCAGAAAGTCACCGTCTTCGAATACGGGGGCTTTCTCGGCGGCCTGTGGGTCTACAACAACGACAACGGCATGAGCCCGGCCTACCAGTCGCTGCACCTGAACTCTGAACACAAAGTCACCGCCTACGAGGACTTCCCCTTCCCGCCAGACTCGCCGCTCTACCCTGACCATACCCAGGTCACTGCCTATTTGCGCGCCTATGCTGAGCGCTTTGGGCTGATGCCCCATATCCGCCTGCACTCACCGGTCACAGCGGTTCAGCCGGTGGACGAGGGCGGCCAGCGCAAATGGCGCATCGAGGTCAAAGGCGAGTCGGCGGGCCTGTTTGACGCGGTGGTGGTGGCCAGCGGACACCAGAACGTGCCGCGCCACCCGCCGTTTGCACAACAGTTCGAAGGGCAGTACCTGCATGCCCATGACTACCGGCTGCCTGAACCCTTCAAGGGGAAAAAGGTGCTGGTGGTGGGCATAGGCAACAGCGCCTGCGACATCGCCTCCGACATTGCGCCCCACACCCGCGACGCGGTGGTGGCTGCCCGCTCGCCAGTGCTCTTGATGCCCCGCATGTTCCTAGGCGTGCCGACTTCCCGGGTGCTGGCCAAGCTGGAAAAGCCCTGGATGCCCTGGCCGCTGCGACGCCTGATCCGCACCACCCTCTCGCGCCTGGCATTCGGCACCATGGAACAGTGGGGCTTTCGCACACCGCAAACCCGCACCCATCCTGCCGGGCACCACCTGCTGATGGGTCATTTCGTCTGGGGTCGGCTGCGCGCCAAGCCCGGCATCGCCAAGGTCCAGGGCCGTCAGGTCAGTTTTGAAGACGGCAGCACCGAAGAATTCGACACCTTGATTGCCGCCACCGGCTATCTGGTGGAACTGCCCTTTCTACCGGCAAACTGCTCTCCCATGGAAGAGCACTGGATCAACCTCTACCAGCGGGTGGTGCATCCGCAAGAAGAGGGCCTGTACTTTGTCGGCTTTTTCAACGTCAGCGGCGGGGGCAACATCCGCATGATGGACGACCAGTCGCGCTGGGTCACCGACCTGCTCACTGGCAAAGCCCGACTGCCCTCGCCCCAAACCATGCGCGAAGAAATTCTGGCCGACCGGGCCTTGGTGCAAAAGCGCTACCCCGACAGCCCTCGCTACGGCCTGGAACTCGACCCGCTGGATTACCGCCGCTCGCTGGCCAAAGCCATGCGCCAGTAGGCCGCGACCTCTCACCAAGGACTGTCCATGAGCATGACTGCCATCGATTATTTTGGCCTCCAGAACCAGACCGCTGTGGTCACCGGCGCCGGCAGCGGCATAGGCCGCGCCTGTGCGATGGCCCTGTCCGGTGCGGGCGCCAAAGTGCTGATGCTCGATCTCAATGAAGAGGGCCTGCAGGCTACCCACAAGCAGATCGCTGAGCAGGGCGGACGCAGCCTGCTGCAGCGCTGTGACACTTCCGACCCCGAGCAGGTAGCCCTGGCTGCGGCCACCTGCGAGCGAGAACTGGGACCCTGCGCAGTTCTCGTCAACGCAGCGGGTATTTTGCGGCCGGGCGCTCTCGATGAATTGCCTCTGGCCGAATGGAACAAACTGCTGTCGGTCAACCTGACCGCGTATTTCATTTGCGCCCAGACTTTTGGACGCCAAATGCGCCAGGCCAAACACGGCGCCCTGGTGCATATCGCCTCCATCGCAGCCGATCACGCCACCCCTTTCAGCGGTGCTTACAGCGTGGCCAAGGCTGGCGTGGCCATGCTGTCGCGCCAACTGGCCATCGAATGGGCGCCGCACGGTATCCGCAGCAATGTGGTCAGCCCTGGCCTGACTGAAACCGGCATGACCGCACCCTTTCACACCGACGCCGACGTGGTGCGCCGTCGCAGCGCAGCCATCCCACTGGGGCGCATCGGCCAGCCACTGGACATCGCCCGCGCAGTGCTGTTTCTCAGCAGCGACATGGCGCAGTACATCACTGGGCAAGAAATCACGGTCGATGGCGGCTTCGTACGCTCGGTCATGGCCACCATTCCGCGTCCCGGCTACGAGCGCCGCTGAACATCGTCCAGGAGATCCCCATGCCCGCCTACGATCCCGATCTGGCCCGCCTGCTCGAACTGGGCCGTCAAGCCGGCCGCCCGCCATTTGAAGCGCTGACCCCCGACCAGGCCCGCCAGGCTTATGCCGGCACCTGGGACATCCTGCAGCCGCCGGCCCAAGAGGTCGCGTCGGTGCGCGACCAGAGCATTGCCACACCCGCAGGCGATCTCAAGCTGCGCATCTACCGCGGCGCGGGTACCGCTGCCGACGCTGCGCTGCCTGCGGTGCTCTATATGCACGGCGGGGGCTGGGTCATCGGCAACCTCGACAGCCACGACCGCCTGTGCCGCCAGCTGGCCAATGAGGCTCAAATCTGCGTGGTCTCGGTGGACTATCGGCTGGCGCCCGAGCACCCCTACCCTGCCGCGGTCGAGGACTGCGCCCACGCCTGGCGTTGGCTGCACAGCCAGGCGGCCGAGCTGCATGTCGATCCGGCCCGGCTGGGTGTGGCTGGCGACAGCGCCGGCGGCAATCTGGCAGCGGTGCTGGCCCTGATGGCCCGCGACGGTGATTTGCCAACTTGCAAGATGCAGGCTCTGGTCTATCCGGTCACCGATCTGACCGCCTCATCGCCAGGCTATCAGCGGGTCCAAGCCGGTGTGCCGCTGACCGACAAGACCATGCATTACTTTATCGACCACTACACGCCGCGCGCCGAAGACCGCCGTGATTGGCACGCCTCGCCGGCGTTCGCGGCCAGCCTAGCCGACCTGCCCAAGACCCTGGTGCTGACCGCCGCGCATGACCCCCTGTGCGAAGAAGGCCGGGAATACGCTCGCCGCCTGGAGGCGGCTGATGTCGCCGTCACCAGCTTGCATCTGGCCGACCACATGCACGGCATGCTCACCCATGGCAAGCTGGTCAAGGCCGGCGTGCTGATGTCCGGCTTTGTCTGCCAGTGGATCGCGCTGGCCTTACGCCAGGGTTAAGCCTGGGCACTACTTGTCGAGCCTCTATGAACGCCAGCACTTCACAACGACTGCACTTTGATGCCGTGGTCATCGGCGCCGGTTTTGCCGGCCTGTACATGCTGCACCGCCTGCGCCTGCTGGGTCGGCGTGCCCATGTCTTCGAAGCTGGTGACGGCGTCGGCGGCACCTGGTATTGGAACTGCTATCCGGGTGCCCGCTGCGACGTCGACAGCATGCAGTACTCTTACTCCTGGTCACCCGAGTTGCAGCAGGAATGGAAGTGGACCGAGCGCTATCCCGCACAGGCAGAAATCCTGAGCTACATCAACCATGTGGCCGACCGCTTCGACCTGCGACGTGACATCAGCCTCAATGCCAAGGTCAGCGCCGGCCAGTGGCTGGCCGATGAACAGCGCTGGCTGGTGCGTACCGAGCAGGGCCAGGAGGCCACCTGCAACATCCTGATCACCGCCACCGGCTGCCTGTCCGAATCGCGCCTGCCCAATATCGAAGGACTCGACGCTTACAAAGGCCAGACCTACCACACCGGCCGCTGGCCCAAGGAGCCGGTGGACTTCACCGGTTTGCGGGTGGGCGTCATGGGCACCGGATCCTCAGGCATACAGGCGATTCCGCAACTGGCCAAGCAGGCCAAGGAACTCTATGTGTTCCAGCGCACCCCCAATTTCAGCGTACCGGCCTGGAACGGCCCCATCGATGCAGCCCACCAACAGGACTGGCTGAGCAATTACCCCAA
>JBILDR010000169.1:0-7513 GCA_044352515.1 Polaromonas sp.
CCTGGGCCTCATGATCAGCCAACCATGCCAGGTAGCCATCGCGAAGTACCGACAGGGCAGCAGCGTGGGGCAAAAACTCGGCGGCGTCCAAGCCAGCCTCGGCCAGCGCACGCTGGGCGGCCGCATCAAACAGCGCGGCGCGTGCTGCAAGCTCGGCCGTCGGGCTGGCCTGGAGCGCTTCGTGAAAGTAGCGCAAACTCGCATGCAGCCAGTTGCCTATGTCGCGGCGGTCCAGCTCGGTATCGAGCTCGTCGTCGGCCCTCAGGCCAAGCTGTCGCAGCGCAAAGAAGCGATAAGGGCAGGCCCGCAGGTCTTCATAGGCCGAGGCCGACAGCTGCGCCAGCGGCAGGCGGTGCCCCCGGGCCTGTGCCGGCTCAGCCCCCCTGGGTTCAATGGACCGGCTGGCGCGCAGATCGGGTGCCTCTAGCACTGCGCCGCCGAGCAACAGCTCCTGCACCAGAGGAGAAGGCATGAGCGCCTGCCCCCGCTCACTTTGGCGCCAGAGCAGATCAAGCTGCGCATGCTGCAGGGCGTGCAGCCAGGCCCTGCGGTTGCTGGCCATCAAATCCTGGCGCGAGGGCAGGCCCAGCAACTGCCTCTGCCGAGCGCTCCATGGCCCCGGCGGCGTCGGACTGGCCGGCATGTTCAGTTCATCGGCGCCCGGCATCACCACCGCTGCCAGCGAGCGCCCGACCAACTGGCCCAAGGGAAGTACCAGCACCTGAGCCTGCGGCGGGTGCTCGGGGGTGAACAGGCCCGATTCCAGGCACAGGCCCACCCAATAGGTGAAGTCGGACAGCGACAGGGTTTTGCGCTGCCCTTGCAGCTCGGCCTGATCGTCCTGCTTCAGACGCAGGGCCTCGATCACCGCCTGACCGGCAGCGTCGAGCTGCAGCGGCTGCCACAAGCCGCTGTCCTCAAGCGCGCGGCGCAGCGCGGCCAGCCACAGGCTCAAAGTGCGGGACTTGCGCATCGCATCGAGCCAGGGGGCGATCTGCAGACTCAAAGCCAGCGCCTGCGGCTGAGCGGCACTGATTGCCGACCACTGGCGTACGCCGGCGCGACGCAGCTGCGCTTCGGCCGCGTTCACTTGCTGCGTATCCAGGGTTCGCACCTGTTTGAGCCAGGCCATGACCTCGTCAGTGGAGGCCCTGGCAGGCACGGCCCGCAGCAGACTCATCAGCGTGGCGGCAGCATGGGTGGTCGACAGGGTCCAGCCGGTTTCGTCACGCACAGCGATAGGCTGCGCAGCCAGCAAGGCCCGGATGCGGCGGGTCAACGCCCGGTCCTGAGCCACCAGGCCCACCGGCTGCAGGCCAGCGCGCAGGCGCTCGAGCACGCAGGCGGCGGCGCGCTGGGCCTCCTCCTCAGCATCGACAGCACTCTGCAGATGCAGCTGTCCCGGCGGGCCGGCATCGCCGGCCAGGGGCAGGCACAGCCCCCGCGGCTGCCTACCCTGCAACAAGGCCTGCGCCAAGGGGTCTGACTGCCAGCCTTGCAAAACCACCAGACATTCAGGCTCCTGCTCAAAAAGAATGTCGGTGAGATAGCTGGAGCTGGCGGCCCAGGCCAGCGCAATCTGAATCACACTGGCTTCCAGGCGCAGCACCTCGGCCTCAAGCCCGACCGTCAGTTGCGGTAGCAAACGCGCCTGCCAAGCCGCTCGCTCTGTCGGTGGCACAGCGGCAGCCAGCCGCGCCAGTGAGGTAGCGGCCTCCATCAGGCGGGGCGCGAGCACCTCGCGCTGCGCGCCCAAGCCCGCACGGACCAGCCATTGCTCGGCATTGAGCAGGTCCAGCGCCGGGTCTTCGCGCAGGTCCTCGACCGCGGCGGTAAAGCCGCCCCGATCTGCCCAGACACTGCGGGCCCAGTTTTGGGTGGTCTCAAAGCGCGGCAGATATGACGCACCGCCAGCATGCTGTACCCAGGCCTGCCTGGCCTGCACCATCAACTGCGCAAAGGGCACCAGCACCACACAGCGCAAAGGGTGACAGCCTCGCTCAGACAGCAGACGGCTGAGGTCTTGCGCGAGGACTTGCCATCGCCGGTCGTTGAAATGCATGCGGGGGAACTTGAGGGTCGAGCGAAAAACCGAGCCTGGCCACTGGCCTGGAGAGTGTGAATGAACCTTGTACGGACCTGCGGCCACGCGAGAAGCTCATTTCTGCCACAATTTATCCAGTTTATCCAGAACCCCGTGAAAGGATGCCCATCATGGCCAGCGATTTGATCAAACACGTCACCGACGCCACTTTTGAAGCCGAAGTCCTGCAATCGAGCCAGCCGGTGTTGGTCGATTACTGGGCCGAATGGTGCGGCCCCTGCCGCATGATCGCCCCCATCCTCGACGAAGTGGCCAACGGCTACGAGGGCAAGCTGCAGATCGCCAAGATGAATGTCGATGAGAACCAGGACATCCCGGCCAAGTTCGGCATCCGCGGCATTCCCACTTTGATGCTGTTCAAAGGTGGCCAGCTGGCCGCCACCAAGGTGGGTGCCTTGAGCAAGGCGCAGCTGACGGCCTTCATCGACCAGCAATTGGCCTGACAGAGCCTGACTGCCACCCACCGGGGCCGCGCGAGCGGCCTTTTTTATGGCCGGCAGGCTGAGGTTCATACCTGAGGATTTGTCTGTCATAATCCGCGCACTTAGCGTAGCTGGCGGTCGTGCCAGCAGGGGTTCAGGGCCCTATCGGCCCAAGCAGTTTGCTCCCCCCCACCTCCCCCCTTTTTTTGTGCGCATCCCCCTTGGGGATCAACCCTCACGCAGGACCACCCATGCATTTGAAGGAACTCAAGGCACAACATGTGTCTGAAGTGCTCAAGCAGGCCGAAGCCCTTGAGATCGAGAACGTCGGCCGCATGCGCAAGCAGGAGCTGATGTTTGCCATCATCAAAAAGCGCGCCAAAACCGGCGAGACCATCGTGGCCGATGGCGTGCTCGAGGTCTTGCCCGACGGCTTTGGCTTCTTGCGTGACCCGGATTCGAGCTACACCGCCTCGACCGACGACATCTACATCAGCCCCAGCCAGATCCGCCGATTCAACCTGCATACCGGCGACATGATCGAAGGCGAGGTGCGCACGCCCAAGGACGGCGAGCGCTACTTTGCACTCAACAAGCTCGACACCATCAACAACCTGCCGCCGGAGCAGAACAAGCACAAGGTGATGTTCGAGAACCTCACACCCTTGTTCCCGCGCGAGCAGTTCAAGCTCGAGCGCGAGATCAAGGCTGAAGAGAACCTCACCAGCCGCATCATTGACATCATCGCCCCCATCGGCAAAGGCCAGCGCGCGCTGCTGGTGGCCCCGCCCAAGTCGGGCAAGACGGTGATGATGCAAAACATCGCCCACGCCATCACTGCCAACTACCCCGAGGTGGAGATGATGGTGCTGCTGGTCGATGAGCGCCCCGAGGAGGTGACCGAGATGCAGCGCAGCGTGCGCGCCGAAGTCATTTCCTCCACCTTCGACGAGCCCGCCGCCCGCCATGTGCACGTGGCGGAGATGGTGATCGAGCGCGCCAAGCGCCTGGTCGAGCTCGGCAAGGACGTGGTCATCCTGCTGGACTCCATCACCCGCCTGGCCCGCGCCTATAACAACGTGCTGCCGTCCTCGGGCAAGGTGCTCACCGGCGGCGTGGACGCCAACGCCCTGCAGCGTCCCAAGCGCTTTTTTGGCGCAGCCCGCAAGATCGAGGAAGGCGGCAGCCTGACCATCATCGGCACCGCCCTGGTCGATACCGGCAGCCGCATGGACGAGGTGATCTTTGAGGAATTCAAGGGCACCGGCAACTGCGAGATCCACCTGGACCGGCGCCTGTATGAAAAGCGCGTGTTCCCGGCCATCAACCTCAACCGCAGCGGCACCCGCAAAGAAGAACTGCTGCTGGCCCCGGAGATCCTGCAAAAGTCGCGCATCCTGCGTCAGTTCATGTACAACATGGACGAGATCGAGTCCATGGAGCTGATGCTCAAGAACATGAAGGCCACGAAGAACAACCACGAGTTCTTCGACATGATGCGCCGCGGCGGCTGAGCCTGATCAAGGCCCTGGCTGCTTGAGCGGGAAAAAATGAGATAATTGCAGGTTTTGGCGGAAAGTGTCCGGGAATTGGCCCGAATGGCTGCCGCAGCTCACAAGGAAAGACCATGAAAGACGGCATTCACCCCAACTACCGCGAAGTTTGTTTCCTGGACATGTCCAACAACTTCAAGTTCGTCACCCGCTCCTGCGTGAACGCCAAAGAAATGATCAAGATGGACGACGGCCGTGAACTGCCGCTGTTCAAGCTCGACACCTCGAGCGAATCGCACCCCTTCTACACCGGCACCCAAAAGTCGGTGGACAACATGGGCGGTCGCGTCGAGAAATTCCGCAACCGTTTCGGCAAGACTGCTGCCAAATAAGCGCGGTGGCGCGGACCAGAAGCAGCCTGCCCCCAGGCTGCTTTTTTTTCGTCTGGCCGGTACCAGACCCTTTGCTACGCCGCAGCTCAGCTCCGGTACAGCGGGCACAATGAAAACCCTGTCACCCCCATCGCCTTGAATCAGCCCTCCCCCGCCATCGTCGCCAACGCAGCCGTCAAGCGCCTGCCCCGGGCCGCCTTGTGGTTGACCTGCCTGGCTTATGTCCTGGCAGGCTTTCTCGGCCGCTCGCCCTGGAAGACGGCCGACGCCAACGCCTTTGGCGCCATGCAGGAGATGGTGCTGGGCCTGTCCGATTGGCTAGCGCCCCAGACCCCGACGGGCGGCTACGACGGCCTGCTGCCCTTGTGGCTGGGCGCTGGAGCGATCAAGCTTTTGCCGTTTATAGCGGCCGATCATGCCGCCCGGTTGCCCTTCATGCTCCTGCTCGGTCTGGCCCTGGCCGGCACCTGGTATGCGGTCTACCACCTGGCGCAAAGCCCGCAGGCGCAGCCCGTGGCGTTTGCCTTCGGCGGCGAGGCGCAACCGCGCGACTATGCCCGCGCGCTGGCCGATGCCGGTCTGCTGGCTCTGTTGGCCTGCCTGGGACTGGCCCAGATATCGCACGAAGCCACCTCTGCCGTGGCGCAACTGGGCTTTACCGGCCTGCTGCTCTATGCCCTGGCTGCCGCGCCGCAAGCCCCCCGGGTACGCAGCAGTGTGCTGGCCGGGCTGGCTTTGGCCGGCTTGGCCGTGAGTGGGGCACCGGCGATAGCCCTGCTCTTCGGGCTCGGGGCCAGCCTGATCGACGGCAGTGGCCGCAAAGACGGCGCTGCGAGCTGGCCGAACCGCGGATGGGCCTGGAGCTTGCTGGCCATGACCGCGCTCAGCGCCTTGCTGGCCCTGGCATTGGACCTGTGGCAGTGGCACATTGATGTACAGCAATGGGAGCAAGCGGCCCGCGACAAGTCCCTCAGCGGCATGCTGCGCCTGTTCGTCTGGTTCATGTGGCCGGCCTGGCCGCTGGCCTTGTGGACGCTGTGGCAGTGGCGGCGCCAACTGAGCAGCCGCCATGTGGCCCTGCCGCTGTGGTTCATCGCGGTGGTCATGACATCGACCCTGCTGACCACCGCCTCCGACCGCGGCCTGCTGTTGGCGCTGCCAGCCCTGGCTGCGCTCGCTGCCTTTGCCCTGCCCACGCTCAAGCGCAGTGTGTCAGCGCTGATCGACTGGTTCACCCTGCTTTTTTTCAGCGTCTGCGGCATCACCATTTGGGTGATCTGGATTGCCCTGCAGACCGGCGTACCGCGCCAGCCCGCGGCCAATGTTGCGCGCCTGGCGCCGGGCTTCGAGCACAGCTTTTCCCTGCCCGCCCTGTGTATCGCGCTGCTGGCCAGCCTGGCCTGGGCCTGGCTGGTGCGATGGCGCACCGGCAGGCATCGCAGCGCCTTGTGGAAGTCGCTGGTATTGCCCGCCGGCGGCGCCACCTTGTGCTGGCTTTTGCTGATGAGCTTGTGGCTGCCCCTGCTCGACCATGCCCGCAGTTACCAGCCCATGGTGCGCCAGGTGCTGCAAAAAGTCAGCCCCCAGCACTGCGTAGAAACGTTGGGGCTGTCGGTGGCTCAGCGCGGCGCACTGCGCCACCACGGCGGCCTGGACCTGCGCCAGGCTCGGCGGCAGGCCCAATGCCCCGCGCTGCTGGTCGACCGACTGGCGCAGGCGCGCGTGGCGCAGGACATCGATGCCAGCGCCTGGACCCTGGTCGGCTCGGCTCGACGGCCGACTGAAAAGGCCGACGACCTGCTGATCTACCGCCGCAGCGCTGCACCAGAGGCCAGCGGTAAAGCCGGTGAGTGAGTGGCGCGTCCTGGGCCGCCATGCGGCCACCGTGCTGGTCGGCCAACTGGCCATCATGGCTTTTGGCGTGGCCGACACCATTATTGCGGGGCGGCACAGCGTCGAGGCCCTGGCCGCGCTGTCGGTCGGCTCGGCCATTTTCATCAGCGTCTACGTGGCCCTGATCGGCATCGTGCAGGCCTTGCTGCCGATTTGGGCAGAAATGCGCGGCGCGCGCAGCAATCTGGCTTTGGGGGTGTCGGTTCGGCAGAGCCTGTACCTGTGCGCTGCGGTGGGTGTGATGGGCATCGCCGTCTTGCTGCTGCCTGGAGCGCTGCTGGAGTGGGCCCAGGTTCCCGAGTCCATGCTTGCTGAAGTTGAAGAGTACCTGGCGGTCTTGGCCATTGCCTTCATCCCCACCTTGCTGTTTCGGGTCTACAGCACGCTCAACCAGGCTCTGGGCAAGCCACTGCTGGTGACCTGGCTGCAGATCGGCGCCCTGGCGGTCAAGATTCCGCTGTCGATCTGGCTGGTGGGCGGTGGTGCCGGCATGCCGGCCCTGGGCGCGGCCGGTTGTGCCTGGGCCACTTTGGTGGTGAGCTACCTGCAACTGGCACTCGCGCTGCACCTGCTGCGCAGCCAGGACATCTACCGGCCCTACCGGCTGTGGGCACCGATGGAGCGGCCAGACTGGGCACAGCTGCGTCAATTTCTGCGGCTGGGGCTGCCGGGCGGGCTGTCCTACCTGGTGGAGGTGACCTCCTTTACCCTGATGGCGGTGTTCATCGCCCGCCTGGGTGCGGTGGCCGCCGGCAGCCACCAGATTGCCTCGAGCATGACCGCGGTGCTCTACATGGTGCCACTGTCGCTGGCCCTGGCCACCAGCGCGCGGGTGTCCTATTGGATAGGCCGCGGCGATCCCATGCAGGCACGTCGACTGGTTTTCATGGGTCTGGGGCTGGGCCTGGCCTGCGTGCTGTGCACTACCAGCCTGGTGGCCTGGCTGCACCAGGAAATCGCCAGCCTGTATTCACCCAATCCCGAGGTGGTGCGCCAAGCAGCCGTCTTGCTGCTGTGGGTCACGCTCTACCATCTGGCCGACGCCACGCAGGCTATGTGCACCTTTCTGCTGCGCTGCTACCGGGTCACCTTGCGGCCGCTGCTGATCTATGGCGTCATGCTGTGGGGAGTGGGCCTGAGCGGGGGCTACTGGCTGGCCTATGTGGGCGGGCAGATCGGCCCCTGGCAGGTCTCGGCCCAGGACTCGCC
>JBILDR010000170.1:0-7446 GCA_044352515.1 Polaromonas sp.
GGCGTAGTTCAGGTCAGCCAGCCAGGCTGAGACAAAGGGCGAGGCTGTGGGGTGGCTGCGCGGATCGAGAAGCGTTGCGGCGTAGGCTGAAGGCATGGACGAACAGCAGAACTCAGGCGGCCGTCTGATTGAGGTTGTATTTCATGATCCGGCCATGGCGGCCTTGGCGGTCACGCTCGAGGTCGTAAACATCGCCGGCCAGCGCTTGGGTGCGCCCGAGCACCGAGGCCAGCGCGTCATGATCGCGCTGATCGAGCTGCAGCGAAAACACCTCCAGCATCTGCGGCAGATGCGAGGCGTAGCGCGCACCGACGATGGCCGCGGCCACCTGCGGCTGCTCCAGCACCCAGCGGGTGGCCACGCTGGACAGAGCCACGCCATGGCGCTGGGCAATCTGCGCCAGGGCTTGCAGCAAATCCTGAAACAGGGCCCAGCCGCCAAAGTCGTCAATGACCAGCTTGTATTTGATCAGCGAGCGGTTGCTCAAGCTCTCCAGCGCCGGCTCGCTCTGGCCCAGCCAGGCCGAGGTCAGAAAGCCGCCGGCCAGCGTGCCGTAACACAGCAGCTGCATGCCCGACTGCGCGCACAGTGCCGCCATCGGGCCGCTGGGACGGCGGTCGAGCAAGGAGTACTGCACCTGCATGCTCACCACCGGTATGCCGGCGTCGAGCATGCGCGCGGTCTGCTCGGTGTTGAAATTGGTAGCGCCGATCAGGCGCAGACTGCCCTCGCGCTGCAAGGTCAGCAGGTGGCGCGCGGCATCGACCATGCCGCCCGCCGCATAGTCCCACCAGTGAAACTGCACCAGATCCAGCCGCTGGGCATGCAGGCGCTGCAGCGAGCGTTGGTGGACCCCACGGACATAGGCCTCATCGACCTGATGCAGCAGGGCCAGATCCGGCACGAACTTGGTATGAACCTGCAGCGAAGGATCGCGCAGGCGGTACTGCCCGATGAGCTCTTCCACCCCGGTGTAGATGTCGGCACAGTCAAAGGTGTTGAGGCCGGCTTGCGCGAACAAGGCCATGTCGTCGACAGCACGCTCGGCCAGCACCTGGCCGTGGTCGCCGGCGAGCTGCCAGCCGCCGCGGATCAGGCGCGGGATCTGGTAGTCGGCCGACAGCTTGCGATGGGTCACGGCGGCGGCACTCATGAGGACTCCTTGTTCAAAGGCACGGCGGTGGTCTGGCTGTGCGAAAAGCGCCGCTTTTGCAGGCGGGTGATGCGAAACCGGGTGGGGCAATGGGGATCCGGGCAGGCGATCTCGCTGTCGGTGCTCATCCAGTCATGCGGGTGGCTTGAGCGCTGCTTGGCCGCCAGCAGCGGCAAGACAGCCGCCAGTGAATACATGGAAAAGCCCTGCCCCGGCGGAAAGTGCAACATCTCGCCGCGCACCTCAAAATGATCGCCTAAACGCGCGCCGCAATAAATGGCTTGATCGGCCGGCCCTACAACCTCCACGCGCAAATCAAAAATCTCAAAGCTGTCGTCATCCATAGGCTGTCTCCATCGCCGTTACGGGCTCGCAGGGCGAGCGCATCTGGCTTATTGTGGAGCATCCCGGTGAGGGTGAGGGTGTAGGCATAAGTGCGGGCATGGATGTGGGTGTGACTGTGGGTGTGGGAGCCGCTATGAGTGTGGGAGCCGCGCCCTCGCGGCGATGCGGCGCTTGATCGAAAGCCCTATCGCGCCGGGGCGGCGCTCCTACTCCCAGGACTCAAAAGCCGGTGGGGCTATGGGTGTGGGAGCCGCGCCCTCGCGGCGATGCGGCGTTTGATCGGATGCCCTATCGCGCCGAGGCGGCGCTCCTACTCCCAGGACTCAAAAGCCGGTGGGGCTATGGGTGTGGGAGCCGCGCCCTCGCGGCGATGCGGCGCTTGATCGAATGCCCTATCGCGCCGGGGCGGCGCTCCTACTCCCAGGACTCAAAAGCCGGTTGGGGGTGTGGACATGGCTATGGGCATGGAAGCCGCTATGAGTGTGGGAGCCGCGCCCTCGCGGCGATGCGGCGCTTGATCGGATGCCCTATCGCGCCGGGGCGGCGCTCCCACTCCCAGAATTCACAGCTCGTCGATCGACGTGCTCACAGGCGCTGCTGCGCGCGGGGCGTCGGCCAGCGAAAAGCGGTCCAGGGTGCGGGTGTAAAAGCTCGCGCCGAAGCGGGCGATGGGGCTGTATTCGCGCAGATTGACGCGCCAGGCTTGGGTGTCGATCAGGCCATCTCTGGCAGCCAGCCATTTGATGCGGCCGATGAACACGTAGCGGCTTTCGGTTTCGAGCTTTTCGTGCAGCACGCATTCAAAAGCCACCGGCGATTCGGCGATGCGCGGCGGGGCCACGCAGTGCGCAGGCACCGGCGTCAGGCCCACCTTGCTCAGCTCGCTCACATCTGACGGGAAGGCCTCGCCGCAGTCGTGCATCTTCTGCGCCATCGGCTCGTCAGACATGTGCACCACAAACTCGCCGTTGTGCAAGATGTTGGCGGCGGTGTCCTTGAGCTTGCCATCGGCCAGTCGGTTGATGCTGATCATCAAGATGGGCGGGTCTTCGCCGACCATGTTGAACATGGAAAACGGCGCGGCATTGGCCACGCCGTTGGCGCCCAAAGTGGTGACCAGTGCAATCGGCCTGGGCACGATCAGGCTGGCCATGAGTTTGTAGCGGGGGTAGCTGGCCAGTTGTTCGAAATCGACTTCGGTCATGTCCGGGTCCGTAGGTACTGCGGCCGTTGCGGCGGCCTTGCAAATGAATCGGGCCACCGCAAGGTGGCCCGACGCAGCAGCAAGGGCACGCAGGGTTTAAGCGATCACCTCGACCTTGGCCTTCTTGGCCACCGCCGTCCAGGTGGAGATTTGCGAGCGGATGAGTTTGACGAATTCGTCGCCGACCACCGGGGTCCTGCGCGGCAGCGTCTGCAGCTCTTCCAGGCGGCCCATGATATCGGGCTTGCTCATGATCTCGGGAATCAGGGCCGTCAGCCTTTGCACGATGGGCGCCGGCATGTTCTTGGGACCCGACAGGCCCAGCCACTGCGAGCCGGTCAGCGAGGGGAAGCCCACCTCGGCAAAGGTCGGGATGTTGGGGAAGGCGGGCAAGCGGGCCGGCGTGGAAATGGCCAGCGCGCGCAGCGTGCCGCCCTTGAGCTGGGCGGTGTTGGTGGTGATTGGGTCGAACAGGCTGTCGATCTGGCCGCCCATCAGGTCCTGCATGGCCGGCGCGCTGCCCTGGTAGGGCACATGGTCATGCTCGGGTGCTGGGCCTTCGATCTTGAGCATCTCGCCATACAGGTGGTTGGCCGAGCCTATGCCCGAAGAGCCGTAGCGGATGGGGCGTGTCTTGGCGGCGGCCATGTACTGGGCCATGGTCTGGAAGGGCGACTGCGCCCGCACCAGCAGCAGCATGGGCGCCTCCACCAGCATGCCCATGTGGGTGAAGTCACCCACCGGGTCAAAAGGCATGGTACTGCGGGTGGCAGTGGCGTAGATGTGCACAGAGGCGTGGCTGACCAGCAGGGTATGGCCGTCGGCCGGCTGCTTGGAGGCCAGGTCGGTGCCGACCAGACCGCCGGCGCCCGGCTTGTTGTCAACCACCACGGTTTGGCCCAGGGCCTGCGACAGGTGCGGCGCCATCAGGCGGGCGACGGTATCGACCAGGCCGCCGGGGGGGTATTGCACCATCAGGCGGATCGGCCGGCTGGGCCAGGAAGCACTTTGGGCATGAACCCAGGGGGCGGCGAGGGCGGCAGTTCCAGCGGCCAGCAGTTGACGACGTTTCATGGTGACTCCAGTTGATAGCTTGTAAAAATTGGGAGGGACCTCAAGCCGCTTTGACTCGGGCCGACAATTTCAGCACAAACAATGCCAAGCCCCACCAGGATGCCTGACCGTTCGAGAAGCTCAGACCATAGCCATGGCGCACCAGATTGGGGCTTTTCGCCAAATCCACGCGCCAAACCGGTGCACTTGAACTTGACGATTCCCCAATACCGTTCGAGCTGCACCATCGCATCCTGCACACTTCGCCTTCCGCAGTCGCCTAGCTTGCCAAAGACCCGCCCTTCAAGGAATAGACCATGTCCTCCACACCGCAGCGCCGGCTGCTGCTGATCAACCCCAACACCAGTAGCTCGACCACCGAAAGGCTGGTGCAGACGCTCACGCCGCTGCTACCGGCGGATATGCGCTTGGATGCCCATACCGCGCCCTTTGGTGCCACCTACATTGCCTGCGAAGCCAGCCATGCGGTGGCCGCGCATGCCGCGCTCGAGGTCTGGGCCGCGCAGCTGCGCACCGGCGCTCCAGCACCTGAGGCGGTGCTGATCGGCTGCTTTGGTGACCCGGGCCTGTTTGCGCTGCGCGAATGCAGCGCCTGCCCGGTCACCGGCCTGGCCGAAGCCTCTTTCATTGAAGCTTCGGCCCATGGCGACTTTGCCATCGTCACCGGCGGCGTCCGCTGGAAGCCCATGCTCGAACGCCTGGCGCAGTCGCTGGGATACGGCCCGCGACTGCTTCACATCGAGACGGTGGCGCCCAGCGGCGCCGAAATGCTGGCCGACCCCGAGATGGCGCTGCGCTGTCTGCGCCAGGCCTGTCAGGATGCGGCCCGCCCAGGCGTGCGCGCCATCATCCTGGGCGGCGCAGGCCTGGCCGGCTATGCGCAAATGCTGCAGCCCCATGTGTCGCTGCCGCTGATCGACAGCGCGCAAGCCGGCTTGCGGGTGCTGCTGCAAGGCCAGGCGCCCACCGCCCAGCGGCCTGACAACGGATTTCACGCGCAGTGGTCGAATGTCTTCGTCAATGCGCTGGCTTGAGTCCCGATTGAGTCAGGCCTGAGCCCCGCTTGATCCAGCGCTTGGGCCCTCAGCGCTGGGGGCAGCAGGGCCGGCAGCTTGTTGATCTCAGCCTCAGCCACTTTGAGTTCATTGACCTGCGTGAACTTGAGCAAGGCCTACAGCAGCATGTCTGAGCGGAAGTCGCCAGCAGGCGGCAGCTCCATCAAGGCCTGGCCCATGCGTATGGCCTGGCCTGGCGCTATGCCAGAGGCCAGGCGAAAACCTGCAGGCACCAGCACGATGATGGTCGAGCCATGCTCAAACCAACCCAGCTCCTGCCCCTTGCGACAGTCGGCAGAGACCGGCATTTCATGGGGGCCCTTAAAGCGCAGATGCAGCAGCACATTGAGGCAGTGAAGCCGGATGCTGGCCACCAGGATCGCCGCCACCGGCACCAGGGCGATGGGGTGCTGCGCGGGGCCCACCCGCATCCGGATCACCGCGCGCTCATTGCGGCAGAACAGCTTTTCGACACGCGCCAGCGCAATCGGGTTGACATTCCAGGTATCCCCGCTGATGTAAGTCACATGGTCAATGTGACCGTCATGCGGTGCATGGAAGCGGTGGTACATGGCCGAAGTCAGCCGCAATGTGACATAAGAGCCGTTCAGAAAGGGCTGCACATCTTGCGTCGGGCCGCACAGCTCCTGCAAGCGGTAGCTCAGCCCCTTGGCCTGGATCAGTGTGTCGCCCTCAATGCGGCCGCAGGCACCCACGATGGCGTCGCTGGGGCTGCTCAATATCGGCGCTCGCTCATCGATGCTGCGGGCGCCAGCTACCAGTTCGCGGGTAAAGCAATCGTGCAGGCTGACAAAGCGCTGCTTCTTGGCATCGCTCAGATCGAGGTCGGTGAACAGGCGCCAGACCGCAATCGATGCTCGGCATACCCAGGGGTTTTGGATTTTGCTGAACCGGCCCATGAAGCGGGTTAGCAGTTGCCGTGGCACCCGATTGGTCAAAAGGAAGTTGAGGTCTTCCTGCAAGAAGAGGCGGCGAAGGAATGTGGGTTTCATCAAGTTTTCAAATTTAAAGCTTACACACGAGGTCTACCAGATTCAGAAAGCTCTGCATGAACGAACAATTGCTGATGTCCGCGGCCGCCCTCGGCCTGATGGCGTGGTTGCTGCCCAAGACCCAGAGGCGGCTGGAGTTGTCGCGGGCCAAGCACCGCTCGCTGGCCGGCCATTCGCGGCTGGCCAAGCGGGTGGCCTCGCTGATCCCGGGCTACGCCTACGACGAGGACAGGTTCTTTAATTCCGACGGAGCCAGTGCGCAGGTGGTGGCCCAAAGACGGGCAGGCTTTACCGCCTTGTGCGCCGACTTCGCGCATCGCTTTGCAAAGACGGCCGACGCGAGCAGCCAGGCCCGGCCTTATCTGCCTGACTTGCAATTTACTGGCAGCTACCGCGTGCCCTACCAGTACAGCCCCTATCTGCGCGAGCATCTGCGCATCGGCAGCTTCGTGCAGTCGAGCCATGATGTGTTTGTCCAAGACCTCGACGGCAATACCTTCTACGACCTCACCGGCTCCTACGGCGTCAACCTGATGGGCTATGACTTTTACAAGCAGTGCATCGATGAAGGCATGGCCATGGTGCGCGAGCTTGGGCCGGTGCTTGGCGCCTACCACCCCTGCGTGCTCGACAACGTCAAGGCGCTGCAGGAAATTTCCGGGCTCGACCAGGTCACGTTTCATATGTCGGGTACCGAGGCTGTCATGCAGGCGGTTCGCCTGGCCCGCTATCACACCGGGCGCTCGCACCTGGTGCGCTTCGCGGGGGCTTATCACGGCTGGTGGGAAGATGTTCAGCCTGGCCCCGGCAACCCCCTGCCTCCGGGCAAGACCTACACCCTGGCCGACATGAGCGAGCGCAGCCTGCAGGTGCTGCGCAGCCGGCGCGATATTGCCTGTGTGCTGATCAACCCGCTGCAAGCCCTGCACCCCAACGCCGGCGCGCCAGGCGACTCCTCGCTGGTCGACAGCAGCCGGCGTGCGCAGTTTGACCGCAGCGCCTACACGCAGTGGCTCGAAAAGCTGCGCCAGGTCTGCACCGAGCGCAAGATTGCCTTGATCTTTGACGAGGTCTTCGTCGGCTTTCGACTGGCGCCCGGCGGCGCTCAGGCCTACTTTGGGGTTCAGGCCGACATGGTGACCTATGGCAAAACGCTGGGAGGCGGGCTGCCGGTGGGCGTGGTCTGCGGCAGCAGCGCATGGATGAAGCGCTTTCGCGAAGAGCGCCCCGCCGACATCTGCTTTGCCCGCGGCACCTTCAACGCCCACCCCTATGTGATGGGTGCCATGAATGCCTTCTTGCGCCGCCTCAAGACGCCTGAAGTTCAGGCCCTCTACGACGGGCTTGACGCACGCTGGAACCAGCGGGCGCAGCGCCTCAATGACATGCTGCAGCAGGCCAATCTGCCAGTGCGCATGGCCAATCTGTCGACCATCTGGACGGTTTTGTTCACCGAGCCTTCGCGCTACAACTGGATGTTCCAGTTCTACCTCAGGCAGCAGGGGCTGGGCTTGAGCTGGGTGGGTTCGGGCCGACTGATCTTCAGTCTGAACTATGACGACGCACACTTTGAGGCCGTCGCTCATCGCTTTGTGCAAGCCG
>JBILDR010000171.1:0-7412 GCA_044352515.1 Polaromonas sp.
ATCGCCAACACAGGCACCACAGACACGGGCAGCATCTCTGTGGTGGGCAACCTGGTGGCGGGCGTGAGCGATCTGGCGGGCAACGCCGTCACCGGCAGCACGCCTGCGGCCACAGGCAGCTTCACGGCAGACACCACGGCGCCCACGGTCAGCAGCGTGGTCATCAGCGCCTCGGGCGCCAGCGGCACACTGCTCAACGCAGGCGATGTGGTGACGGTGACGACCACCTACAGCGAGGAGGTGAGCGGTCAACCCACCACGGCCCCCACCTTGACGATAGGCACGGAGACGGGCATCGCCCTGACGCCCGGAACCACCACGGGCAACACCCGCACCTGGACCTACACCATCACCAGCACAGGCACGACCGACACGGGCAGCATCGCCGTGGTGGGCAACATGGTGGCCGGCGTGAGTGATGTGACGGGCAATGCCGTCACAGGCAGCACGCCTGCAGCCACAGGCAGCTTCACGGCAGACACCACAGCTCCAACAGTCAGCAGCGTGGTGATCAGCGCCACGGGCGCCAGCGGCACCCTGCTCAACGCAGGCGACGTGGTGACGGTGACGACCACCTACAGCGAGGATGTGAGCGGTCAACCCACGACGGCTCCCACCTTGGCGATAGGCATGGAGCTGGGCATCGCCCTGACGGCCGGCGCCACCACGGGCAACACCCGCACCTGGACCTACACCATCAGCAGCGCGGGCACGACCGACACGGGCAACATCGTTGTGGTGGGCAACATGGTGGCTGGCGTGAGCGATCTGGCGGGCAACGCCGTCACAGGCAGTACGCCTGCGGCCACGGGCAGCTTCACGGCGGACACCACGGCGCCCACGGTCAACAGCGTGGTGATCAGCGCCACGGGCGCCAGCGGCACCCTGCTCAGCGCAGGCGACGTGGTGACGGTGACCGCCACCTACAGCGAGGATGTGAGCGGTCAACCCACGACGGCTCCCACCTTGGCGATAGGCATGGAGCTGGGCATCGCCCTGACGGCCGGCGCCACCACGGGCAACACCCGCACCTGGACCTACACTATCAGCAGCGCGGGCACGACCGACACGGGCAACATCGTTGTGGTGGGCAACATGGTGGCCGGCGTGAGCGATCTGGCGGGCAATGCCGTCACAGGCAGCACGCCAGCGGCCACAGGCAGCTTCACGGCAGACACCACCTCCCCTACCGCTACCAGCGTGGTCATCAGCGCCACGGGCGCAAGCGGCACACTGCTCAACGCAGGCGACGTGGTCACGGTGACCGCCACCTACAGCGAGGATGTGAGCGGTCAACCCACGGCAGCCCCCACCTTGACGATAGGCACGGAGACGGGCATCGCCCTGACGGCTGGAACCACCACGGGCAACACCCGCACCTGGACCTACACCATCAGCAGCACAGGCACGACCGACACGGGCAGCATCGCTGTGGTGGGCAACATGGTGGCTGGCGTGAGTGATCTGGCGGGCAATGCCGTCACAGGCAGCACGCCTGCAGCCACAGGCAGCTTCACGGCAGACACCACGGCGCCCACGCTTGCCAGCACCTCGCCTGCCGTAACACGAACCAGACTCTTTGGCACCGCGGGAGACAGTGCTGGAGAGGCGATCGCGTTGTCCTTGACTTTTGATGGCCCTGTCAATGGCCTGACCAGTGGCGACAACCTCGATATCTTCACGGTGGGTGGCGCGGGCGTATCGGCCTCCTGGAGCGGCAATGCCGGAGACACCACCCGCCTCCTGACCTACACCGTGGCGGCCAATCAAAACGGACAGGTCGACATCAGCGAGTCGGCTCTCAAGACCGCGCTGTCGCTCGGTTTGAACGATGCAGCGGGCAATGCCTTTGTTCATACCGCCAATGCCGGCAATATCCCCAACATCGATTACGCGGGCGGCCAGGCACGCTACGTCTTGATCAAGGCCGATCCTAGCCTGTGGACTGGCACCTATTGGGGCGTGCAGGATGTAGAGGTGATGTCCAACGGCGTGAACGTGGCGCGCGGAAAAACAGTGATCAGGAGCGCGAGTGCCTCTGTCTATTATTGGGGTGGGGTGGCTGATGGCCAACGAGATAGCGGCACGTTCCTCAGCAGCGGAGACAACTCCACCAGCGCGCTGAAAGAGCATCTGTGGTTTCAGATTGACCTTGGCAGCAACACCACCATCAACAGCATCAACCTGTTTGGCACGGGCTCCTCAGCGGCCAACACGGCCATCTTCGTCAGTGCCAACAACATGGCTCCTGCATCCGCCAGCACGAGCTATGCAAGCTTGTCAGCCGATTCGGCGGTGACGAGGTTCTTTACCGCCAGTGCGCCGGACGCCAACACTGGCGTGAGCTATTCCCTGTTCCTGCCTGTGATTGACACGACAGCGCCCACGGCCTCACTGACGACAGGCGCGAGTCCGAACACGGCCAACGCCTCGGTGCAAAGCTCAGAGGCGGGTACGGCCTACTTGGTCAAGTCTGGCGGATCAGGGCCGGTGACCGTGACGAACGAGGCCAGCATCACCAATGCAGCGGGTGCCAAATGGAACCGCGCAGCGATCACCACGGCCAACACGGCCACCTCTTTGAGCTTGGCTGGCCTGGAAGACGGCACCTACAGTCTCTATACCGTGGATGCAGCGGGCAACCTGTCGGCTGTGGCCAGCAGCACCTACACGGTCGATTCCACCGCACCTACGGCTACCTTGAGCGCCGGTACTGCGACGAGCAGCGGCACGGCCACGGTGCAAAGCAGCGAAATAGGCATCGCCTACCTGGTCAAGACCGGAGGCAGCAGCCCGGTGACCGTGACCAACCTGGCCAGCATCACTGGCGCTGCTGATGCCAAATGGAACAGCGTGGCCATCACTACGGCCAGCATCAACACCAGCCTGAGCCTGGCCGGGTTGGAGGACGGAACCTACAGCCTGTATACGGTCGATGCGGCGGGCAATCTGTCGGCAGTAGCGGCTGGCAGCTTCACGCTGGACACCATCACCCCAATGGTTCTGGACCTCGACGGCAATGGCGTGCGCACCACATCTGTGCAGCGCGGGATCCTGTTTGATGTGCTGGCGACCGGCGCCCCTGTGCGCACAGGTTGGACCGATGGCCATGATGGCTTGCTGGTGCTGGACCTCAATGGCGATGGCCAGATCAACGATGGACGGGAACTGTTCGGCAACGGCACCGACACTCCCAATGGCAAGGCGGTCGACGGCTTTGCCGCCTTGGCCCAGTACGACCTCAACCACGATGGCGTGATTGACAGTCAGGATGCCGTCTTTGCCAAGCTTCTGGTCTGGGTTGACGCGAACATCGACGGCGTGACTCAGCCCTCTGAGCTGAAGTCGCTGGCAGACCTGGACGTCGCATCCCTGGGCTTGCAGGCCCAGGTCGGCACGCAGATCGACAACGGTAATCTGCTCGGACTCAATGCCTCCTGGACCGACAGCGACGGCGTCGCTCACGACCTGGTTGATGTGTTTTTCTCTTCGTGGTCGTTGCAAAGCTGGGTCGAGCAAGCCACGCAGAGACTGGATTTGGCTGCTGATCCTCAGGCCAACGAGGTGAGCGTACACAGGGCTGCCGTGCTGGATGCCGATCAGTCAACCCTGGTCGTCAAGACGGGGACCAACGATGTGGTCAGGCTAGAGGAAAGCGGCTGGGTAGCTACCGGCTCCGAGGTGAGCGTCGATGGCTACAGCTACGGGCTCTGGTCCAACGCGGGTGCCCACCTTTGGATAGATCGCAACGCCACCGTCCAGCAGGTGTTGTGAGTGTGTCAGCGTGTGAAGGCCCCGCTCTTTCCTAGGGCGGGGGCCCTTGCGATGAACCGACAGGTGCTGCGCTCTCTAGGAGCGCAGCTTTTAGCCCTGGTCAATCAAACACCGGCGATTCCACCCCCAGCACCTTGTGCAGCTTGGGGCTGGTGGTGGTGTATTGCAGGTGGATCTTGCCTTTTTCAGGGAAGATCAGCGCCGCAGCAGCAAAGGCGGCGAGGGCGCATTCATGGAAGCCCGAGAGGATGAGCTTTTTCTTGCTGGGGTAGGTGTTGATGTCGCCGACTGCAAAAATACCCGGGATGCTGGTAGAAAACTTTTCGGTATCGACCACCAATTGCTTGCGCTCGATCTGCAGGCCCCAGCCGGCAATCGGCCCGAGCTTGGGACTCAGGCCAAAAAACCGACGATGAATTGCATCTCGTAGGCCTCGCACAGCTCCATCATCTTGGCCACGCTGGCCGGTGCGGCCTTGAAGCCGTCGCGCCGGTGCACCAGAATCACGCTTTCGGCTTTCCCGCCGCTTGCGGCGGTTCCATCCTGGCCTTCGGCCGCGAAGTGGAGGGTCCAGTCCAGGGCCGAGTCGCCGCCGCCGACGACCATCAGGTTTTTGCCGGCAAAGTCGGCCGGGTTGCGGACCCGGTAGAACAACTGTGTGTCGTTCAATTGGTCCAGACCGTCGACCTTGAGGGTGCGCGGCTCGAAGGCGCCCACGCCGGCGGCGATGAAGATGGTCTTGCTTAGAAAGCGGGTGCCACCGCTATCAATAATGAATAATCATTCACTGGATGGGTAAGTTGATGCGCTATCATCATGATGACACCGCATCACTGGATTGCCTCTATGCGCACCACCATCGACATTGAAACCGACGTCTTAAGCGCTGCCAAGGAGATTGCCCGCCAGAAGCAGGTGGGCGTGGGCCGGGTCGTTTCGGAACTGCTCCGCCAGGCACTGACGGGCCAATCAGGCGCAGCCGCCCTGCATGCGTCCAGCCCCATATCTACCGGGTTTGACCCTTTGCCGGCCAGGGGCGTGATCGTCACCAACGAGCTCATCAATCGTCTGCGCGACGCAGAAGGGGTCTGATGCGGGCCCTGCTCGATGTGAATGTTTTGATTGCGTTACTTGATGCAGCGCACGTCCATCACATGCGGGCGCGCTTGTGGCTGGAGCAAGACATTGATCAGGGCTGGGCGTCTTGCCCCCTGACGCAAAACGGCTGCTTGCGCATCATGGCCCAGCCCTCGTATCCAGGGGCGTTTCCTTTGCCCGTCATTGCACAACGCCTCTCGCGGGCCCTGGCTCACCCGGCGCATCGTTTCATTGCAGATGACTACAGTTTGCTGGATGCCAGTAGCCTCAACTGGGCTGAGATGCTTGGACACCGGCAGATCACCGACAGCTACCTGCTCGGCTTGGCCGTCAGGCATCAGTGCCGTCTTGTTACTTTCGACGCTCGCCTGAGCCCGAACATCGTCGTCGGTGCCGGCCCAGAGCACTGCCTCACGCTCTGACGGGTCTCGCTCCCCGCATCACATGAGCGCGTTGGCCTAGCCCATCAATCAAACACCGGCGACTCCACCCCCAGCACCTTGTGCAGCTTGGGGCTGGTGGTGGTGTATTGCAGGTGGATCTTGCCTTTTTCGGGGAAGATCAGCGCGGCAGCCGCAAAGGCGGCGAGGGCGCATTCATGAAAGCCCGAGAGAATGAGCTTTTTCTTGCCGGGGTAGGTGTTGATGTCGCCGACCGCAAATATGCCCGGGATGCTGGTGGAAAATTTTTCGGTATCGACCACCAGTTGCTTGCGCTCGATCTGCAGGCCCCAGTCGGCAATCGGCCCCAGCTTGGGGCTCAGGCCAAAAAACACCAGCAGGGCGTCGGTAGGCGCCACCCGGGTGACGCCGTCGCCGCCGGTGACCTTGGCGCCGACCAATTTGCCATCGCGCTCCTCGTAGCCGGTGACTTGGCCGACGATGAATTGCATCTCGTAGGCATCGCACAGCTCTTTCATCTTGGCCACGCTGGCCGGTGCGGCCTTGAAGCCGTCGCGGCGGTGTACCAGGATCACGCTTTCGGCTTTATTCGGGCCCTCAGCCGCGAAGTTCAGGGTCCAGTCCAGGGCCGAGTCGCCGCCGCCGACGACCATCAGGTTTTTGCCGGCAAAGTCGGCCGGGTTGCGGACCCGGTAGAACAGCTGTGTGTCGTTGAATTTGTCCAGGCCGTCGACCTTGAGGGTGCGCGGCTCGAAGGCGCCCACACCTGCGGCGATGAAGATGGTTTTGCTCAGAAAGCGGGTGCCCTTGCTGGTCTGCACAAAGAACCGGCCATCGCTTTCCTGGCGCACCTCGGTCACGGTTTGCCCCAGATGGAAGGTGGCGCCGAAGGGTTCGATCTGCTTGAGCAGGGCGTCGGTGAGCTCCTTGCCGGTACACACCGGGATGGCCGGGATGTCGTAGATGGGCTTGTCCGGATACAGCTCGATGGGCTGACCGCCGGGGTAGGCCAGGGAGTCGATCACATGGGCCTTGATTTCGAGCAGGCCCAGTTCAAAAACCTGGAACAGACCGACCGGACCGGCGCCGACGATGATGGCGTCAGTCTCGATCAGGCCCTCCACTTCATGCGGGGCGGTATAGGTTGTCACGTCGGGGTATCTGGCGTTAGGGGCGAGCGCAGCGGTCAGGGCCGCTGCGCTGCGAGGTTTCAGCGCTGTAGTTCGCTGAGTTTGTCGGTTTTATCTTTCCAGTCGTCGGCGTCGGCCAAGGGCGGCTTGCGCTTGGTGATGCTTTTCCAGTTTGACAGTTTGGCCAGATCGGCATTGAGCTTGATGAAGGCCATCTGCTCGGCCGGCAGGTCTTCCTCGGCATAAATCGCATTGACCGGGCATTCGGGGATGCAGACCGCGCAATCGATGCATTCATCTGGGTCGATGACCAGCATATTCGGGCCTTCGCGGAAGCAGTCCACCGGGCAAACATCTACACAGTCGGTGTATTTGCAACGGATACAGGAGTCGGAGACGACGTGGGTCATGAATCTAGCCTGAGTCGAAGAAAACCTGATTTTATGGGCTTTCGACCAGCACTGCCCCGGCAGTGCGGTGCGAGGCGGTATCGACCAGCACCAAAGAGCCCAAGGCGCGTGACTGGGCGTAGGGCAGGGTGGGCAGCGCCTCTTGCAAGCTCAGATCAATCAGGCCGATGGCGTTGGCACCCAATTGGGCCGCCTCCCGGGTTTGCAGGGTGTCGATGTGCAGCTGGTGCACGATGCGGCTGACCTTGGCTTTGACCCAGCGGTGGCCGTGCAGGGCCCAATACAGCCGCCCGGGCACCAGGGGCTCGTCGTCCAGCCAGGCCACCCGAACGCGCAGCTCGCGCCGCAGCTCGGGCGAGGCCTCGGTTGTCACCAAGGTGTCGCCACGCGAAACATCAAGCTCGCGGTCCAGGATCAGGCCGGCACTGCGACCGGCGCTGACGCCAAGCGGCCGGCGTGAGTGGTCCAGCACCTCGGCGACCACGGCGCTCTTGCCACTGGGCAGCACCGTGACCGCCTGGCCGGGTATGAACTGTCCGGTGGCGACCCGGCCCCAGAACACGCGCCGGCCCTGGCTGGTATCGCTGCTGGCGTGAAAT
>JBILDR010000172.1:0-7359 GCA_044352515.1 Polaromonas sp.
ACCACAGCGAGTACTCGGTCTGCAAGGCCGTGACCGGGTGTACCGCATGCGCTCGGCGCAATGTTGCGGCCGACACCTCGGACAGTCCGATGCTGCGTATCTTGCCCTCGCGCACCAGGTCGGCCAAAGCGCCCACACTGTCTTCAATGGGGATTTTCTTGTCCCAGCGGTGCAGGTAATACAGGTCGATCACATCGGTCTGCAAGCGGCCCAAGGCTTCTTCGCAGGTGGCCTTGATCGTGGCGGGGCGGCCGTCGATGACGCGCACCTTCACGCCCTGCTCATTGGGCACGCCGCTCATGCCGCATTTACTGGCGAGCGTGAATTGGTCACGGTGCTTGGACAGGTACTTGCCCACCAGCGTTTCACTGACCCCCATGCCATACAAGGCCGCAGTGTCAAAGTGCGTCACGCCCGCATCCAGCGCTGCCAGCAACAGGCGCGCAGCATCCTGTTCTGAAATGGGCGAGCCATAGGCGTGGCAGATGTTCATGCAGCCCAGGCCGATGGCACTGACGCTGAAAGGACCAAGTTGACGTTGTTGCATGTGCTTCTCGCTGTAAAAAGTTTTCCGATGCACGGTGCCCTCAACCCAGGGGAAGAGGGGGGCAGTCAGGTCAGGCGAACTGCTGCTCCAACTGGTGCAGCACTTGGTAGCAGGGCAGCACCTGGGCCACGCTGGCATTGGGCTCGCGGCCTTCGCGGATGGCGGCGAAGAATTCGCGGTCCTGCAGCTCGATACCGTTCATGGATACGTCCACTTGGCTCACGTCGATCTTTTCTTCCTTGCCGGTGAACAGGTCGTCGTAGCGCGCCAAGTAGGTGGCGGTGTCGCCGATGTAGCGAAAGAAGGTGCCCAGCGGACCGTCGTTGTTGAACGAGAGGCTGAGCGTGCAGATCACACCGTTGGCCGCCTGCAGCTGGATGCTCATGTCCATGGCGATGCCCAGCGCTGGATGGATGGGGCCCTGGATGGCGTTGGCTTTGACGATGGGGCTGCCCACCTGGTAGGCGAACAGGTCCACGGTGTGGGCGGCGTGGTGCCACAGCAGGTGATCGGTCCAGCTGCGCGGCTGGCCCAGTGCGTTCATATTGGTGCGGCGGAAAAAGTAGGTCTGCACATCCATCTGCTGGATGTTGAATTCCTTGGCCACGATTTTCTTGTGCACGTACTGGTGGCTGGGGTTAAAGCGCCGGGTGTGGCCGCACATGGCCACCAGGCCGGTCTGCTTTTGCAGGGCCACGACTTTTTCGCCGTCCTTGAGTACGTCGCACAGGGGAATTTCCACTTGCACATGCTTGCCCGCTTCCAGGCAGGCCAGCGACTGGCTGGCGTGCATCTGCGTGGGCGTGCACAGAATGACGGCATCAACTTCCTTGATCTTCAGGCTGTCGGCCAGGTCGGTACTGACATGCTTGATGCCGTACTTGTCGGCCACTTCCTGGGTCTTGGCCAGCTCGCGGCCGATGAGCGAGACCACCTCGACATCTGCGATGTTCTTGATACCGTCCAGGTGTTTGATGCCGAAGGCGCCGGCGCCGGCCAGGGCTACTTTGATGGTCATGGGTTTGAGTCTTTCTTGTGAGTGTCTTGAAGGGCTTGCTTTCAGGCCGCCAGGGGCTCGATCTCGCGAGCGATGGTCGCGGCCTTATCGATTTCGGCAACACGCAGGTCGTGCTGGGTTTGCAGGTTGAGCCAACTTTGCGCGTCGCCACCAAAAAAATGCGCCAGCCGCAAGGCGGTGTCGGCGGAGACGCCACGGCGCTCGAGCACGATGTCGTTGATGCGGCTGGCCGGGATGTGCAGCCGCTTGGCCAGGGCGTTGGCGCTCATCGCCAGGGGCGCGAGGTAGTCTTCACGCAGCACCTCACCGGGATGGACGGGGCGCATGCCATTTTTGATGCTCATGGGGTGCTCCTGATAAGCGTGACCATACCTTCAGCGGATTTTCAGGTCGCTTCCAAAATCGCGTGCCCCACCGCTGTGTTACTGGCCGGCACATGGTAGAAGCGGTGCTTGAGCTTGAGCGGGGGGCCGCTGAGTTGGTTGTCATGGAGGTCGGCCATGGCGCCGCGTGCGATCAGCCACATCACCAGTTCAATGCCTTCGCTACCGGCTTCGCGCACATAGTCGATGTGCGGGGTCTGCGCGCAGGCCACCGGGTCGCTGATCATCTTGTCCAGCCAGTTGTTGTCCCACTCGCGGTTGATCAGGCCTGCGCGCGCGCCCTGCAGTTGGTGGCTCATGCCGCCGGTGCCCCAGATGTGCACGTTCAGGTCTTCGTCGTAGCTCTCGACAGCCTTGCGGATGGCCTGGCCGAGCTTGAGGCAGCGCATGCCGCTGGGCACCGGGTACTGCACCACGTTGACCGCAAAGGGAATCACCGGGCAGGGCCAGGCGTCTTGGCGCGGGTCGAGCTCACCGCACATCAGTGACAGCGGCACGGTCAGCCCGTGGTCCACGTCCATCTTGTTGACGATGGTCAGGTCAAAGTCCTGCTGAATCACGCTTTGCGCGATGTGCGAGGCCAGCTGCGGATGGCCATAGACCATAGGCACCGGGCGCGGGCCCCAGCCTTCGTCGGCCGGCTGGAACTGGGCCGCCGTGCCGATGGCGAAGGTCGGGATCATGTCCAGGCTGAAGGCGGTGGCATGGTCGTTGAAGACGAGGATGACAGCGTCGGGCTTGTTGTCCTTCATCCACTGCTTGGAGTACTCGTAGCCGGCAAAGACCGGCTTCCAGTAGTCCTCGTGGGTCTTGTGCAGGTCCATGGCCGCGCCGATGGCGGGCACGTGCGAGGTGAAGACGGAGGCGGTGATGCGGGCCATGGATCAGGCTCCTTGGGTGTGTTGCGTCTTGCCAGCAGCGCCTTGCGGCTGGCGGTGGGCTTGGGCGTCGCCGTCCTCGCCGAGATAGCGGTTGCCCTGGACCGAGCGGCCGCCCTTGATCATCATGTCGCGGTATTCCTGCTCGGTCATGCCAGTCATGGAGCCGGCCATTTGCTGAAAACTCTTGCCGTCGGTGGCGCCAATCTTGGCCAGGAAGTAGATGTTGCCGCCGGTGCGTATGCACCAGTTCAGGTCGCGCGCCAGCACAGCCTGCTTTTGCTCTTCGCTCATGGCCCACTCGTCGAGGTAGGCGCGCTCATTGGCCTTGAAACGCTCGCGGTTGTCGGCCTTCATCAGGCTCATGCAGAACTGGTTGAGCCAGTAGCCTTTGCGGCTTTGCTCGGCATCGAAGATGGTCGTGCCGGGCACGTCCAGATAGGGTTTGTCCAAAGCCATGTCAGTGTTCCTCCGGCCAATACAGCCGCATCGGGTTGTCCACCAGCAGCTTCTTTTGCAGCTCGGCCGTGGGTGCAATGTGCGGGATGAAGTCCACCAGCAGGCCGTCGTCGGGCATGTGGTCTTTCAGGTTGGGGTGCGGCCAGTCGGTGCCCCAGAGCACGCGGTCGGGGAATTCCTCGACCACGCGCCGCGCAAAGGGCAGCACGTCGCGGTAGGCATGTTGCTCGCCGTTCAAGGCCTTGGGGCCGGCCACCGACAAGCGCTCAGGGCAGCTGACCTTGCTCCACACATTGGTGTGCTCACGCATGAACTTGAGGAAGAGCTGGAATTCGGGCCCATCGATAGGCTTGCTCACGTCGGGCCGACCCATGTGGTCGACCACCACGGTGGTGGGCAGGGCAGTGAAAAAGTCCCACAGCTCGGGCAGGTCCACCGCCTCGAAGTAGATCACCACATGCCAGCCCAGCTTGCCAATGCGCCCGGCAATTTCCAATAACTCGTCCTTGGGCGTGAAGTCCACCAAGCGCTTGACGAAGTTAAAGCGCACGCCGCGCACGCCGGCTGCGTGCAGGGCCTGCAGCTCTTCGTCAGTGACCGAGCGCTTGACCGTGGCCACGCCGCGCGCCTTGCCGCCGGAGGCCAGGCAGGCATCGACCATAGCGCGGTTGTCGGCGCCGTGGCAGGTGGCCTGCACCACCACGTTGCGGGCAAAGCCCAGGTGGTCGCGCAGCGCAAAGAGCTGCGCCTTGCTGGCGTCGCAGGGCGTGTACTTGCGCTCAGGCGCGTAGGGAAACTCGGCGCCGGGGCCAAAGACGTGGCAGTGCGCATCGACGGCACCGGGGGGCAGCTGGAAGCGGGGCTTGGACGGGCCGGTGTACCAGTCCAGCCAGCCGGCGGTTTTGGTGAAGTCACCTGTGGTGGGTTTGCTCATGCGAGGCTTTCAGTCGATGTAGCGCAGACCGGCTGCCGCCAGTGGCTCGCGCATCTTGTACATGTCCAGGCCCAGCACGCCCGAGGCCAGCTTGGCGCGTTTTTCGCCTTCATTGGCTTCGCGGGCCTGCGCGGCAGCCAGGGTCTTGGCCACCAAGGCCTGGGGCACGCAGACCACGCCGTCGTCGTCAGCCACGATGGCGTCGCCGGGGTTGATGGCCATGCCGGCGCAGACCACCGGGATGTTGACCGAGCCCAGCGTGGCCTTGATCGTGCCCTTGCTCGAAATCGCTTTGCTCCACACCGGGAACTTCATTTCGGTCAGCGTCTTCACATCGCGCACGCCTGCGTCGATGATCAGCGCCCGGGCTCCGCGCGCCTGGAAGCTGGTGGCCAGCAGGTCGCCGAAATAACCGTCGGTGCATTCAGCGGTGATGGCCGCCACCACGATGTCTCCAGGCTGGATCTGCTCGGCCGTCACATGCAGCATCCAGTTGTCGCCCGGGTGCAGCAGCACGGTCACCGCCGTGCCCGAAACCTGCGCGCCGGCATAGATGGGGCGCATATAGGGCTTGAGCAGGCCCACGCGGCCCATGGCCTCATGGACGGTGGCCGAGCCGAGCGCGGCCAGCGCGTCGGTGGCTGCGCGGTCGGCGCGGGTGATGTTGCGGTAGACGACACCAAGTTCGTACATATCAGAGTCCTTTCTTTTTCAGGGCGGCATCGAGACGGCCAAACACCCGGCGCGCATTGCCTTCATAAACCTTGTAGCGCTGCTCCTCGTTGAGGTTGGCGGTGGCCTGGATGTAGCGCTTGGTGTCGTCGAAATAGTGGCCGGTTTCCGGGTCGATGCCACGCACCGCGCCGATCATCTCGGAGGCAAACAGAATGTTGTCAACCGGGATGACCTTGGTCAGCAGGTCGATGCCCGGCTGGTGGTAGACGCAGGTGTCAAAAAAGATGTTGTGCAGCAGGTGTTCGGTCAGCAGCGGCTTCTTGAGTTCTTGCGCCAGACCGCGAAAACGCCCCCAGTGATAGGGCACCGCGCCGCCGCCGTGCGGAATGAGGAACTTGAGCGTGGGGAAGTCCTTGAACAGGTCGCTGGTCAGGCACTGCATGAAGGCCGTGGTGTCGGCATTGAGGTAGTGCGCCCCGGTGGTGTGAAAGCAGCTGTTGCAGCTGGTCGAGACATGGATCATCGCGGGGATGTCGTACTCAACCATTTTTTCGTAGATCGGGTACCAAGCCTTGTCGCTCAAGGGCGGCGAGGTCCAGTGGCCACCGGAAGGATCGGGGTTGAGGTTGATGCCCACGTTGCCGTACTGTTCCACGCACTTGACCAGCTCAGGGATGCTGGTGGCCGGGTCCACCCCCGGTGACTGCGGCAGCATCGCGGCCGGGGTGAAGTGGTCCGGAAACAGCTGCGAGACCCGAAAGCACAGCTCATTGCAGATCGCCGCCCAGGTGGAGGACACCTGGAAGTCGCCGATGTGATGGGCCATGAAGCTCGCGCGCGGGCTGAAGATGGTCAGATCCGAGCCCCGCTCCTTCATCTTGGCCAGTTGATTGAGCTCGATGGACTCGCGCAATTCGTCGTCGCTGATCTTGAGCTCTGAGGCTTTGGGCATGGACGCGGGGTCCTTGATGCCGGCAATCTGGCGGTTGCGCCACTCTTCCAGCGCCTTGGGCGCGGTGGTGTAGTGACCGTGGACATCGATGATCAGGGGCTGGGCCAGGCTCATGGGGTTCCTTTACGAAGCAGTCTTTCGAGCGCTCGATTGTGGTCGGGCCCGCGGCCGGGCCCAAGGGGGGCGGTCGACTACCAGATATATCATTTAGGCATATCCAAAGTGAAGCTATGGGAAAATCTTCTGAACAAGACAAGCCATGGACCTCAAGCAGCTGGAATATTTTGTGCGCGTGGCCGAGCTCGGCAGCTTCACCCGGGCGGCCCAGATGCTGGGCATCGCCCAGCCCGCCCTGAGCCGCCAGGTTCGCCTGCTTGAGGTGGAGCTGCGTCAGCATCTGCTCAGGCGCAATGGCCGTGGTGCCACCCCAACCGAGGCCGGGCAGTTGCTGCTCGAGCACGGACGCGGCATCTTGCACCAGGTCGAGCGGGCGCGCGAGGAGCTGGCCCGGGTGCGCAGCGGCCTGAGCGGCCGGGTGGCCCTGGGCATGCCGCCCAGCGTAGCGCGGATGCTGACGGTGCCGCTGACCCGCGCCTTTCGTCAGCAACTGCCGCAGGCCCAGCTGTCGATCAGCGAAGGGCTGTCCAGCGCGATGCAGGAAAACCTGCTCAGCGGCCGCCTGGACATTGCAGTGCTCTACAACCCCAGCCCCATGCCGGGCATCGAGCACCGGGCCTTGCTGGAAGAAGAGCTGCTGCTGGTCCAGCCCCGCCCGCCCGGGCTGCAGGAGGATCCACCGCCGCCGCCCCTGCCGCTGCGCGAGGTGGCGGCGCTGCCGCTGGTCATCCCCAGCCGGCCCAATGCGATACGCATGCTGGTGGAGGCCCAAATGGCCGCCATAGGCTGCAAGCCGCAGATCGCGCTGGAGATCGACGGGGTCAGCGCCATCCTGGACCTGGTGGCCGACGGCGCCGGCTGCGCCATCCTGTCGCGCAACGCGGTGATGAGCTCGATCCGGCCCTCGGCCTATGCCACACGCCCGATCGAACAACCGCAGCTGCGCATCGCCCTGTCGACCTCGACCAGCTCCCTGCGGCCAGGCACTCTGACCCAGCAGGCGACACTGGCCTTGCTGGAGCAGGTGGCGAGAAAAACTCTGGCAGCAGGCTGATGGGCGGCTAAGCGAGGCTCTGAGGCAGTTCACTCTTTGGCGCGATGGCTTGTGCAAGCAGCGCACTCGGCGCGATAAAGCCTTTGGGAAAGCGCTGCGCTTCGATGAGAGGTATGGGCGCCGGCCTTCGCGGCGAAGGCAGTAGCGTGTGAGAGATGCACCCTCGCGGCAAAGGCAGCGGAGTGTGAGAGCCGCGCCCTCGCGGCGAAGGTAGTGGAGTGTGGGAGCCGCGCCCTCGCGGCGATGCGGCCACCGATGTGGCGCGGCGCTCGATTGCAGGTCCTATCGCGCCGAGGGCGGCGCTCCCACAGGGCGGGGCCTCCCACACGCTCACGCGATTGC
>JBILDR010000173.1:0-7328 GCA_044352515.1 Polaromonas sp.
TGGGCCGCCTCGGGCCGCGCCACCGCCAACGGCCGCACCGAGGGCTTTACCAAGCTCTTGTTCGACGACAGCCCCGAGGCCCACGGCCACGGCAAGATTTTGGGCGGCGGCATCGTCGGCCCCAACGCGGGCGACATGCTCGGCGAGATTGCTCTGGCCCTAGAAATGGGTGCCGATGCGGTCGACATCGGCAAAACCATACACCCGCACCCCACCCTGGGCGAGAGCATAGGCATGGCGGCCGAAGTGGCGCATGGCAGTTGCACGGACTTGCCGCCTGCGCGCAAGTAGCACGGCCTTCCGGTCGCCCTGAAAAAGCCCGGTCTGGCAACGGATCGGACTTTGCGCTTTTTGTGAGCAGTACAGGCTGACCCTGGCTTCCTTCCTTAAGGAAGTAAGTCCAAGTTGAAGGTTAATCGATTTCTTTGCTTGTGAGAGATCGAGCAGCGCTGGAACACGGCTCCACAGGGCCTGGGGTGGGCAATGACACAACAGGCATCAGCGCGTATGCGATTCGCGGTAGGGCACGGTGCCGCGGGCAAGCATCTGATAGCCGCTGATGCCCCAATCACTGCGGTAGCGATGCACGATCAATTCACCCCAGACCCAGACCACATCCATGGTCTGCAAGCGCGCTGGTTTGTCCAGACGCACCAAAACGATCTGATTGGCCGGAGGCGGCGGCGAATGAATGCACGCGCCAAAGTAAGGCACCAAAAGAAACTCGCGGATGGCGCCTTGCGAATACTCCAGAGGCACCACATACCCAGGCAGCCGCACCTTGGTTCCCTGCAGATCCTGGCGTACGGGCGCACTGTCCCAAATCTCCCGCAGCTTGAGCGAGGCCTGCATTTCATCGGCACTGCCTTCGCCAACGGCCCGCGGGTCCAGGCCGGCCTGTTTCAGCGCAGCCATGGGGTCCCAACCCAGTGGCATAAGGTCTTCCCAACGCAAAGTGCGATGCCCAGACGCCCAGGACTGCGAGAGCACTGAAAACGCAGCGACTGACAGCGGGACGCCGCAGGCGGCGCGCAAAAAACAGCGACGGTTCGCATTCATGGGCAGATTCTCCAAGCTTCAAGTCGGGGGCTGCAAGCCGTCCAGCAAGGACAGGCGGTAGGCCCGCCATCCCGGCAGCACGGAGGCCAGGCAACCGGCACAAAAAATAGCGCCTGCAAGCGCTGTTTCAGGCCAGCCCCAGGACAAGCGCAATTCCAGCCCAAACGCCCACTGCAGCCAAGGTCTGAGCACCACGATGACCAAAATCCACAGAAGGATTCCCAAAAAAGCGCCGATCGAAGTCAGCAGCCCTCCCTCAAGCACCAGCAAAGCGAACACACGCTGCGGACTTGCCCCCACGGCTCGCAGCACAGCCAACTCGCGGCGCCGCTGCTCGAGCCCGGTGATCACCACAGCCACAAGTCCCGTCAGGCTGACTGCGGCAACCAGCGCGCTCATGAGCATCAGCACGCGCTCGCTCAGCCCAACGGCCTGCCACAGTTCGTCAAGCGCCACACCGGGCAGCACCGCCATGAGCGGCTCACTGGCATATTGGCCCACACTCCTTTGCAGGCCGAAAACGGCCGCACGGGACTTCAGACCTACCAGCAAGGCCGTGACCGAGCGTGGCGTGAGGTCCTGCTGCAGTGCTTGTCCAGCTGTCACCGACAGACCCGAAATCCTTGCGCCGGCCACCCAGTCAAGGTGAATGGCCTCCATGCCGTCCAAACCAATGTGTACCGACCGATCCACTGGAGTGCCGGTGCGCGCGAGGATACCGACCACCTCAAAAGGTTTGTCGTCATGCTCATTGGCGCTGAACTCCCCGCTGCCATGACTAAGCGTGATGCGTTGGCCCAGGCGATAGCCCAGGCGTTCGGCCACCTCGGCGCCGAGCACCGTGTCGAATACGCCGGTGAAGGCACGACCTTGGTCCAGCACCAGCCCTTGACGCTCGCCATAACGGAAATGCGCAAAGTAGGCCTGCGTGGTTCCGACCACAGGAAAACCCCTGTGCGAGTCGCCAAGTGAGATGGGAATCGTCCAGGCCACACTCGGTTCGGAAGCAATCGCTTGCGCGCTGCTCCATCGGATGTTTTGAGTGGCGTTGCCGATTCTGAATACCGAGTACAGCAGCAGTTGAACGCTGCCCGTGCGCGCACCTACGATCAAGTCTGTCCCAGAAACCGACTGGGAAAACTGCTGGCGTACGTCCTGCCGCAACCGCTCCAGGCCCAACAGCAAGAAGGTGGATAAAGCCACCGACAGCGCCACAATGGTCAGGCCAAAACGTCGGCTCCAGGCGCTCTTGCAGGCGAGCGCAAAAAGACTGAGCGCGCCCGTGTTCATGCGCCCGCTTCCTTTGCGCCGGGTGCATCGAGCACCAGCATCTGGTCAAAATGTCGCGATAGCCGTTCATCGTGGGTGACAAACAGCAAGGAGCTGCCGGCGGCCTCGCACTGTGCTAGGAGCAGCTGCATGAAAGCGTCGCGTCGAGCTTCGTCGAGCGAGGAGGTGGGCTCGTCGGCCATCACCAGGGCGGGGCTGCCGATAAGCGCGCGTGCCGCTGCCACACGCTGCTGCTGCCCCACTGACAATTGGCGGGCAGGTCGCGTCCACAACGGGGTGGCCAAGTCGAGCGCGGCCAGCAGCCGTCGGGCTTCCTGCGCCGGATCCCCAGCGGCCTGGGCGCGCTCTGACGAAAAACGGCAGGGCAGCAGCACGTTGTCGAGCGCGCTCAGGTAAGGCAAGAGGTTGAACTGCTGAAAGATGTAACCGATAGAGCGGGCCCGTAAGGCATCGCGTTGGCCGGGGGCGAGCCCCCTCCAGTCCTGGCCCTGCAGGAGCACATGGCCCGAAGAGGGCATGAGTACGCCAGCGGCAATCGACAGCAAGGTGCTCTTACCGCTGCCGCTGGAGCCGCGCAACAGCAGGCGCTGGCCGGGCTGCAGTCGCAGCGCATCGACGGACAAGGCGCAATGTGCCGCCCCTGGCCAGCAGTGGCGCAGCTCGCGCAACTCCAAAACGGGTGATGGGACAGGAGCAAGCAAGGTCATGCCGCTAAGCTTACCTGCCCAGCACGAGCGTACGCGTCAAAGGCCTTAGGGTGACTCGGGATTGGCCACGGGGTCCAGCCACCTGCGCCTGCACCTTGCGCGTGCGAGGGTAGCGCTCAAAGAGCGTCACGCTGGCGCTGGCCAACAGTTCAGGCCGTGCGCAGCGCCAGTGGTATTGGCCGAGCAACTCCGCATGGCCGCTGCGGGCAGCCTGCGTCTGGCCCTGCAGCACCTCGGCCTGTATTTGCACCGACTGCAGCTCGCAGGCGGCTGCCGCGTCTGGTTGAATCACGGCGTGCGGTTGCTGCAAATGCGCCAGCAAGTCGCTGGCGGCCTGACGTTCAGTGGCCGTTCGTGGAGCGCGCTCAAAACCCAGCAAGCTCTCCAGGGGAGCACGCATTTGCATCGACAGCAGCCCTGCGTCCACGGCCACATCGATGTAAACCACGCCGTGCTCATGCGGACCGGCCCAGGCCATGGGCCCGGCCAGCGCCGCCAAGCCGGCGGCCAGCATCCGCAGGCGGACGACACAGCGAACGAATGAGGCATGCAAGTGGTGCATAGGGCAAGCTCCATGCAGACAAGTTGGGGTTGGATCAGCGGGTAGCCCGCAAGGTATCGGTGAGTGTCACCAGGTTGTGCTCGAGCAGACGCAGGTAGGTGTCGGCCCGCCCGCCCGGGTGCGAAAGTGCATCGGAGTAGAGCACCCCGCCCACGCGTGCGCCAGATTCCTGGGCGATACGCTCGACCAAGCGTGGATCACTGATGTTCTCCACAAACAGCGCCCGCACGCGCTGCTCGCGTACCTGGCGAATCAGACGCCCCACAGCGGCGGCCGAAGGTTCGCTCGCAGTAGTCCAGCCTTGTGGGGCGAGAAAGTCGATGCCGAAAGCCTCGCCAAGGTAGCCAAAGGCGTCATGCGATACCAACACGCGCCGCTGATCACGTGGTACCTGCGACAGGCGCGCACGCAGCTGCCCCTCGAGCGCATTCATGCGCAGCACGTAGTCGCTTTGGCGTGCCGCGATCTCTTGTGAGTGTTGCGGCCAGCGCTCGGTCAAAGCCTGGGAGATGTTGTCCACGTAGCGGCGCGCATGACCGGGGTGGTGCCAGGCGTGGGGATCCACCTCGGAGTGGCTGTGCTTGTGACCATGACTGTGGCTACCAAGACCGCTTTGGTGCGCACCCGAGCGCCTTGGCTCCATGCCGCGGCTGGCCACCACGGGCGCGCCAGCGTGGCCGGAGACTCGAATCAGACGGTCCATCCAGCCCTCAAAGCCAAGGCCGTTGACCAGCACCATGCGGGCCTGCGATAGACGGCGGGCATCGGTTGGCGTGGGCTTGTACACATGGGCGTCCGCGTCAGGGCCGACCAGCGAGGCGACCCGCACGCCGGTGGGTGCCAATTCACGCGCCATATCGGCCAAAATGGAAAAACTGGCCACCACCTGCGGCTCGGAGGCGCGGGCCAACCCACCGCTGCACATTCCCGCAGCGCCCCATATCCAATGGCGGCGCGACAGCAAGACTGTGTGAAAGCTGGCCATGAAAATGATCCGGGTGAATCAGCGAATTGGACGGGTCTGACGGTGCCATCTGCGCGCAAGAATGCCCCCGCGCGGCCCCAGCGTCACAGAAACGATGTAACACAGGCCGCAGATGAGTACGATACACGGCCCCGAAGGTAGCTCGGCATGAAAACTCAGCAGCAGGCCAATTGCACCTGAAGAAGACCCCAGGCAAGCCGCCAGCATGGCCATGCGTGGCAGGTCGGCCACCCAAAATCTCGCGGCTGCGGCAGGCAGCATCATCAGACCCACGGCCATGAGTGTGCCCAAGGCATGGAAGGCGCTCACCAGGTTAGCCACCAAGAGCATCAGGAACGCCAAATGCACCAACGCGCCGGAGCCGCTCACCTGACGTAAAAACGCGGGATCGCAGCTTTCGAGCACCAGCGGACGGTAAATCGCCGCCAGGACCAGCAAGGTCAAGCCGCTGACGGCGGCCATCTGCAAAAGCGCCGCATCATCAACGGCCAGTACGCTGCCAAAGAGCAAATGCATCAGGTCCATCTGGCTTGCGCGCAGCGAGACCAGCAACACGCCCAAGGCCAGGGCGATCAGATAAATGGCGGCGAAACTGGCATCCTCGCGCTGTGGCGTGCTGCGGGTGACCAGTCCCGCAGCCACTGCCACCATCAGCGCCGCGACAAAACCACCCAGACTCATGGCTGGTAGCCAGAAGCCGGCCAGCACAAAACCAACGGCCGCACCGGGCAGCACAGCATGCGCCATCGCATCGCCCACCAGGCTCATGCGGCGCAATACCAAAAGACAACCCATGGGCGCCGCACCGAGTGACAGCGCTAGCGTGCCAACGAGCGCACGTCGCATAAACGCGAACTCGGCAAAGGGCTCAAACCAAGCGGTCATGAGGGTAACTTCCTTTCCGGACCGGCAGCCGGTGGCGCATCTTTAGCCTCAGACCCAGGCCCAAATTCATTCCAGGACTGAACCCTCTTGCCCGCGCGCTCCAGGTTCGCCGCCGTCAGGACCTGGCCCACAGGCCCCCAGGCGATGAGCTCGCGCGCCAGCATCAAGGCCTCGTCAAAGCAACGCAGCGCATGCTCCAGTTCGTGCAACACTGCAATGACGGTGCGCCCCTGGGCGCGCCAGTGCGGCAGCAAGTCCAACAGGTCGCAGGTGGTGCGGGCGTCGACCGCGTTGAAGGGCTCGTCCAAGAGGATCAAGTCGGCGTTCTGAAGCATCAGGCGAGCGAACCGGGCCCGTTGGCGCTGGCCCACCGACAACTCGCCGACCAGCCGGCTCTGCATACCACCGAGCCCCGTTGTGACCAGCGCCTCGTGCAGCAAATCCCTCTCCTGTCGGCCGAGGCCACCCCACCAGCCGATGCGAGACCACAGGCCCATCGCCACGAACTCACCCAGTCGAATCGGGAACTGAAGGTCCATTTCATCGGCTTGCGGCAGGTACGCCAGGCGTTGGGGCAAGCGACGTTCGATCCGCCCGGTGACCTGAACACGCCCCCCCGCCAAGGCCGCTAGCAGCGAACTCTTTCCCGCGCCGTTGGGTCCAACGATGGCCGTCAGACCTGCGGTACGAAAAACCCCGCTTAGGCGATGAACCACGGGATGACCGTGCCAGGAGACCGTCAGCTCGTGCAGCCTGAGGACGGGCCGCCTGGCGCTTGCTGCAAACCTCATGACAGGGCCCAAGCTACAGCCAGCCAGAGAAAACCGAGGGCAATACACACCCAGGCCAGGCGCACCCAAGCAGCCATCAGCATGGCCACACTACACCATCCCACTGACCATGGGCGCGGCGACACGGTTGCCGCGGACCAGCGCTAGGTAGGGGACGCGCAACGGGCCGAGGAGGCGGTCAAGCTTGCACAGATTGCACATTGACCATAAAGCGTCAAATCGTGATGCCGCACCTGAAACCCCGCCGGCAGCAGGCCGCTCAGATCGCCAGGGCGGGTATTTCATTCCGAGGCCTGAAGTTAACCGAACTTCAGCAGGACGCGAGGGGATGCTCACGCGAGCTCCTTATTGATAATGCGAGGTCATTATATATAAATCCTCTCCCTGATCCGCCGAGCCTGAGCGCATGCCCCGTGTTTGGCCATGCCCACGGCCATGAGACAACAGGGCCTCAGCGGTCAAGATCGTTGACGCCGGACAGCCACGGCAACTGCGACGGCCTGACTGAGCTTTGGCTTGAACACCGACGGAACCATCAGCGAATTGGGCCAGAGGCTGACTTGTGCATGAACAACCTGTTGGGGTCTTCCGTGTAGGGGCCGAACGGGCCTCGACGGCTGTAGTCAAGCCGCTCGTACAAAGCGATGGCTTCGGGTTGAAGGTATCCGGTTTCGAGCATGAAAAGATGGCAGCCGCGGGCCTGTGCCTGCGCTTCCAGCCATTGCACCAGCGAGCGGGCGATGCCTTTGCCCCGGTGGCTGGGCAGCGTGAACATTCTCTTCAGCTCCCCATAAGCGTGCTCGAGAACGATAGCCCCACAAGCCACCGCATGGCCCGATGGGTCGCGAGCGACCGCAAAGATGACATTGGGCTGCGACAGGGCGGCCACGTCGATACCGTGGTGACTCTCTGCGGGGGGGGGTAGAGCGGCTTCTGATAAGCCCTTAGCGCTTGGATTTCTTATCCCTTCCGCGGCATCCTCCACATAAGATGCACAGTATTCTGTCATCTGTCCTCAAAGAGCCGGCCATGGGTTTTGCAGCCAGCGA
>JBILDR010000174.1:0-7263 GCA_044352515.1 Polaromonas sp.
TGGCCTTGCCGCGATGGGGTTGAGCTTATGCACCGACAGCCTTTGACCGTAATGGTCTAGCACCTGGGCTTTTGTGGGGGCAGAGCGTGGCAGCAAATGCCTTAGGAGGAGCTTGCCCCGGGTGTTGATGTGTTGGCATAATTGCCATCATGAAGGCAGTGCTGCTCTTGCGCCGGCGTGTGGCTGATGAAAACGGCGGATTCGCTGAGTATGTTGTCTGGCAGTTGCCTCAGCCGCTGCCGCCGGCGCTTCATCGGTTCAAGTACCGATTGGCCTACGTTGTGGGCGAGGTGTGCGTGATTCGCTACGACAACGAACGCGGCAAAGGCGATCACCGGCATTGGCAAGGCAGAGAAGAGCCCTATGTGTTCTCGGGCCCTCGCCAGTTGCTCGCAGATTTTGAAGCGGATATCAAGAGGTGGAACCGTGAAAACAGTGATTCTTGACGTGGCGTCGCGCCAGCAGGTCGCGGATGATTTTGTGCACGCCTGGGAAAGCGGGCGTGCCCAAAAGACTGCGCGGATTAGCTTTGAAACCCCTGAACTATTGTGGAAGGTCCTGACGGCGCGGCGCTGGGAACTTCTCAAGGCTTTGTGTGGTGCAGGCCCCATCTCGATTCGCGAAGCGGCTCGCCGCGTTGGACGCGACGTGAAGACGGTACACGGCGACGTGACCGCTCTGCTCCATGCCGGCGTTCTGGACCGCAGTGCTTCCGGCGGCATCGAGTTTCCGTATCAAGCGGTCAAGGTCGAGTTCCTGCTCCAGGCGGCCTAGTACGGCTTTTGTCTCAACACTTGCCGGCCTGCAAGCACAAGGGGTGTCATGATGATCAACAAAGAACGCCTGACCGCCACCCTGGATGGCGATTTTGTGGTTTTCCTCATCGGCATGCGCATCAACAAGCCCCTGCTGATCCACAAAGGGTGGCCGGTCGCGCAGGCCATGGCTCGTCCCCGCAAGTCTCAGGAGCCTACGGCCGGCAGCACCTCGCCGCGGCACTGGCCAAATCCGATGCGGGCGTAGCCGGGTTTTTCGCACCAGCCGGTCAGGCTGATCATGTCACCGTCTTCGAGGAAGGTGCGTTTTTCGCCGTGCCCCAGATCCAGCGGCTTGCGTCCGCCTTCGGTCAGTTCGATGATGGCGCCAGCTTCGCCAGGCGCAGGGCCTGAGACGGTGCCGCTGCCCAATACATCGCCGGGCTGCAAATTGCAGCCGCCGACGGTGTGTTGGGTCACCATTTGACCGATCGACCAATACTGGTGCCCAAAGCTGGTTTTCGACAAGCAGGTGGCGCTGCGACCGGTCTGTCGCTGTGCGGCGGTGCTCAGCCAGACTTGGAGTTGGATGTCGATCGCGCCGTGCTCGCGGTTGCTCGCGGCCTCCAGGTAGGGCAGGGGCTGCGGGTGCTCGGCCGGGCGCGACCACGGCAGGCGGTAGGGTGCCAGGGCTTCGAGCGTCACGATCCACGGCGAGACGGTGGTCGCGAAGTTCTTGCCGAGAAAGGGCCCGAGCGGTGCCATTTCCCAGAATTGATGGTCGCGCGCCGACCAGTCGTTGAGCAGGCCAATGCCAAAGATATGGGACTCGGCCTGGCCCAGGCCTATAGGCTGGCCCAGGGCATTACCCGGCCCGATGTAGATGGCCAGCTCGAGCTCATAGTCCAGCCGCGCGCAGGGCCCGTACACCGGCGCGCTCGCACCTGCTGGCAAGCTTTGCCCCATGGGCCGATGAAAGCGCTGGCCGCTCACCCCCATGCTGGAGACGCGGCCGTGGTAGGCAATCGGCAGCCACTGGAAGTTGGGTGTCAGGGGCCGCTCGGGGAAGATCAGCCGGCCGACATTGAGGGCGTGGTCGATGGAGGTGTAGAAGTCGGTGTAATCGCCCGGCTGGGTCGGCAGGCGATGCTCGATCTGACTCAAGGGCACCAAACAGCGACGCACCGCCTGCTGTACTGGCCCGGCCGCGCTGTCGAGCAGCAGATCAAACAGACCGCGGCGCAGTGCACTCCAAGCAGGCGCGCCCAGGGCCAGCAAGCCATTGAGCGTATCGCCGGTGCAGGCCTGCAGGGCCGCGGCGGCATCGCCCTGAAGCAGCCCCTCGCCGGCCAGGGCCCGCAGGTCGAGCACCTGGTCGCCTATGGCCACGCCACCGCGAAAGCTGTCTGGGCTGCCGGCCTCGCGAAACACGCCAAAGGGCAGGTTTTGCAGCGGAAAATCCCCAGCGCCAGGATTGGCGCTGGCCAGCCAGCTGCGGCGGCTCACATCATGGCTGGCGTTGAGCAGGTGTGCGTGCATGGTGGACCCCAGGTTGATCAAGCGGGCAGCAGAGCGTCGTCAAAAATCGCCACCGCCCTGGTCCAGCCGGCTGATGCGCCGCGTATCTTGTGAGGGAAGCAGCTGATGAAAAAGCCGCTCGGCGGCAGGCTTTCCAGGTTGTGCATCTTCTCGATGTGGCAGTAGCCGATGTCTCGGCCGGCCTTATGGCCTTCCCAGATGAGCGAGGCGTCTTGCGTCTGACCGTATTTTTGGGCGGTGTGCACAAAAGGCGCATCCCAACTCCAGCCGTCGGTGCCGGTCAGGCGCACGCCGCGCTCGAGCAGGTACATGGTCGCCTCGTAACCCATGCCGCAGCCGGCCGACACATAGTCGGGGTGGCCGTAGCGCGCGCCGGCGCGGGTGTTGATGACCACAATTTCCAGTGGCGCGAGGCTGTGACCGATGCGCTTGAGCTCGGCCTCGACGTCGGCGGCAGTGACCACATAGCCGTCGCCGAAGTGGCGAAAGTCGAGCTTGACGCCAGGCTGAAAACACCATTCCAGCGGCACGTCGTGGATGGCAATGGCCGGCTTCTTGCCGCCGCTCTTGGCGTCCATGGTCGAGTGAAAGTGGTAGGGCGCGTCCAGGTGGGTGCCGTTGTGGGTCGACAGTTGCACCATCTCGACCGCCCAGCCTTCGCCGTCGGGCAGGTCTTGTTTTTTAAGGCCCGGAAAGAAGGGCTCGATCTGCTCGAAAGTGTTTTCGTGGGTGAAGTACTCGATCTTGGGCGCAAAGGCGGGCGGGTCGCTGATCACATCGTTTTCAAGAAAGATCGACAGGTCAACAAATTTACGGGGCATCATGGTCTCCTTGGTGAAGTTTCAGGGGGCTTGCCATTTCAGCAGGCGCCGCTCGGCGAGCGCGAGCAGGGCATTGCTGAAAAAGCCGATCAGGCCGAGCAAAACAATGCCGGCAAACAGTTCACTGGCACGAAACGATCGGGCCGCCAGCAAAATGGCCTGGCCTAGTCCCGATTGCGAGGCGATCATTTCGCCCACCACCGCCACGATCAGCGAGACGGTGATCGACAGCCGCATGCCGGCCAGAATATCGGGCAGCGCATTGGGCAGACCGATCTTGAGCACGAAGGCGGTGCGCGAGAGCTGCAAGGCATGGGACACCTCGCGCAGCCGCAGGTGGACCGAGGCCACGCCATGGACCGTGGCCAGCAGCACCGGCCACATCGCGCCGAAGGCCACCACCGCCAGCACCATGCCGCTGCTCAGTCCCAGCAGCGAAATCGCCAGCGGCATGATGGCCGACGCGGGCAGGGGACGGATGAATTCGAGGGTGGGCCCCATCCAGCTGCGCGCGGTCTCTGAGGCGCCGATCAAGGCGCCGAGCGCCACACCGACCAGCGAGGCCAGCAGCCAGCCCAGCAGCATGCGCAGCACGGTGTCGCCCATAAAGCCCAGCAGCTCGCCGCGCAGGCCTTCGAGCAGGCTGGTCAGGGTGGCCTCCGGGGTGGGTAAAAACACCCGGCTGATCCAGCCCTGGTGGCTGGCCAGCCACCACAGGCCCATCAGTGCAGCCAGCATCAGCAGGCTCTCCAGCACGGAGGCGGCGCTTTTTAGCTTCACGAACTGGCCCCTGCCTGCCTCTGGCCCATGCGCCAAGCCAGCGCCTGCTGCAGGCGCAGGGCCGCCAGGTTGATGGCGTAGCCCACCAGGCCTATCCAGCCCAGCCAGGCCAGCATCAAATCGGGCGCCAGGCTTTGCTGCGCGATCATCAGCGCATAGCCCATGCCGTGCGGGTTGGCGGCAATTTCCACGGTCACAGCCACCACCAGCGCGATAGAAACACCCAGCCGCAGCGCGACGAACAGGCGCGGCACCATGGCGGGCAGCACGATCTTGCGAATGCGCGCCCACGGGCTGAGCTCCAGGGCGCGTGCGACCTCCAGCAGGCCAGGTTCGACCTGACGCGCTGCGGCCTGGGCCAGGATCAGCAGGGGCCAGAAACACGCAAAGGCGACCACGCTGATCTCCATCCGAAAGCCAAAGCCGAAGACCAGCATCGCCAAGGGGATCAAGGCCACCGAGGGAATGGGCCGCAGCACCTCGATGCTCAAAAAGCCCATGGACGCCGCCCGGCGCGACAAGCCGAGCAGTATCCCCAGCCCCAGGCCCAGCCCACCGCCGATCAGCAGGCCGGCGCCGGCGCTGCCCAGCGTGAACAGGCTCGCGCGCAGCAAGCTGTCTTCGCTGGTCGAGCCCAAGGCGCGTATGAATGCCGCAAGGGCTTGAGACGGCGGTGCGACCGCGTCACTGCCGGGTGTCAGCGTGCGGGCGGCCCATTCGAGCAGCGCCAGCAAGAGCACCGGAAACACCCAAGGCCGCAGGCTGCGCAGCAAGCGTGCGCTGGCGCTCATGCGTGATGCCCCAGGTAGCCGTAGAGCTCGCGACGCAGGCGTACAAACTCCGGGTCTTCCTTGGTCAGCAATTGGTCGCGTGGCCGCGCGATCGGCACATTCACCATAGCGGCCAGGCTGGGCTTGTCTGCGCTCGGGTTGGTACGCAGCGCGATCACCCGGTCACTGAGGTAGATCGCCTCTTCCAGATCATGGGTGACGAACAGCACCGTCAGGCCGGTTTGGCGCACCAGGCGCGAGACCTCGTCTTGCAGGCTCTCGCGCGTCATGGCGTCGAGGGCGCCAAAGGGCTCGTCCATCAGCATGACTTGCGGCTGCTGGGCCAGGCAGCGCGCGATCTGTACCCGCTGCTGCATCCCGCCTGAAAGTTGGGCAGGAAATTTATCGGCGTGTTCGCTCAGACCGACGGTCTCCAGCACACGGGCGATGCGCGCTGGCCGTTCAGCCTTGGCAATGCCTGCAGCCTCCAAGGCCAGCGCAATATTGCCAGCCACGCTGCGCCAGCCAAGCAGCGCACGTCCGTAGTCCTGAAACACAAAAGCCACCTCGCGCGAGGGGCCGGTGACGGCTTGCCCCGCACGCAAGACCTGCCCGCCGCTGGCTTGCACAAAGCCGGCAGCGGCCCGCAGCAAGGTGGTCTTGCCGCAGCCCGAAGGACCGATGATGCACACAAACTCGCCGGCAGCTACCGAAAAATCAATCGGCGAGATGATCTCGCGGCCGCCGAGCTCTATGCGTACTGCTTTGAAATCCAGCAGGGGCTCGGACATTTGCGGCAGCGGCGCTTATTTGGCGATCAACTGCGATACGTTGATCGAGCCTTTGAGCATCTCCTGGTCTTTCATCAGGCCGATCCAGTAGTTCAACTGCTTTTCATTGACGACTGGGCCGGGCGGAGAAATCTGTATCTTGGCCAGCACTTCCGGCGGCAGCTTGATGAACTTGCCGATCGCGGCGCGCACCTTGTCATTGTTCTTGGGGTTCTGGATGAAGGCCGCCCCTTCGACCACCGCTTCGCGGAAGGCCTTGACTGTGGCGGCATTCTTCTGGGCCCAGTCGCGCTTGGCGGTATAGATGATGGTGGGGTTGCCGTCGGGCAGGAAGGTCGAGTAATACGAGGCCACATAGCCCGCGCCACTGTCGGTGATGCGGCTCATGAAGGGATCGGCGGTGACCACCGCATCGATCGAGCCGCCGCGCAGCAAGTCACCGTGCTGCGGAAAGGAGGCCTCAATAAAGTTGACCTTGCGGTAGTCGACGCCGTTTTGCTTGAGCCAGGCGCGAAAGGTCACATGCAAAAACGCACCCAGTCCGGGAACGCCGATCTTCTTGCCGATGCAGTCCTGGGGCGTCTTGATACCCGCGCCCGCACGTGCGACCAGGCCGATCCCAGTGATGGTTTTGGAGGTCACACCGCCGCCGGCGACCACCACATGGTCCAGACCTCCGTCTACCCCTTGCAGGTAGACCGAAGGCGTAGGTCCGCCGATGTGCAGCGAATCGGACTGGATGGCGGCCGGGATGGTGGAATTGAGCGGGATGAACTTGAGCTCGACGTCCAGGTTGCGCTTCTTGAAGTAGCCTTCTTCGGCGGCCACGAAGACCGAGGTGAAGTCGGTCACGGCGGTGTAGCCAAAGACCACCTTGGTGGTTTGTGCGTGGGCCGGCCAGGTGGCGGCCAGGCCGGCAGCGGCGGCGCCAGACAGCAGGGTGCGTCGTTTCATGAAAGTCTCCTTTTGGTTTTGGAAAGGGCTGCCGGTGCGGCAGGGGCTACGGGCAGGGCCGCCTGCAGCCCTCCCACAATGAAATTGATCAAGGCAGGCCGCGCTGCGGGGTCACAAGGTATGTTCAGTTCGAGCGATAGGCGTTGCACCCGCTTGTCGCTGATGTGATGCACCAGCGCGCCGAGGGCGAACTGGTAGCCCCAGGCCACCTGGGCGCGCGATGCATGGGGCAGCGCCTCGGTCAGCGCATCAATGAAGGCATGCGCGAGCGGGTCGAAGTAGGTTCTCAGAACCCGATCGGCCGCGTCGGTGGCATGGGCCAATTCGCGCGCGACCAGCAGCGCGTAGTACTCGCCTTCAGCACTGGCGCGCAGGCGCAGTACCGGGCCCACAAAGGCCGTGACGATACGCTCAAGCCGCGCCTGCGGGTCGCTGCTTTGGCGGGCCTGCTGCAGTTCGTGCAGGCGCTCATCGATGGTGCCCTTCCAGTGGGCGAAGATGGATTCAAACAGCGCCTGCTTCTGGCCGTAGTAATAGCCCACCAGCGCCAGCGGCACACCCGCCTCATCGGCAATCTGGCGGATGGTCACCCCGTGGTAGCCCCGTTGAGCGAACAGCTTTTCGGCCGCCAGCAAGATGGCGGCCTTGCGGTCGGGGCGTTCGGTTCTGACCATCATGTCCATGGCCGAATTGAACACGCGTACAAGAGTTTATACATGCGTACAAACCCTCAATGCTCAGACTTGTTTTGCGCTTCACACGCACCTGGACCTCGGGGACGCTCGGTTCGGGGCCGTTCGGTTCTGGGCTGTGGCCAGAACCGAGGCCCGCTGCGCCGGCGCCGTCCATCACA
>JBILDR010000175.1:0-7218 GCA_044352515.1 Polaromonas sp.
GGCGGTGGCTGACCACACCGTCCTGATGATCCTGGCGCTCTACCGACGTCTGTTCGAGACCGACCGCGAGGTGCGCGCCGGCCGCTGGCAGGCGGGCATCACCGGTCTGAACACCTTCGAGATGGCCGGCAAGGTGGTGGGCATCGTCGGTCTGGGCGACATCGGCCGGCAGGTCGCCCGCCGGCTGCAGGCTTTCGATGCGCAGGTGATGTACTGCAACAGAAACCGCCTGCCGCAAGCGCTCGAACAGGAGCTGGGCGTGCGCTACGCACCGCTCGATGAACTGCTGGCCAGCGTTGACGTTCTGAGCCTGCACGCGCCGGGCTCAGCCGACGGCTCTCACCTGATCAATGCAGCGGCCCTGGCGCGCATGAAGAGCAGCGCCTTGCTCATCAACACCGGCCGTGGCGCGCTGGTCGACGAGGCGGCGCTGCTGCAGGCGCTGAGCACCGGCAAGCTGGCCGGTGCCGGCCTGGATGTGTTCGAGCAGGAACCGGTAGCGCCGAATAACCCCTTGCTCGCCCTGTCCAATGTGGTGCTCTCGCCGCACAGCGCCGGCACCACTGCCGATACCTGGGCCCGGCGCGGACACTTCGCCTACAACAACATCGCGCGGGTGCTGGCCGGCGAGCCGCCGGTGGCCCTGGTCGGCCAGATCAAGGCGGTGCGGCCGGCGCAGGCTTAGGTGCGGAGTCGATCCCCGCCTTGTTGCAGTTCTGCCAGCACCTCTTGGGTATGCTGGCCAAAGGTCGGCGGGGGTCGCTGTGTCCGGGGCCGCTCACCGCAGGCCGCCAGCATGGAGCGCGGCAGCCTGACGGTGCCGGCCACCGGATGCTGCACCTCTTCGAGCAGGCCATAAAACGCGGTCTGGTCTGAAGACAGCACCTCGGCATAGTCCAGGATAGGGCCGCAGATGATGTCGGCCTGCATCATGGCCTGCAGCCAGTGCTCACGGGTGTGGTGCACCAGCCGGGCTTCGATCTCGGCGATCAGCGCGCCACGGTGGCGCACCCGATCGGCGTTGTCGGCAAAGCGGCTGTCGCTCAACAATTGAGGCGCGCCGATGACCTCGCACAGGGCTTTCCAGCGCTGCGGATGGTAGGCGGCCACCATGATCCAGCCGTCAGCACAGCGCAGTGCTTCGTTGGGCGCGGCATAGGGCGCTGCGCTGCCGCAAGGCTTCGGTGTCTTGGACGTGGCGAGGAAGGAAGTCATGGCCAGTTGCTGCAGGGCCAGCGACGCGCCGTACATATTCACGTCCAGGCTCTGACCCTGGCCGCTGCGCTGTCGCTCCTGCAGCGCCGCCAAAATGCAGATGGTGGCCTGGTAGCCGGTGGCCATGTCGATCACCGGCGTCTGAACCTTGCAGGGTCCGGATTCGGGCGTGCCGGTCACGCTCATCAGGCCGGTCACCGCCTGCAAGATGCCGTCGACGCCCGGCAGGTCGCGGTTGGGGCCCTCTTGCCCATAAGCCGAGATCGCGCAATACACCAGAGCCGGGTTCTGGCCCTGCAGGGTCTGAGCGTCCAGGCCGAAGCGCTGCATCACCCCAGGGCGAAAGCTGTGCACCAGCACGTCGGCGCGCAGTGCCAAGGCCAGCGCATGAGCGCGGCCCTGGGCCTGCTTGAGGTCGAGCACCACGCTGCGCTTGTTGCGGTTGAGCGCGATGAAGGTGATGCTCTCGGTGTCCGAGAGGGTCTCAACCCTGCGGCTGAGATCACCTTCAGGCGATTCGATCTTGATCACATCGGCACCCAGATCGCCCAGCATCATGGCGCAAGAAGGCCCGGCGGCCACCTGGGTGAAGTCCAGCACGCGCAGACCGGCAAGGCTTTGGGCCAGCATGGGATCTGTGCCTCAGCGCGTCAGCTGCCCCGACTGGTAGTCGGTCACCGCCTGATAGATTTCCTGCTTGGTATTCATCACAAAAGGGCCGTACTGCACGATGGGCTCCCTCAAAGGCCGGCCCGCCAACAGCAGCAGCCGGCTGTCTTGCACGGCCTGCAGCCGCACGCCGTCGCAACCCGGCTCATTGGCCAGGATGGCCATTTTCTGGATCGGCACCGCCTGCCCGTCCAGTTGCACCTGACCACGGTAGACATAGATGAAGGCATTGTGCGATTCGGGCAGCGGGTGCTCAAACAGCGCCCCGGCCGGCAGGTGGATGTCCAGGTAAAGCGGCTCGGTACCTTCGCGCTGCACCGCACCAGCGGTGCCTTGGCTCTGGCCGGCAATCACCGTCACCTCGGCGCCCTGGGCGCTGCGGTAGCGCGGCAGCTCGGGCGCCTTGAAGTCGCGGTACCAAGGCGCCTGCATCTTGCGGGTGGACGGCAGGTTCAGCCAAAGCTGAAAGCCTTCCATCAGGCCTTCCTCCTGCTCGGGCAACTCGGAATGGATCACGCCCCGGCCGGCGGTCATCCACTGCACGCCACCGTTTTCAAGCAGGCCCTCGTTGCCGGCGCTGTCGCGGTGGCGCATACGCCCGGCGATCATGTAGGTGACGGTCTCAAAGCCGCGGTGGGGATGGTCGGGAAAGCCGGCGATGTAGTCATCGGCCTGATCGCTGCCGAAAGCATCGAGCATCAAAAACGGGTCTAGCCGCTGGTGCAGGTCGTTGCTAAGCACGCGGGTGAGCTTGACGCCGGCGCCGTCGGAAGTGCGCTGGCCAGTGACCAGGCGCTCGATACGGCGGGGGCGGGACAGGGTGGTGGTATCAGTCATGGCCAGATTGTGCCGCGCTCCCCGCGGGCTGGCTTTAGGACTGGGTTTCGAGCAGCTCGGAGCCAGCCCCGCCCTGTAGCGATGCGGCGCTCGATAGGTCTGCAAGGGCTCTTCGAAGGCCCTTCGCGCCGAGGGCGGCGCTCCCACAAAGACAGCCCATCGGGCCGGGGCGGCCCTCCCACATGAAGGGCCAGCGAGTGGGGCTTGGGAGCCGGGACTCACGAGAACGGTGTGGGAGCTGCGCCCTCGCAGCGATGCGGCTGCTCAAGAGGGCAGCAGGGGCTCTTCGAAGGCCCTTCGCGCCGAGGGCGACGCTCCCACAAAAACAGCCCATCGGGCCGGGGCGGCCCTCCCACATGAAGGGCCAGCGAGTAGGGCTTGGGAGCCGGGACTCACGAGAGCAGTGTGGGAGCTGCACCCTCGCAGCGATGCGGTAGTCAATAGGGCAGCAGGGGCTCTTCGAAGGCCCTTCGCGCCGAGGGCGGCGCTCCCACAAAGACAGCCGATCGGGCCGAGGCGGCCCTCCCAGCTGTGTACTCAGGCCGCGGGTGAGCCTTGCTCAGCCGCCGACCGCCTCGCCCACGCACTTCTTCACATTGCTGTTCTTAGCGGCGCCTGCCAGCTTCTTCTCGGCTGCGGCGGCCTCGCACTTGGCCTGGGCGTCGGCCTCGCATTTCTTCATGAAGGAATTCTTGGCGGCACCGGCCAGCTTCTTTTCGGTCGCTGCCGCGCTACAGGTGGGCTCGGCGGCATAGGCTTGGGCAGACAGCAGGGCGGCGGCAATCAGGGTGAGAGTGAGGCGCATGGCTGGTTCACAAAGTAGTGACAAAGAGGTCGCAGCCTACCATGGCTGCGAAGCTCTTGCGCTCATTTGTGAACCCGACCTACGCCCTCAGGCCAGCTCGTCCAAGTTGATGGCCGCAGCCAGCGGCACGCCTTCGGGCGGCAGGTAATCGGCCACCAGCAGCGCCCGATCGCCAGAAGAAGCCAGGGACTTGAACTGCGCCAGCAAAAAGCTGATCGAGGGTGCGTCCAGGGCGGTAAAGGGTTGGTCCAGCAGGGCCAGCGGGCCGGGCTGCGCCAAAGTGGCCGCAATGAAGACCTTGCGCCGGCTGCCGGTCGAGAGCTGGTAGAGCGGCTTGGCCAGGTGCGGCTGGAGCGACAGGCCGGCCATCAGCTCAGGCAGGCGCTTGTGCGAGCCTGCCGGCACCAGCCGCTCCAAGATGTCCTGCACGGCGGTCTGGTCAAAAGCGGGATCGCTGGCCTCATGCCAAGCCACCTGCTGGGCCAGCTCTTCGGCCTGCAAGGGCCGGTCGGTGGCAATGCTGCCGGCCTGCGGGCTGAGCCGACCGGCCAAAAGGCGCAGCAGCGTGGTCTTTCCACGCCCCTCGTCACCACCCAGCCAGCTCACCCCGGCGGGCAGGGTGAAGCTCAAGCCGTCAAACAGGGGCCGCTGGGCCTGCGCGAAGGTAAAACGCAGACCCTGAACGTGGAGCAAGGGAAGGCTCATGGGAGACAAATGGGGGGCGCAAAAAAATCCGCCAGCGGCGGATTCTTGAGGGGCGATGACGGCACCAGAGGCCGCCAAATCTCAGGCCCTCAGGCCATCGCCACCGCGATGAAGGCCAGCAGGAAAATCAGCACCCCGCCGACCACGGGCAGCACGATGGGAATCAGCGGCAAAATGGCCTTCATGGGGTCTTCTTGATGCTCTTTCTCGGCTGCGTGCGGTGCGTGTTCTGGATGGCTCATGGTGGGACTCCGACGACGTTAGAAGAATGATTTTAGCGGTTCGCAGAGCCTCGCCCAACCGCCGGACCGAAAAACGGTGTCTGAAAAACGGTGTCTGACCCCAATTAATTTTGCGGCCTTCGCAACTGCGCAGCCTTGTAGTCACACTCCAGCCACGTTCAGCGGCCCCTGGCATAAACTCTTTGCTCGGACCCAAGCCTTACCCAGGCTTGGCCCTTCACCGGGTCCATCCACAAGATGGGCTAAACCTTCTCAGGAGACAGATCCATGAATGCCCCTGTGCCCGAGCACATCCTGCGCGCGCTCGATACGGTGAGCCTCGACGACAAGTACGCCCTCGACCGAGGGCTTGCTTTTATGAGCGGCGTGCAGGCCCTGGTGCGCCTGCCCATGCTGCAGCGCCAGCGCGACCAGCAGCAAGGCAAGAACACCGCCGGATTCATCAGCGGCTACCGAGGCTCGCCCTTGGGCGGCTATGACCAGGCGCTGTGGAAGGCCAAGGATCATCTGCAGACCCAGCACATCCATTTCCAGCCCGGCGTCAATGAAGAGCTGGCCGCCACCGCCTTGTGGGGCACCCAGCAACTGGGTTTTGCGCCGCCGGGCAGCAACAAATTTGACGGGGTATTTGGCATCTGGTACGGCAAGGGCCCCGGCGTGGACCGCTGCTCCGATGTGTTCAAGCATGCCAATATGGCGGGCACCACGCCCTGGGGCGGGGTGCTGGCGGTGGCCGGCGACGACCATGTGGCCAAGAGTTCCACCGCGGCCCATCAGAGCGACCATATCTTCAAGGCTTGCGGCCTGCCGGTGTTCTTCCCGGCCAGCGTACAGGAGATCCTCGACTTTGGCCTGCACGCGATCGCCCTGAGCCGCTATGCCGGCGTATGGTCGGGCATGAAGACCATCCAGGAAATTGTCGAGTCCTCGGCCAGCGTGCAGGTCGACGCCGACCGGGTGCAGATTGTGCTGCCCGACTTCGCCATGCCGCCCGGCGGCGTGCACATCCGCTGGCCCGATACCGCGCTGGAGCAAGAAGCGCGGCTGTTTGAGCACAAGTGGTACGCAGCGCTGGCCTATATCCGCGCCAACCGGCTCAACCGCACGGTGATCGAGGGCGCCCATGGCGGCCGCGACGACCGCTTTGGCATCATCGCCAGCGGCAAGGCCTACAACGACACCCGGCAGGCCCTGGTCGACTTGGGCCTGGACGACGCCACCTGCCGCCGCCTGGGACTGCGGGTGCACAAGGTGGGCGTGGTCTGGCCGCTGGAGGCCCAGACCACCCGTGAATTTGCCACCGGCCTGCGCGAGATTTTGGTGGTCGAGGAAAAGCGCCAGATCATCGAATACCAGCTCAAGGAAGAGCTCTACAACTGGCGCGACGACGTGCGCCCCGATGTGCTGGGCAAGTTTGACGAGGCCGGCGCTGACCACAGCGGCGGCGAGTGGTCACAGCCCAACCCGAGCGCCCACACCCTGTTGCGCGCCAACGCCGACCTGAACCCGGCCATCGTCGCACGCGCGATTGCCCGCCGGCTCAAGAAAGTCGGCCTGGATGCCGACACCACCACGCGCATCGACGCCCACCTGGCGCTGCTGGAGGCCAAGGAGCGCTCGATGCAAACGCTCAACCTGGGCGCATCAGCCGAGCGCACGCCCTGGTTTTGCTCGGGCTGCCCGCACAACACCTCGACACGGGTGCCCGAAGGCTCGCGCGCCATGGCCGGCATAGGCTGCCACTTCATGGCGCTGTGGATGGACCGGGCCACCGCCGGCTTTACCCAAATGGGCGGCGAAGGCGTGCCCTGGGTGGGTCAGGCGCCCTTCGTCAACGAGCAGCATGTGTTTGCCAACATCGGCGATGGCACCTACTTTCACAGCGGCCTGCTGGCCATACGCCAAAGCATTGCCGCCGGCGTGAACATCACCTACAAAATTCTCTACAACGACGCGGTGGCCATGACCGGCGGACAGCCGGTGGGCGAGCGGCCCGAAGGCCACAGCGTGCCGCAGATCGTGCAGTCGGTGCTGGCCGAAGGCGCCAGCCAGGTGGTGGTGGTCACCGACGAGCCCCAAAAATACCAGGGCGTGAACCTGGCACCTGGCGTGGCCGTTGAGCACCGCGATGAGCTCGACCGGGTGCAGCGCCAGCTGCGCGAGGTGCGCGGCTGCAGCGTCATCGTCTACGACCAGACCTGCGCCACCGAAAAACGCCGCCGCCGCAAGCGCGGCAGCATGGTCGACCCCGACCGGCGCGTCATCATCAACGAGCTGGTGTGCGAGGGCTGCGGCGACTGCAGCGTGCAGTCCAACTGCCTGTCGGTCGAGCCGCTGGAGACCGAGTTTGGCCGCAAACGCCAGATCAACCAGAGCAGTTGCAACAAGGACATGAGCTGCCTCAAGGGCTTTTGCCCCAGCTTTGTCACCGTCGAAGGCGGTCAGCTGCGCCGCAAAAAAGGCGGTCCCGGTCTGCCCAACCCCTATGACGACGCCCGCTTCGGTACCCTGCCCGAACCGCAGCGCCCCACCCTTGAAGGTCGTGCCGATCCGGTCTGGGGCTTGGTGGTGGCCGGCGTCGGCGGCACCGGGGTGATCACCATCGGCCAGTTGCTGGGCATGGCGGCCCACCTGGAGGGCAAGGGCGTGTTCACGCAAGATGCGGCCGGCCTGGCGCAAAAAGGTGGCAGCACCTGGAGCCATGTGCTCATTGCCCAGCGCCCTGCAGACTTGCACACCACCCGC
>JBILDR010000176.1:0-7141 GCA_044352515.1 Polaromonas sp.
GCTCGACGCTGGCCAATTGGTCTTGCAGCACGGCGCGCGAATCGACCAGCAGGCGGCCGATCAGGGTGCTCTTGCCGTCGTCTACGCTGCCGCAGGTGACAAAGCGCAGGGCGGTGCCTGTGTCCAGGGCGGCCGGGGTGTCCAGAACTGCAGTGCTCATCAGAAATAACCTTCCTTCTTGCGCTTTTCCATGGAGGCGTCCGAGGTCTTGTCGTCCATGCGGGTGGCGCCGCGCTCACTCACCTCGGCGCTCAGGGTTTCCAGCAGGATCTCGGCTGCGGTGGCGGCCGGGCTGGCCACCGGGCAGGTGCAGGTGATGTCGCCCACGGTGCGAAAGCGCACGGTCCTCTCGACCACCTGCTCGCCCTCGCGCGCCGGGGTGAGTTCGGTCACGGGCACCAAGAGGCCCTTGCGTTCAACCACCTGCCGCTGGTGCGCGTAGTAGATCGAGGGCAACTCGATGTTTTCGCGCTCAATGTATTGCCAGACGTCGAGTTCGGTCCAGTTGGAGATGGGGAAAACGCGGAAGTGCTCGCCGGGGTGCAGCCGGGTGTTGAACAGGGTCCACAGTTCCGGGCGCTGTGCCTTGGGTTGCCACTGGCCGAAGCTGTCGCGGTGAGAGAAGATGCGCTCCTTGGCGCGCGCCTTTTCTTCGTCGCGGCGGGCCCCGCCGATGAGCGCGTCAAAGCGAAATTCTTCGATGGCCTCCAAAAGCGTCACCGACTGGTGCACATTGCGCGACTCGCCCGGGTGGGCCAGGCGCACGGTGCCGCGCGCCATGGAGCCTTCCACGCTGCGCACGATGAGCTCGGCGCCCAGTTGGCTGGCGCGGTAATCGCGGAAATCGGTCACCTCGGGGAAGTTGTGCCCGGTGTCGATCATGAGCAGCGGGTAGGGGATCTTGCCGCCGCGCTGGCTGTCGACGAAAGCTTTTTCGGCGCACTTGAGCAGCACCAATGAGTCCTTGCCACCCGAGAACAGCAGGGCAGGGCGCTCGAAGGCGGCGGCGACTTCGCGCAGGATGAAGATGGCTTCTTCCTCCAGCGCGTCCAGATGGGCCTTGCTCAGGGTCGGTGCGCTGAAGTGGCGCGGATCGGTCAGGGCGTTCATGCAGACACCTTCTTGACGGGAATGATGGATACAGCGGCGTCTTTCACATGAAGGCCACATTCCTTGGCGGACTCTGACTCCCACCACCAGCGGCCCGAGCGGAAGTCCTCGCCCAGGGTCACGGCGCGGGTGCAGGGCGCACAGCCTATGCTGGGGAAGAACTGGTCGTGCAGCGCGTTGTAAGGGATGGCTTGTTGGCCTATGTAGTGCCAGACATCGCCGGTGGTCCAGCGGGCAAGCGGATTGATCTTGTGGCGCTCGAGGCCATCGGCCTCGATCAACTCGACCTGGGCCCGGGCCTGCGACTGCTCGCGGCGCAAGCCAGTGATCCAGGCCTTTTTGCCAGCCAGCGCACGGGAGAGCGGCTCCATCTTGCGCACGCCGCAGCAGGCTTTGCGCAGGCCTTGGCTTTTGTACATGGCGTCAAGCCCATGGGCTTGCTCAAAGGCCTCGCCCGCACCGGCTTGCGGTCGGTAGAGGTCGAGCTTGAAACCGTAGCGCGACTCGATCTGGACTATGAGTGCCAGGGTTTGGTCATGCAGTTTGCCGGTCTCCAGCACGAAGATGCTGGCGGGCCTTGCCAGGCGGTGCAGCAGGTGCACCAGCACCATGTCTTCGGCGCCCAGGCTGCAGGCTAGGGTCAGGGGCGAGAACTCGCTGCCCACGCGCTCAAGCACTTGCTCGGTTTCGGCCAGCTTGGCGTCGAAGTCGCTGGACGCGTGGCCGTAAAGCTTGACGGCGCTCATTTGGAAACCTCCGTGCTGCGCACTGCGGTGCGAGCTTGCTTGGGGCGGCCCGGCGCTGCGCTCATGCAAGCTCCTTGAAGTGTGGTGCCAGCTGCTTGGCATCGCCCTGGTAGCGGCCGACCGCAAAGCCAGGGTAGGCGGCCAGCACGCGCTCGGCGGTGGCCAGTGACTGGTCGGCGCGCAGCACGGCCAGGTCAAATCCCGAGCGCTGCATCTGCGCCAGCTGGTCCACCAGCACGTCGCCGGTGGCCACCAGCTCACCGGCAAAGTCGCGGCGGCGGCGCAGCAAAAAGGCCTGGCTGAAGGCGCGGCCGTCGGAGAACTTGGGAAAGTTCAGCGCTATGCGGCTCACGCCTTCGAGCGAGACGGTGGCGGGATCGACATCGTTGGGCAGCTGCAGCGTTGCTGCGCTCGCTTGATGGGCCTGGTACTGCTCAGGGCTCAGCAATTTCATGGTGATGTCTTTCTCAGGCCTCGGCGCGGGCGGTGACCTGCCGGGCGGCGTTGGCGGCGCGCTTGAAGGGCTCGTGGCCCAGGCGGCGCAGGCCTTGGACAAAGGTCTCGCCGGCCTGGCGCTCCTGGCGGTAAACATCGAGGATGGCTTCCACCACGTCGGCCACTTCGGTGGCGGCAAAGGAGGGGCCGACGATCTTGCCGGCTGCGGCCGGGCCGCTCAGCTGTGAGCCGTCTGCCCCGCCCAGAGAGACCTGGTACCACTCCTTGCCGTCTTTATCCACACCCAGGATGCCGATGTGGCCGCTGTGGTGATGCCCGCAGGAGTTGATGCAGCCGCTGATGTGCAGGTCGATCTCGCCCAGGTCGTGCAGCTCGTCCAGGTCCTGGAAGCGCTCGGTGATCATCTCGGCAATCGGTATGGAGCGTGCATTGGCCAGGGCGCAGTAGTCACCGCCGGGGCAGGCGATCATGTCGGTCAGCAGGCGGATGTTGGGCTTGGCCAGTCCGAGCTTTCTGGCGGCGCGCCAGAGTTCGGGCAATTCGTGGCAGCGGACCCAAGGCAGCAGCAGATTCTGGTCGTGCGTTACGCGCACTTCGCCAGCGCTAAAGCGATCCGCCAGATCGGCCACCGCCGACAGCTGCTGGCCCGTGGCATCGCCCGGGGCCTGGCCCAGGCGTTTGAAAGAAAGCGTCACCGCGCGCAGGGCAGGGTTTTTGTGGGCGGCCACGTTCTGCTTGAGCCAGCGGCCAAATTCGACATCGTCCTCGGCGGCGGCGCGCAAAATCGCCGAAATCTTGGCGTCGGCCGTGATGCGGTCGCAGGCAAGCTTGGGCGGCACGAAGCTGGCGCTGACCCGGTCCAGCTCTTGCTGCGTCAGGGTGTGCTGACCGCCGTCGACCTCCAAGATTTGGCGGTATTCACTCTCCACTTCATCGATGTAGCGCTGGCCTTCGGCCTTGACCAGAATCTTGATGCGGGCCTTGTAGATGTTGTCCCGGCGGCCCCAGCGGTTGTAGACACGCACCACGGCCTCCAGAAAGTTGAGGATCTGGTGCCAGGGCAGGAATTCGCGGATCACGGTGCCTATCACTGGCGTGCGACCCATGCCGCCGCCCACCAGCACCTTGAAGCCGAGTTCGCCAGCTTCATTGCGCAGCAGGTACAGGCCGACGTCGTGCCAGGCGGTGGCGGCGCGATCTTCCCGGGCGCCCGAAATAGCGATCTTGAATTTGCGCGGCAGGAAGGCGAACTCGGGGTGCAGCGTGCTCCACTGGCGCAGTATTTCGCCAAAGGGGCGGGGGTCGGCGATCTCGTCGACCGCAATTCCAGCCAGCTCGTCGCTGGTGATGTTGCGGATGCAATTGCCGCTGGTCTGTATGCCGTGCAGGTTCACGCTGGCCAATAGGTCCATGACATCGGCCGACTTGTCCAGCGGTATCCAGTTGAATTGGACGTTCTGGCGGGTGGTGAAGTGCGCGTAACCGGCCGTCAAGCGGGAGGGGGCCGCGCCCAGCAGGTCTTGTTGGGCCTGGGCCTGCTGCAGCAGCTCGGGCGTGGGCTGGTCATAGTCCTGGGCAATTTTGGACAGGGCCCGCACCTGCGCGCTGGACAGCTCACCATAAGGCACGGCCACCCGCAGCATGGGCGCATGGCGCTGCACATACCAGCCGTTTTGCAGGCGCAAAGGGCGGAATTCGTCTTCTTTGAGTTCGCCGGCCTGCCAGCGCTTGAGCTGGTCACGGTACTGGTCGGCCCTGGACCGAATGAAGGCGCGATCGAAGTCGGTGTACTGGTACATAAAAGGCTTAAATCAAAATCAGCTTGGCGCCAGCGTAGGCCAACAGCAGAGAAAGAAGCGAGCGTATCGCGCGCTCGGGTGTCTTGTGCACCAGCTGCGAGCCCAGCCAGATGCCCGGCAGCGAGCCGGCCAGCAGCTTGGCCAAAAGCGGCCAGTCTACCGAGCCCAGCGAAGCATGGCCCAGGCCGGCCACCAGGGTCAGCGGTACCGCATAGGCAATGTCGGCGGCCACGATGCGCGGCAGAGGCAGCAGGGGGTAGAGCAGCATCAGCGCCGTCACCCCGATGGCACCGGCTCCCACGGAGGTGAGCGTGACCATCACGCCGATGAGCGCACCGAGCAGCAGGGGCAGGGCCCAGTGGCGGGGGCGCAGCGCGCGCTCGAAGTCCTGCTTTGACAGATCGCGCGGCGTTTGCTTGCCGCGCAGCGCCTTGTAGAGCGTGGCCAGCGCAGTTAACAGCAGGGCCACGCCTAGAGTCAGCGTCATGGTTTTTTGTACGGCCGCGTCGGCGGGGCCGATGCGGTGCAGCACGTAGAGCGTGGCCAGGGCCGCCGGGATGCTGCCGGCGCTCAGCGAAGCCACCACCGACCAGGGCACCATGCCACGGCGGGCCATATTTACCGTGCCGCCCATCTTGGTGAAAGCGGCGAACAGCAGGTCGGTGCCCACAGCCAAGTAAGGCTTGATACCAAAGCCAAAGATCAGCAGCGGCGTCATCAAGGATCCGCCGCCGACGCCAGTCAGCCCCACCACCAGCCCTACGGCAAAGCCGGCAAAAACGTACGCCAAGTCATGCATAAGGGCGTGACTGTAAAGTTTGCCTGCGCTGACTCCAACGATTGATTTGTTCTTGGCTTATGCGCATAAGCTTATGGCTTCATGGCTATAGGGCATAGGCTCCCGCAGAGCCTTGGGTGGCTGTTAAAGTTGGCTGTTTCCCCATCACACCTCACGCAGGAGTTACTTGTGATCCTTAGCAAACGCAACTGGGTGGCTGTCCTCGTGCTCGCTTGGGCCGGCTGCGTTGCCAGTGCGCAGCCTGGCAAGCCACCGATACGCATCGGCGAGATCAACAGCTATTCGGCCATCCCGCAATTTACCCAGCCCTATCGCCAGGGCTGGCAGTTGGCGGTTGAAGAAATCAATCAGACCGGCGGCCTGCTCGGTCGCCCTGTGGAGGTCATTGCCCGCGACGACGGCGGTCGGCCCGAGGAGGCCTTGCGCCATGCGGTTGAACTGACGGCCAAGGAGAAGGTCGATGTGCTGGCCGGCGGTTTTCTCTCGAACGTGGGCCTGGCGCTGGCTGACCATGCGCTCAAGAACAAGCGTCTGTTTGTGGCCAGCGAGCCCCTGACCGATGCCATCGTCTGGGACAAGGGCAATCGCTATACCTTCCGCCTGCGCGCCAGCACCTATATGCAGGCGGCCATGCTGGTGGAGGAGGCGGTCAAGTTGCCAGCCAAGCGCTGGGCGACCATTGCACCCAACTACGAGTATGGCCAGAGCGCGGTGGCCAGCTTCAAGGAGCTGCTCAAGGCCAAACGGCCAGATGTTGAATTTGTCAGTGAGCAGTGGCCTGCGCAGGGCAAGCTGGAGGCCGGCACCACTTTGCAAGCCACCATGGCGGCGCGGCCCGAAGCCATCTTCAATGTGACCTTCGGTCCTGACCTGGCTCGCCTGGTGCGCGAGGGCAATCAGCGCGGCATCTTCCCCAAGACGCCGGTGGTCTCGCTGCTCTCGGGCGAGCCGGAGTATTTGGACGTGCTCAAGGACGAGACGCCGCGAGGCTGGATCGTCACCGGCTACCCCTGGGACCAGATCGATGCGCGCGAGCATGCCAGTTTCGCGGCCAATTACATGCGCCGATTTGGCGAGAGCCCCAAGCTGGGCTCGGTGGTGGGCTATGCCACCATGCAGGCGATTTTTGCGGCCATCAACAAGGCCAAATCGGTCGACAACGAAAAGCTGGTGCTGGCCATGCGGGGCTTGCCTTTCAACACCCCTTTCGGGCCGGCGGAGTTCCGGGCCATTGACCAGCAATCGACCATGGGCGCTTTTGTGGGCAAGCTCGATCTGCGCGGCAACCGCGGCACCATGGTGGACTGGCGCTATGCCGACGGCAAGCGCTACCTGCCCAGCGATGCCTACGTCAAAGCCCGCCGGCCTGCAGAGGCGATGAAATAGGCGCTGATCCAGCCAGCGCGCGTTCTCTTGAAGGCTTTGCGGGGGAATGTCTCAGAGGCTTTGACGATCAGCGTAAAATAGCTGGTTTTCGAGGAATTGCACTTCGCCTTCGCGGGCGGGGTCGAATTCTGAGACCAAAATCTGACACCAAAAGGCTGCCAAAAGTGCCAAGTCGCTTGCCTCTTTCCCAAGAGCAGGCGGGTCTGTACAGCGGTGGCCTGATGAGCTGATTGAACGCGCTTAGCGCGCATCGTGATAAGGCAAAGCCCGTGGCAAGAACTGAAACCAAGACCGCCGTCCTGCCGGACGGTTTGCGCTACAAGTCCAAAGTCTCCGGTTCGCCCTTCGTGGCCACCACCTCCTTTGGCAGTGCCACCATGTCCTGTTTCTTGTGTGGCAAGCACAGGCCCCGTTCCATGATGGGCACCAAAAAGGTGCTGGGCAAGGCCCAGGCCGTTTGCGCCCCCTCGTGCAAGGAACTGGACGCCCAGCTCAGCAAAAAGTAAGCGGCCTCTTGCGGCCATTTGGCCGCTGGCGAGCTTCTTGGGCGCTGCTCGATGAACCCTCTCGTGCTGCTGGACCGGCCGCGGTCATTGCTGGGCGCCATCTGCCTGGCCTGCATCGCTTTGCTCCTTTTTGGGCTTTATCTCCAACATGGGGTGGGGCTGGAGCCTTGTCCGATGTGCATTGTTCAGCGCTACGCACTCATGCTGCTGGCGGTGCTTGCGGCTGTGGGAGCCGCGAGCCGGCCGCTGTGGGCCCAAAAGCTGGCCGCGGGGCTGGGTGTGTTGATCGCAGGCTTCGGCGCCTTTGTAGCGGCTAGGCAAAGCTTTTTGCAGTGGTAT
>JBILDR010000177.1:0-7121 GCA_044352515.1 Polaromonas sp.
AGGTGATCAGCCCGAGCGTGCCGAAGGCCGGCCCCAGCAGCGGCACGACGATGCGCCCGTAAATGCCCAGCTCGCTGCAGCCGTCCATGCGCGCGGCCTCCAGCAACTCGCGCGGTATGGCCGACTCGATGTACTGGCGCATCAAAAAGATGCCCATGGCCGGCGCTGCAGCCGGCAAGTACAAAGCCCGCGGCTGATCGATCCAGGCCAGCAAATCCATGATCATGAACGAAGGGATCATGCCCAGGAAGGACGGAATCAGCATGGTGGCCATGACCAGACCGAACAGCGGCTTCTTGAGCCGAAACTCATACGCCGCAAAGGCAAAGCCGGCCATGGAGCAAAACAGCAAGGTCAAGGCGGTGCTGATGACGCCCACGTACAAGGACCAACCCAGATTGATCCAGAAGGGAATCCGATCCATCAGGATCGCGATGTTGTCCAGGAAATGCTCGCCAAACCACAGCGGCGGCGGCACGCGAAAGATGTCGCTGCGTTCGTGGGTAGAAAACACAAACATGGCATAAAACGGCGCCAGCATCGCCAGGCCGCCCAGCACCAGGAAGAGCCAGCCCACCGGGCCCAGGGTGGCTTTGTTTTCAGAGGCTTGCTGCGTCATCGCTCAGCCTCCCTTGACCCGAAACGCGCGGTTGGTGACCAGGGTCAGCACCAGGATGACCGCAAACAGCAGCCAGGAGATCGCGCTGGCCAGCCCGAAGTCGCCAAACTCGAAGGCGGTGCGGTACATGTACATGGCCGTCGTCATGCCGGCATATTCAATGCCGCCCTTGCCGCCCGTCAGGATGAAAGGCTCTTCAAACAACTGCAGCCCGCCGATGACCGACAGGGTGACGCCGAAGTACATCATGGGCTTGAGCTGCGGCAAGGTGATGTGCCAGAACACCCGCCAGCCGCTGGCGCCATCGAGCCGCGCCGCCTCGTACAAGTCACGCGGAATGCTCTGCATCGCCGCCACATACAAGATGGTGTTGAATCCCACATAACGCCAAAACACCACCAAGGCCACCACCGGCTTGATGGTGCCGGGCTGACCCATCCAGTCCACATTGCCTGCCGGCAGCAAGGTACTGAGCACCGGCCACTGGGCCATGCTTTGCAGCATGGCGTTGACCGCGCCATAGTCGGTGGAAAACAGGCTGCCGAACATGATGGCAATGGCCACCGTCGAGGTGATGTAGGGCAAAAAGTAAACCCCCATCGCCGCATTGCGCCAGGGGCCCAAGCGCTCGTTGATCAGATAGGCCAGCGGTATGGCCACCAGATGCTGAGGCAGGCCCGAGGCCACCGCCAGCCACAGGGTGTTTTGCAGCGACACCCACACCAGCGGGTCTTCCAGCGCGAAGCTCAGATTCTCCAGCCCCACATACTTCATCGACGAGACGCCCTGCACCGGATCCCAGGACTGAAACATCAGGACGAAAGAAAAGCCAATCGGGAACAGGCCGAAGACCAAAAACAAAATCACAAAAGGCGCCACCAGCACATAGGGCGCCCAGGCCTGTGCGGTGAGCCGCTGGCTCATCGCTGCGCTCGCCTTTGCACCAGCCGGTGCGCGTCAGCCAATGCGGCGTCGATGGACTTGCCCTTGGTCAGCACCAGGTCCAATTCGGCGTTGACGATCTCTTCAGCGATTGGGTCGTTGCGAAACACCCGGCTGGGCTTGATCTTCTGCGCGGTGTCGCGCCACAGCACGCGCGCCTTCTGCCCACCCAGATAGGCCACCGGCTGCTCAAAATAGGCACCGGCCTGGCCTTCGAGCAAGGCGGGAAAGGCATTGAAGCGCTCAAACGCCAGCTGCTGCTGTGCCTTGTTCAGGGTCAGGTGCTCAATGAGGTCCCAGGCCAGGGCTTTTTGTGCCGACTTTTTAGGAATGGCATAAAAAGTACCGCCCCAGGAGGTGGCCACGCCCTCGGGCAGAGGGCCGCTGCGCCACTGGCCGGCCGACTGGGGCGCCAGCCAGTTCTGCAAGTGCCCGCCCAGCCAGGCGCCCATCATCTGCACCGTGACATTGCCGCGCTTGAGCGACTCGCCCCACTCGTTGGACCAGGCGTTGACCTTGGCGTCGAGCCCGGCATCGCGCACCCGCTTGGCAAGCTCAAAGCCGCGCTTGAACCGCGCCGCGCTGCCCACCAGAGACTGACCCTGCGCGTCGTAATAAATGCCCTCCCCGGCCTGCACGCCGGCGCGAATCACCAGGTCTTTGACGTCACGGGCGTGCGCCACCAGGAACACGCCGGCCTTGTCCTTGATCTGCTTGCCGGCCCCCAAAAAACTCTCCCAGTCAGCGGACAGTTGCTCGGGCTTGACGCCGGCTTTTTGCAAGGTATCGACCCGGTAGAACATGGCGCCGGGGCCAATATCGGTGGGCAGAGCGATCTGGCCGAAGCTATCGTGCTGCGCCTGTGCCCAGGCATAGGCCACGAGGCGCGCCTGATGCTGGCGCACCGCATAGGGCGGCTGGGCCAGATCTTCCAGGCCACCGCTTTGCGCAAAGCGACCCAGATAGCCGTATTCAATGGTCATCACATCGGGCAGGCCCGAGGAGGCCGACAATGCGGTGGTCATGGCGGTGTGATGGTCGGCAAACTCGCGCGACACCACCTTGACCTGCACATTCGGGTGCTTTTTCTGCCAGGCCGGCAGCGCCGCGCGCACCACCTCGTCGACCGAGGGAAAGGCCGCCACGGTAATCACGGTCTGCGCCCAGACCGAGGAGCAAAGCAGAAAAGGCAGCGCCAGGAAACGAATGGAAAACACCATGATGACAGTTCTATGAAAGCGCTTTCATTTTAGACCGAGCGCTATTCAAAGTTATCAGTGTTTACCCTCTGTGAAGAGCCCTGCCCTGGGGGCGTTCAAGCGATGGCTGCGGGCTATGGCGCACCGCGCCCGAAAAAACCCACACGGATTCAGTCAGCCCGTATCCCCGCCTTGAGCACCACCGGCCGCCAGCGGCCGATTTCCTTTTGAATCATCAGGCCGAATGGCCCGAGGCCTACACGGCGCAAGCGACGAAGGATGACGCCTGCATGCGTGCTTGGTGCGCAAACGGACCCAGCGCATTGACTAGCATTCATCATCCACAAAACACCACCGATCGCCCACAGCGGCTCAGTCACGTCAATCACGTCGCGCCAAGCGCTGAAAACCCTGCTGGGCTGGATCTCAGATTTACCTTGTCGTATTGATTTTTACGCACGAGGCAAATGGCGGTCGCTCAGGCGACTATTTTCTATCGATCCACAGGAGGAATTCAAATGAGATGGGACCAAATCGAAACTGATTGGAAAAGCTATCAGAAGCAAGCCGGCAGCCAATGGAACAAGATCAACAACGAACAGTTGAGCGCCACTGGCGGGAAACGGGAAAAACTGGCGGCAAAAATCCAAGAGGTCTATGCCGTGAGCAAAGACGAGGCTGAAAAGCAAATCAAGGCTTTCGAAGACAAAGCCCAAAGCCCGCAAGCTCCCAAGCCGAGCGTGAGCAAGTAATTTAACGCCCCTCAATCGCCACCCTCAAATTTGGGGGGCGATTGAGGGCTTTGCGCGCCCTGCGAGAGCTGGCTGAGAAGCAACTCAGGACGAATACCCAAAGAGCGGCAGGAATTTCCAGATCAACACTTGAAATTTCAACATCGTCATCACCAGAGAAGACTCATGAAATACTTCAACTTACTCAAAACCACCGTGCTCGCCGCCGTGCTTGCTGTTTTGGTGGGCTGCGCCTCAACCCCCTCGCAAGAAGGCACCGGCGAGTACTTCGATGACAGCTGGATCACAACGAAAATAAAAGCGGCCATGTTCAATGAGTCCACGCTGAAATCTGCCGAGATCAACGTCGAAACATTCAAAGGCGAGGTTCAATTGAGTGGATTTGTGTCTTCTGCTGAAGACATCAACAAGGCTCTCGAACTGGCCCGGGCGACAAAAGGCGTCAAGAGCGTGAGGAACGATATGCGAGTCAAGGGTCGCTAGGGCATGGCTGCTTCATGCGCGCTGAAGGACCGCACGCCCGAATAAACAAAAAACCCCTGCAAATCAAAGACTTGCAAGGGCTTATTTGGTAGGCGCGATTGGACTCGAACCAACGACCCCCACCATGTCAAGGTTGTTTCACGAGCGACAAGAACTCGCAACGAAACAGGAAAGCCGCAGTTTACAGATAGCAAAGGCTTCTGTAAATCGCATTCGCCCCAACTGGCAATCCGTTGACCGTATCCATCCGGCCAAGCCATCAACAGTCCGCCTGACAAAGCTGGCGTCGTGAAGACGATCAGCGCGAAAGCTGCAAGTGCAGGGAGCCGGATAGCTCAACCCCGTCTGAAGCCCCCTCAAGGCCTGTAGCGCACAAGCGCCCCTTGATCAGCGGAGCGCTGATTTTGTACAGACTGGGACTCTATCGCTCTTGGGACGCTTTCAGCGCCAGCCCGGCCTCCTAAAGCAGCCCGAGCGATAGTTGCAGTTTTGACCCGCTTAAAGCCCGGCTCATCGGCTATCACCTGCATTAATTGCAGCAGCGCCAGCATGTTCTCACGCTGCTAAGGCAAGGCCTCGAGCACCGAGAAAGTAATCGGCCGGTCGGGGGAAGCTGATATTTCGCCCAGCGTTCCAACACGCGCACTTTCTCCCAGGCTTTGCACTGGTCCGAGCGAGGTACCTCACAGGCTGGCTGTGTGGCAGCACCTTCAGCCTCGCGGTGGGCTGGCAAGGCTCGAGGCAGACGTGGTTCAGGAGCCCCCAGTAGTCCCGCCGCGCGGCCAATTACACAGTCAGACGGACCGTCTGGATGATGTCCAGCGGAAAATCTTCTGGCCGCACCCGCGACCCACTTGCCTGTATGGTGTCAACCGCGTGGCGGGTCACCACTGCCGACCGAAGGTCTGCTGCTGTCTCGTCCATCCACGAAGGGGCGGCGGGCGCAATACTGAGGCGACACTCTGATTCGAGGAAGTTGTACTTCTGGCGATTTTCCCGCCCTAACGGTAGACTTTGATCCATGAAGGCCTACCTCCGACTACTCGTACTCCTGCTGCCGATGGCTGCCGCAGCACAGGCATCACTACCTTTATGCCAAGGCACAAGGCCAACCACTGACTGGGCCAATTGCGTTGGAATCCATATCCTTCCGTGGGGAGATGTGTATGTGGGTGAGTACAGGGACGGGGCACGCAACGGTGAAGGCATCGAATATCGGCAGAACGGCACCATCAATCGGAGTGGCTACTGGCATAACGACACCCTTGGAACCCCATATGCAATTAATACTGGACGCTTTCCTTTAATCAGGCGAGTGTCATCGCCCGTGTCCCCGGCAACCGAGCCAGTGCGTGTTGCGCAGTCACCGCCTCGAAAGTGCCAAGGCACAAGGCCAACCACTGACTGGACCAACTGCGTTGGAACCCATATCCTTCCGTGGGGAGATGTGTATGTGGGTGAGTACAGGGACGGGGCACGCAACGGTGAAGGCATCGAATATCGGCAGAACGGCACCATCAATCGGAGTGGACGCTGGGATTTCAACACCCTTGCAAGCTCATATGCGGTAAATGCTGGGCGCTTTTCATTTGGCGGGCAGACACAAGCAACGGCGACTGCCGACCCCGGAAGAGGCGAACGCGACCGCCTAGCGTCGTGTCCGGCAAGTGGATATAAGCATAATTGCTTTGGAATAGACACCATGGCGAATGGAGATCAGTACGTTGGTGAGTTTAAGGATAACAAGTACTCTGGAAAGGGAGTCTGGACTTGGCCAAACGGCAATAAGTACGTTGGGGAGTTTGCGAACAACACAGCCAATGGGCAAGGAATTGAGTACAGGGCAAATGGGACTTTAAGCCGCTCCGGGCAGTGGGCAAGTGGAAGCCTCGCCCACGCTTTTGCGCTCGACCCCGGTCGGTTCCCTTTCAACGGTCAAACACAAGCTACCGCGACCGCCGACCCCGGAAGAGGCGAACGCGACCGCCTAGCTTCAGAAGCTGAAGCAGCCCGCCGTAGGCAACAAGAACTCGAGCAACAACTGGCATTGGAATCTGAAACTGCTCAGAGACGCCAGCGGGAGCTTGAGGAGCGGCTAAGTGCAGAATTTCGTGAACGTGAACGTCAAGCTGCGGAAGCCGAATCTGCCCGGCGGCGACAACAAGAGCTAGAGGTACAACTTGCAGCACTGCAATCGCAAGGGGCTCCTCGACCGTCCAGGCACGCGGCACTTGCTCGTCCCGAGCGCCGAGTGGCTCTCGTCATTGGTAATGCTGCATACAAAATCAGCCCGCTCGAGAATTCCGTCAACGACGCTACGGACATTGATCAGACTCTAAAGCGCCTTGGCTTTCAGACCACTCTCATTCGTAATGCAACCCTTGGGCAAATGCGTGAGGCCACTCGCAGGTTTGCCGATCAAATTCAGTCGGCTGACGTAGCACTGATCTACTTTGCCGGGCATGGCATTGAGTCCAACCGCAGGAACTACATGATTCCGGTGAATGCGGACTTGAAATTTGAGTATGAACTTGCCGATCAAGCCTACGACGCGAGCAATTGGCTCGAGATGCTTGAGAGCTTGAAGTCCAGTAATTCCGACCGGGTAAACATCGTCATCCTTGACGCGTGTCGAAACAACTCCTTGGTCGGATCCAGAAACCTTGGCAGAGGACTGGGACGAATGGATGCGCCCACTGGCACTTTCTTGGCATACTCGACTGCCCCGGGCAAGGTGGCCGCTGACGGTGCGAGAGGCCAGCGAAACAGCCCCTTTACCCGGCATCTGTTGACCGTTATGCAGCAGCCTGGGATGCCGATTGAAGAGGCATTTAAAGAGGTACGCAGAAACGTCAGTCGCGAAACAAGTGGGGCTCAAGTGCCATGGGAGAGCACGAGCTTGACCGGTTTCTTCACGTTCAGGCAGACGCGATGAAAGGTAGACGTCAAGTGGCTTCAATCTTCAGGCTGGCTTGCCTTCTGCTGCTTGTTTTTCCGGTGACTGCTACCGGTCAGTCACAATTACCGCCTTGCCCAAGTAACACCGGAGCTTATCGACATAACTGCTTTGGGGCGCTCACCTTCTCCAGTGGCAGCAGGTACGTCGGTGAATTCAAAGATGGCAAG
>JBILDR010000178.1:0-7118 GCA_044352515.1 Polaromonas sp.
AAAGCTGGAGAAGGTGGTCAGGCCGCCGAGAAACCCGGTGATCAAGAGCAGGCGCCATGCTGGATCGAGTTGGGGCAGGGCGTTAAAGACGCCAACAGCCACCCCGACCAGATAGCCGCCGATCAGGTTGGCGGCCAGCGTGCCCCAGGGGATCAGCCCGCCGGCCGAGAGCCACAGCCCGAGTTGCCAGCGGGCCAGCGCGCCCACGGCAGCGCCCATGCCCACAGCGGCAATGCTGGCCAAGGGGAGGGTCACAGCTTCATTTGTCCGGGCAGCCAGGTGACGATGCCTGGGAAAAACCAGATCAGCAGCACGGCGACGATCATCAAAAAGAACATGGGCAGCGTCACCCGGGCAATGTAGGGCAGCTGCCGCCCGGTCATGCCTTGCAGCACGAAGAGGTTGAAACCCACGGGCGGGGTGATCTGCGCCATCTCCACCACAAAGACCACGAAGATGCCAAACCAGATGGGGTCGATGCCGGCCTTTTGTACCGTGGGCATGAGCACGCCCATGGTCAGCACCACCATGGAGATGCCGTCCAGGAAGCAGCCCAGCAGGATGAAGAAGGCCATCAGCGCCAGGATCAACACAAAGGGGCTCAGGCCCAGGGAGCCTATCCATTCGGCCAGGTGGCGTGGCAGACCGATATAGCCCATGGCCAGGGTGAGAAAGGCCGCGCCCGCCAGAATGAGCGCGATCATGCAATACAGGCGCGTGGCGCCCATCAGTGATTCCTTGAAGGTCTGCCAGTTCATCGAGCCCTGCGCAGCCGACAGCACCAAAGCACCCACCACGCCCACGCCCGCGGCCTCGGTGGCGGTCGCAATACCGGCGTAAATGGAACCCAGCACTGCGGCAATCAGCAGCACCACCGGGATCAGGCTGCCCGAGGCGCGGATTTTCTCCATGAAGCGCATGGGCGCGTCGCGCGGGGGCACCTGCTCGGGGTGGCGCAGCGCCCACCAGACGATGTAGCCGGAGAAGAGGGCGGCCAACAGCAGCCCGGGCAGTACGCCTGCTATGAACAGCTTGGCGATCGACACGTCGGCGGCCACGCCGTAGACGATCATGATGATGGATGGCGGGATTAACAGGCCCAGCGTGCCCGCGCCGGCCAGCGTGCCGATGACCATGTCGTCCGGATAGCCGCGTTTTTTGAGCTCGGGCAGGGTCATTTTTCCGATGGTCGCGCAGGTGGCGGCGCTGGAGCCCGAGACGGCCGCAAAGATGGCGCAGCCAGCCACGTTGGTGTGTAAAAGCCGGCCCGGCAAGGCCTGCAGCCAGGGCGCCAGGCCTTTGAACATGTCCTGACTCAGCCGCGTGCGGTAGAGGATTTCACCCATCCAGACAAAGAGGGGCAAGGCGGTCAGCGTCCAACTCGACGATGAGCCCCAGATGGTCACAGCCATGGCGTCGCCGGCAGGACGGCTGGCAAACAGCTGCATGCCGATCCAGGCCACGCCCGAGAGCGTGAGGCCGATCCAGACCCCGCTGCCCAGGATCAACAGCAAGGTGCCGACCAGCAGCACGGTGATGACGATGTCATTCATGGCGCAGCGGCTCCTCGTGTTCGGCCTTGACCCGGCCCCGCCACTCGAGTACCAGCTCGTCGATGAAGGCGATGGCAAAAATCACCGTGCCCAGGGCCATGGACAGCTGCGGTATCCACAGCGGCGTGGCGTCATTGGAGGTGGAGATGTCATTGAAAGCCAGCGACTGCCAGGCCAGCCGGCAGCTATAGAACGCAAACACCAGGGCCAGCAAGCTGGCCGCCAGCAGGCTCCAGAGCTCCAGCGCGCGCCGTGCGCCCGGGCCCACGGACTGCAGCAGCAGCGTCACACGGATGTGTTCGCCGCGCTTGAGCGTGTGCGCCAGTGCCAGAAAACCCGCGCCGGCCATGAGGTAGCCGGCGTAGGCGTCCGTGCCACGGACATGGAAATTGAGCTCTCGCCCCACGATGGACAGCAGCACCATGGCGAGCAAGCCCACCATGCATGCGGCTGCCAACGCGCCGGCCCCGTCATAGATTGCATCGAGCAGGCGGCGCATGGAGACTCAGGGCCGGTTGTAGGCGTCGGCCAGGGCCTTGCCTTCAGCGCCGGCTTTGTCCAGCCACTCCTTGAGCATGGTCTGTCCTACCTTTTGCATGTCGGCCTTGAGCTGGGCCGAAGGTGGGGTGACGGTCATGCCGTTGGCCTTGAGGATTTCCAGGGTGCTGGTGTTGACCTTGCGGGATTCGGCCCAGCCGCGGGCCTCGGCATCGGCGGCGGCTTTGAGCACCGCGTCCTGCGTGGGTTTGTCCAGCGCGTCAAAAGCCCGCTTGTTGGCGATCACCGCGTTCTTGGGCAGCCAGGCCTGCACGTCGTAGTAGAACTTCAGGTGCTCAAAGAGCTTGCTGTCCACACCGGTGGCGCCCGAGGTCATGGTCGACTCGACCACGCCGGTGGCCAGGGCCTGTGAGAACTCGGCGGCCTGCACGGTCACCGGTTGCGCGCCCACCAGCTCGGCGATGCGTGCGGTGGAGGGGCTGTAGGCGCGCCATTTGATGCCTTTGAGGTCGGCCGCGCTGTTGAGGGGGCGCTTGCTGTAGATGCCCTGCGGTGGCCAGGCCACTGAGTACAGCAGCACCATGCCTTGCTCGGCGAGCTTTTTCTCCAGCAGCGGCCGCTGGGCGCGGTAGAGCTTCATGGACTCGTCATAGCTGTCGGCCAGGAAAGGCAGGCCGTCGGCAGCGTAGATGGGCCATTCATTGCTGAAGTTGGCCAGCAGAATCTCGCCGGCCTGGGCCTGGCCGCCTTGCACGGCGCGTTTGATTTCTGGTGCCTTGAACAGCGAGGCGTTGGCATGCACCGTGATCTTGAGCTTGCCGCCGCTGGCCTTGTCGACATCGGCCGCGAACTGGCTGATATTGACGGTGTGGAAGTTGGTGGCCGGGTAAGCGGCTGGCAGGTCCCATTTGGTTTGGGCCAGCGCGGCACTGCTCAGTGCCAGGACGCTGGTGGCCAGGGTGAGGTGGAAAGAACGACGTTTCATGGCAACTGCTCCTAGATGGGGTGGGGTAGGCGAACGCGGCGTATGCGCCCTGGCGACTGCAAGGGCAGGGCACTCGGGCGATGGTCTCACTGTAGGGCTGGGGAATCAGAAGATGGATCGGTAATTTCCCTAATTACCGACATTTTGTTGGTAATTTGTTGGTGTTATAGGTAGACTGAGCCGTCTTCAGGAACTTGATGCCATGCCCCGCAAGACTTCGGCCGACCGGCCCACCTCCAAGCCCATCGTGTCTTCGGCGCATCTGGTCTCGCCCGACAGCGCCCAGATGAGCGAATTTGAATTTGGCCTCATCGTTGCGGGCAATGCCTTTCACCGCTGGGTCACCCACTGCATGTCGGCGGCTGGCCTGAAGGACCTCACCCCGCTGGACGTGCTGGTGCTCCACCATGTGACCCACCGCGCGCGCGACAAGCGTTTGGCTGACATCTGCTTCATCATGAATATTGAAGACACCCATCTGGTCAATTACGCCCTCAAGAAGTTACAGGGCCTGGGCGTGGTCGCCTCCCACAAGCACGGCAAGGAGGTCACCTATGCCGCCACCGAGGACGGCCGCCAGTACGTCGAGCGCTATCGCGAAATTCGTGAGTCTTGCCTGATCGGCGCGCTCAAGGCCGATGACAGCCTGAACCGCGACATCGGCGAACTGGCCCGTCTGCTGCGGGTGCTTTCGGGCATGTACGACCAGGCCGCGCGTGCGGCCGCATCCCTGTGAGTCTGACTATGAGCGCTTCCCTGGCCCTTTCTCGCTGGCAGTTCTGGATAGACCGCGGCGGCACCTTCACCGACATCGTGGGCAAGCGCCCCGATGGCAGCTTGATCACCCACAAGCTGCTGTCCGAAAACCCCGAGCAGTACCGCGACGCGGCGGTGGCTGGCATTCGCCACTTGCTGGGTCTGAAGGCGGGCGAGCCGGTGACGCCGACGCAGGTCGAATGCGTCAAGATGGGTACCACCGTTGCCACCAACGCCTTGCTCGAGCGCAAGGGCGAGCCCACACTGCTGGTGACGACCCGCGGCTTTCGCGACGCGCTTCGCATCGCCTACCAGAACCGCCCCCGCTTGTTTGACCGGCAGATCGTGCTGCCCGAACTGCTCTACACCCGGGTGATCGAGGCGCAGGAGCGGGTCGGCGCCCACGGCGATGTGATTGCCCCGCTTGATGAGGCCCATCTGCGCGAGCGCCTGTGGGCCGCTTATGACGCCGGTCTGCGCAGCGTGGCTATTGTCTTCATGCACGGTTACCGCTATACCGCGCACGAGCAGGCGGCGGCTAGGCTGGCGCGCGAGCTGGGTTTTACCCAGGTCAGCGCCAGCCACCAGACCAGCCCGATGATGAAGCTGGTCAGCCGCGGCGACACCACCGTGGTCGACGCCTACCTCTCACCGATTTTGCGGCGCTATGTGGACCAGGTCGCTGCCGAGATGCCTGGCGTCAAGCTGTTTTTCATGCAGTCCTCGGGCGGCCTGACCGATGCGCAGGCCTTTGCCGGCAAGGACGCCATCTTGTCCGGTCCGGCCGGCGGCATCGTGGGCATGGCCCGCACCGCCGAGCTCGCCGGTTGCGACAAGGTGATCGGCTTTGACATGGGCGGCACCTCGACCGACGTGTCGCACTTTGCCGGTCAATTCGAGCGCGAGTTTGAAACCCAGGTCGCAGGTGTGCGCATGCGTGCGCCGATGATGAGCATCCACACCGTGGCTGCGGGCGGCGGCTCCATCCTGGCTTTTGACGGTGCCCGCTTTCGGGTGGGGCCGCAAAGCGCCGGCGCCAACCCGGGGCCGGCCTGCTATCGGCGCGGCGGTCCGCTGGCTGTGACCGATGCGAATGTGATGCTGGGCAAAATTCAGCCGGCCTATTTCCCAAAGGTGTTTGGACCGCAGGCCAAGGAGGCCCTGAGCGCCGAGCCTGTGCGTGCGCAGTTCGAGACGCTGGCCGCACAGACTGGGCGCAGCGCCGAGGAGGTGGCCGAAGGCTTTGTCCGCATCGCGGTTCAGCAGATGGCCAACGCGATCAAGAAAATCTCGGTGGCCCGCGGCTATGACGTCACCGGCTACACCCTGCAATGCTTTGGCGGTGCGGGCGGCCAGCATGCTTGCCTGGTGGCCGACGCCCTGGGCATGAGCCGGGTGCTGGTGCATCCGCTGGCTGGCGTGCTCTCGGCCTATGGTATGGGTCTGGCCGATCAGAACCTGATCCGCGAGCAGGCGGTGGAGCTGCCACTTAGTGAGCAGGCCTTGCCGCAGCTGGCCGCACAGCTGCAGGCGCTGGCGCAGCAGGCCGAGGCCGACCTGCGCAGCCAGCAGGCCAGCCAGGCGGGGCTCGTGGTGCATCGCCGGGTGCATGTGCGCTACGAAGGCACTGATTCAGCGCTGGTGGTGCCTTTCGGCGATGCGCTTGCAATTGAGGCCGCCTTCGAGCAGGCCTATCGCCAGCGCTTTGCGTTTTTGATGCAGGGCAAGCGCCTGGTGGTGGAGGCGGTGTCGGTGGAAGCGGTGGTCGCCGGCGAGGCGCCTGCGGAAGCCCGTCATGCCCTGCACCCCGAGCGCGAAGCGCCGCGCCGCGACACGGTACGTATGTACAGTGGCGGGCGCTGGCATGAGGCGGCGCTGGTGGTGCGTGAAGATCTGCGCCCGGGCGATGTCATCACTGGCCCGGCCATCATCGCCGAGCAAAACGCCACCACCGTGATCGAGCCTGAGTGGCTGGCACGCCTGAGCGCGCTCGACCACCTGTTGCTTGAGCGCCGCCTGCCACGCGAGCAGCGCTATGCGCTGGGTACCACCGTCGATCCGGTGCTGCTTGAGGTGTTCAACAACCTGTTCATGAACATCGCCGAGCAGATGGGTTTGCAGCTGCAAAACACCGCGTATTCGGTCAACATCAAGGAGCGGCTGGACTTTTCATGCGCGCTGTTTGACAGCACCGGCCAGCTGATTGCCAATGCACCCCACATGCCGGTGCACCTGGGCTCCATGGGCGAGAGCATACAGACGGTGATTCTTGAAAACGCCGGCCGCATGCAGCCCGGCGATGTCTACGTGCTCAATGATCCCTACCACGGCGGCACCCATTTGCCCGACGTCACGGTGATCACCCCGGTGTTTCTGGATGACTCTGAGCAGCCGGTGTTCTATGTGGGCTCGCGTGGCCACCATGCGGATGTGGGTGGACTCACCCCTGGATCCATGCCGCCGTTTTCGACCCGCATCGAAGAAGAGGGCGTGCAGATCCGTAATTTCAAGCTGGTTCATGCGGGTCAGTTGCGCGAGGCAGAAATGGTGGCTTTGCTGCAAAGCGGTACCTACCCCAGCCGCAACCCGCAGCAGAACATGGCCGACCTCAAGGCCCAGATCGCCGCCAATGAAAAAGGCGTGCAGGAACTGCGGCGCATGGTCGACCAGTTTGGCCTGGACGTGGTGCAGGCCTATATGAAGCATGTGCAGGACAACGCCGAGGAGTCGGTACGGCGCGTCATCACCCGCCTCAAGGACGGGCAATTCACCCTGCCGCTCGACAACGGCGCGCAGATTCAGGTCGCGGTGCGAGTACGTGCGGACGAGCGCAGCGCCGAGATTGACTTCACCGGCACCAGCGATCAGCTCAGCAACAACTTCAATGCGCCGAAAGCGGTCTGTGTGGCGGCGGTGCTCTATGTGTTTCGCACCCTGGTTGACGACGACATTCCGCTCAATGCCGGCTGTCTCAAGCCGCTGAAGATCATCGTCGCCGAAGGCTCCATGCTCAACCCGCTGCCACCCGCTTCGGTGGTGGCGGGTAATGTGGAGACCTCCAGCTGCATCACCAACGCCCTGTTCGGCGCGCTGGGCGTGATGGCTGGCAGCCAGCCGACCATGAACAACTTCACCTTCGGCAATCAGCGTTACCAGTACTACGAAACCATCGCTGGGGGTAGCGCTGCTGGCGGGCGCTTTGATGAGCATGGCGAGTTGATCGGCGGTTTTGACGGCACCTCGGTGGTGCAGACCCACATGACCAACTCGCGCATGACCGACCCCGAAGTGCTCGAGTTCCGCTTCCCGGTCCGGCTCGAAAGTTA
>JBILDR010000180.1:0-7100 GCA_044352515.1 Polaromonas sp.
CGCCCACTTTGAGGCCCTCGTACCCACTTTGAGGATGCGCTGCTTTTTTGTGGGAGCGCCGCCTCGGCGCGATGGGGCCCTTGATCAAGCGCTGCATCGCCGCGAGGGCGCGGCTCCCACACCTATTCTGAGGCTCCCACGCCCATTCTGAGGCTCCCACGCCCACTTTGAGGCCCTCGTACCCACTTTGAGGATGCGCTGCTTTTTTGTGGGAGCGCCGCCCCGGCGCGATGGGGGCTTTGATAGCTTGCCCGTGATGGGCTCAGTCCAAACTCAGCCTATACACCCTGGCTGCAGTACCGCTGAACAGCGCTTGCTTTTCTGCTGCACTGGCGCCGCTGCTCATGCGCTTGTACGCATTCCAAAGCACGCCATAGCTGCAACTGCCCTTGTCGACCGGGAAGTTGCTTTCGAACATGCAGCGATCGGCGCCAAACAGCTCGATGCAGGTCTGCACATAAGGCTGCCAGAGCGCAGCCAGTTCTTGCGAGGAGGGCGGCCGGGGCTGGCTGCCCAGTTCAAAGCCATACAGGCGCATGCCCAGACCACCGAGCTTGAGGTAGACGTTCGGACAGCGGGCGAGCTGACGCAGGTCAGCGGCCCATTCTTCGCGCACCGCTTCGCGCCGACCGGCGTAAGGGCCTATGCCTATGACTCCGCCGCAATGGTCGAGCACGATGGTCGTTTCTGGGAAGTGCTGCGCCAGGTCGATCAACTCGGCAATTTGGGTGTGGTAAATCCAGGCGTCAAAGCTCAGGCCCCGAGGCGCCAGCTGCGCAAAGCCCTCGCGAAAGCGGGCATCGCTCATCACCTGGGGCGGCGGGTTGGCGAGCGAGCCGCGGGCGGCCGGGTCTGGGTGCCAGACCGCCGAGTAGCGCAGACCGCGCAGCCGGCCGCCGCCGGCTTGGTCCAGCGCCTGCAAGACCGGTTCGACCTTGGCGCCGAGCAGCAGATCGGCATGGCCGACGATGCCCGCAGCAATCTGGCAGGCGCCATAGTTGCCGCTGGCGGTGATGGCCGCCGAACCATTTAAGAATTCCACTTCGCCCACTGGCTGCAGAGGAGTCGGTGCCGAGCGCTTGTACATGGCGTGGCATTCGACCGCCACCGTGGCGCGGATGTTGTGCCCGCTGGCCAGGTCCTCCAGCATATCGGGCACAAAGTAACGGTTGCCGACGTGGTCCCACAGATGATGGTGGGCGTCGATGATGGGCAGGTCTGGCTCGAGCGCATCCTCGGGCTGCAGTGCCAGCCACTGCGGGCGCACGGACAGGTGAGGCGAGGCAGCCGGTGCTGGGTTGGGAGCTGGGGCAGGGGTGTTGGCGAAAGACATGGTGGCTCGGAACTTAGCGGATACATAGGCGACGCCCTGTCGCAAATGCGCCATGCCCGGCCGATCACAATCGGCCTTGTCCCGCCGCCAGCAAGTCGGTGGCGGGCGCAGCAGGAGCACACGATGCAATACCGCAAGCTGGGCCGCAGTGGCCTGAAAGTATCCACGCTTTGCCTGGGCACCATGATGTTTGGTGGTCAGACCGACGAGCCGCAGGCGGCCGACATCATCGCCAGCGCGGCCGATCAGGGCGTGAATTTTCTGGACACGGCCGATGCCTACAACGAGGGCCGCGCCGAAGAGATCGTCGGCCGGGCGGTGCGCGCCCAACGCGACCGCTGGGTCCTGGCCACCAAGGTCGCCTTCCCCCTGAACGGGCGGGCCGGCATCAACGAGAGCGGGCTGTCGCGCCGCTGGATCATGCAGGCGGTGCAGGCCAGCTTGCGCCGTCTTGGGACTGACTACATCGACATCTACTACCTGCACAAGGAAGACCTGGAGACGCCGCTGGACGAGACGGTGCGCGCCATGGGCGACTTGATGGCGCGCGGTCAGGTGCGCTATTTCGGGTTGTCGAACTATCGCAGCTGGCGGGTCGCCGAGATCTGCCGCTTGTGCGACGACATGGGCATTCCCCGGCCGGTGCTCAGCTCGCCGTATTACAACGCGCTCAACCGCATGCCCGAGGTCGAGCATCTGCCGGCTTGCGGCTTCTACGGACTGGGCGTGGTGCCCTACAGCCCGATCGCGCGCGGTGTTCTCACCGGCAAATACGCGCCAGGCCAAAGCGCGCCCGAGGGTACACGAGCCGGCCGCAAGGATGTGCGCATGATGCAGTCCGAATGGCGGCCTGAGTCGCTGCTGATCGCCCAAAAAATCAAGCAATACGCCGAGCAGCGGGGCTTGAGCGCGGGCCAGTTTGCCCTGGCCTGGGTGCTCAACAACCGATTCATTTCTTCGGTGATTGGCGGGCCGCGCACCCGCGAGCAATGGGACGACTATCTTGGCGGCACCGCCTATCGGCTCACCGCCGAGGACGAGGCATTCATTGACGCCTTGGTCGTCCCCGGCCACCCGTCCACCCCTGGCTACAACGACCCCGCCTACCCGCTGGAGGGCCGGCCGGGGTGGCATGTGGGCGCCTGAATGAGGCTTGCTGAAGGCTCAGCCGATCGCGCTTGAAGTGGCTGCGACCCAGTTATCTAACTGGAGTCCGGGCACCTTTGAAAATTCGCGGATATTGTTGGTGATTAGCATCGCCCGCTGACTCAGGGCGTGGGCGGCGATCATGGTGTCCAGGGAGCCTATCGGTGTGCCGCGTCGCTCCAAGTCGGCTCGCAAGTCGCCATAAGCCCAAATCGCTGCCTCATCAAAGGGCAGTATCGTGAGGGGCGCAAGAAACATCTCCAGCGCTTGGCGGTTGCGAACCGATTGACTTTTGGCCACCCCGAAAGCCAACTCAGCAGCCACCACACTGCACAGGCCTATATCGCCGTGCCGATATTCTCGGAAGCGCTCCAGTACCCTGGGTGGCTTGGCGTTGATGATGTAAATGCAGATGTTGGTGTCGAGCAAGATCATGGCTGCAGCGCTTCGCGAACCTGATCCTCTGGTTGCTCGCGGGTCAGTTCGAAGCCTGGCTCGAATGCGGCCAAACCCGCTGCGAGCGTCTGCCAGGGATCATCTATGGGCAGCAGAAGTACACCATTGCCAAAGTGCTTGACGACAACCTCTGTGCCTGCAAAACGGTACTCCTTGGGCAGGCGAACCGCTTGGCTGCGGCCTGATTGGAAAAGGCGGGCAGTATCCATGGTGGTCTCCGATGACGATAGATATCAATGATATCTATCATTTTTTGCGTTGTCCAGAATGGACGCTTCGCGCTTTTGCCTGGCATCGGCTTGCCGAGGTACAAATTTTCCAATATAGTTAGTCGCCTAAATAAATTCAGCGTTTAGCGACGGAGCTTGCCCCATGATCACTCCCGAAGAAAACCAGCTCTTGTGCCGGGTCGAAGGCGATGCGCCCATGGGGCGGTTGATGCGCAAGCATTGGATGCCGGTCTGCCTGATTGAAGAGGTTCCGGAGCCCGATTGCAACCCGGTGCGGGCGCGCATTCTGGGCGAGAGCCTGGTGGTGTTCCGTGATACCGAGGGCGCGGTCGGCGTGCTCGAAGAGGCCTGCCCGCACCGCCGTGCCTCGCTGGTCTATGGCCGCAATGAAGACGGCGGCCTGCGCTGCCTCTATCACGGCTGGAAGATGGATGTGAAGGGCCGGGTGATCGAGATGGTCTCGGAGCCGGCCGCCAGTTGCTTGGCTGCCAAGGTGCAGCACAAGGCCTATCCGGTCAAGGAGTGGGGCGGCATGGTCTGGGCCTGGTTTGGCCCGGTCGATGAGGTGCCTGAGTTTGTGCCGCCGCCCTGGGCGCCGCATGAGCAAGCCCGGGTGTCGATCGCCAAGGTGATCGTGCCTTGCAATTGGGCGCAAATTCTGGAAGGCGCGATTGACTCGGCCCACAGCTCCAGCCTGCATTCGTCCGACATGGTGCCGGCCCGGGTGGCCGGTGGCCAGGCCACCGACACCAACTGGCTGCGGCCCTCGACCGACAAGGCACCGCGCATGCAGGTGCAGCGCGGCGGCTACGGCTTTCGCTATGCCGCCATCCGCCGGCCGATACAAAACGCGGCCACGCACGAATATGTGCGGCAAACGGTGTTCGTGGCGCCGGTCACCGTGCTGGTGCCGCCCAACAACCTGTACAACGTGGCCAATTTGAATGTGCCGATGGATGACACGAATACCGTGTTTTACTTCCTCGCCTGGGGCCATCCCGCCACCACGCCGCAGACCGAGACCTGGCGCAAGTTTTTGCGGCAAACGGTGGGGGTCGACCTCGACGCCCATTACCGGCCGCTGCGCACCGACGACAACCGCTTCTGGCAGGACAGGCAGGCCATGAAGGCGGGCAACTTCACCGGCATCACGGGTTTCCCGAACCAGGACATTGCGATGTGGGTGACCATGGGCCCGATCACCGACCGCTCGCATGACCGCCTCGGTGCCAGCGACATGGCGGTGGTGGAGTTTCGCAAGCAGATGCTCGAAGCGGTGCGAAGCTTCGAGCAGGGCGGGCCAGCCATAGGCGCGGGCGATTTGGCCATTCCGAAGTCGGTGGTGTCTTTCCAGGCGGTGATTCCCAAGACCACCGACTGGCGCGATTACGAATGCTCCTACATCTGGGGCGAAGACGACAAGCGGCCCGAACTCGAGCCGTCTTACTCGGTCAAGGCCTGAACAAGCTTTTAAAGAAACGGCAAACAGCATGACCCGACTTCAACTTTCCGTGGCCATGGGCGACTATGACCGTACCCGCGCCCTCATTGACGGGCGGGTGCAGATCGACGGCGTCGATCCGGTCTATATGACGCTGTACCCGGAAGAGATGTTCTTTCGGGCCATGCGCAGCCAGGACTTCGATATCTGCGAGCTGTCGTTTTCCAGCTATACCGTCAAGACCGCCAAAGGCGACTGCCCCTATGTGGCGGTGCCGGTGTTTTTGTCGCGGGCCTTTCGGCATACCTCGATTTATGTGCGCAAGGACCGCATCAAGTCGCCACAGGACCTCAAAGGCAAGCGCATCGGTCTGCCCGAGTACCAACTGAGCGCCAATGTGTGGGCGCGAGCGATATTGCAGGACGACTATGGCGTTGCGCCAGAAGACGTGACTTGGGTGCGTGGCGGTATCGAGACGCCGGGCCGCCCGGAGAAGATCGCGCTGCAATTGCCGCCCGGCGTCAAGCTCGAGAGCGCGCCCGAGGGCAGCACCATCTCGCAGATGCTCGACAACGGCGAGATCGATGGCTTCATGGCCCCGCGCCCGCCCAGCGAGCAGGCCTTGCGCAACCCTAATATCGGCTGGCTGTTTGACGACCCAACCGCGACCGCCCGCGAATACTACAAGCGCACCGGCATCTTTCCGATCATGCATGTGGTGGGCGTGCGCAAGAGCTTGTGCGAGCAACACCCCTGGCTGCCGGGGGCGGTGTTCAAGGCCTTCAGCCAGGCCAAGGATGCGGCGCTGCTGGCCCTGTCCGACACCTCGGCCACCAAGGTGACCCTGCCCTTCGTGGAGGAGCAGCTCAAGGCCGCCCGCGAGACCCTGGGCGAGGATTTTTGGTCCTACGGCGTGGCCAAGAACCGCGCGACTATCGACACCTTCTTGCGCCACCACCATGCTCAGGGCTTGTCGTCGCGGCGGCTTTCGGTCGAGGAGATTTTTCACCCGGCCACTTACGAGACCTATTCGATCTGAGGGCCTCAGAGCCCGACGGTGAGCGAGCTCATTGATCGATCCAAACAAGCGACTCGCCGCTCATGGCTATCGCACCCAGCGGCGGGCATCCTTGAGGAGCAACAACAGTTGCTGCTCGCGCAGCGGCGATGCGATGAAGCCAAAGCGGGTGTAGAACTTCGCCGCTTCTTCATCAATGGGGTGCGTCAACATGGCACGGATGCCGGCTTGCTCTGCGATGAGCATCGTGCGTCGGATCGCGTCTTGCAGCAGTCCGAAGCCCATGCCGCGACCCTGATCCTGCCGCGAAACGGCCAGTCTGGCGAGGATCACCACCGGCACTGGGTATTGCCCCATCCCTTTGCGGATGCGCTCGGGTGCATCCAGGGTATCGACCTGGCCGACAGTCAAACTGAAGTAGCCAGCAACCCGAGCGCCTTCGGCAACCACGAAGGTCTTGGCCGACCCACTGCCTTGGGCTTGCCGGGCATGCCGCAACAACCAGTCGTCTAGCGCGGGCTTGCCGCAGTCGAAGCCCTCGAGTTGGTGCTCAACGCCCAGTGGTTCTGGACGGGAGAAACTCACTGGGCATCCCAAGGGGCCTTGCGATTGAACAGCTCAGCCAAACCTGCATTGGCTTGCTCGGGGCGATCCAGTAGATCCATCAGGGCCTGATACTGCTGACCCGACACCATGAACAGGCGCTGGTCCAACAGGGTTTGCTCGGCCGCCAGGCAGGCGCTGTCGAGGATGAAATCGGTCAGTGACTTGTGGCTCACCTCAGCGGCACGGCGCAGCACCGCCTCCTGCTCGGGTGTGGCGCGCAGTCCGAGGCGGGCGGATCGGCTGGAAGGAGACGATGCAACAGCGGTCATGGCAGCACCTGTAGGGTGAGATTAATGCCGCAATGTTAGTACAAATGACAAACACCGTCCAGCGGCCGCCCGGTCTCTGCTCAGTCTTCGTCCGCTTCTGAGGGCGGCTGGGCCGCGGCGTCGGTGGCGAGGTTTTCCAGCATCAGCAAGAGGAACTGCCGCATGGCCTGAAGCTGCGCCTCGGTGCTGCCGGCCACGCTGATGTGGTTGACCTCTTCGGCCAGCGGCACCAGCTTTTTCTCCAGGCTGCGGCCGGCGCGGGTCAGGAAGACATGCATGTTCTTGCGGTTGCCGGCCAGCTGGCGCCGCTCGATCAGGCCCATGCCCTCCATGGCCTTGACGGCGGCAAAGGTGGTGGGCTCCATCACCCCGGCCAGCTCGCTGAGTTCGCGCTGGGTCAGGCCGTCCTTGAGCCAAAGGATGCGCAAAAACGTCCAGTGCCCGAAAGACACCCCGTGCTCGGCCAGGCGCAGCTGCAGCGCACGCATCTGGGCGCGGGCCACATCGCGGATCAGGTGGGCCAGCCTGTCGTCGGGCACCGCCTCGCGCCAGTGGCGCAGCAGCTCGGGCATCGGGTCTTTTTTGGCCATGCGGGTCCTGT
>JBILDR010000179.1:0-7100 GCA_044352515.1 Polaromonas sp.
AACCTGCTGGTCAATACCTTCTATCGCACCTTCAGCACCAGCGTGCCCCTCAGCGAGACAGCCCAGGGCCTGCCGGAGATGCGCGGCTCCGGTCAGGTGCGCGATCTGCGGGAGGCCATGAGCTTGTCCGATGGCTTGGCGCAGTGGGTGAAAAACTATGCCGAGCAGAGCACCTGGCAGGGCCAACAAGGCCTGCTCGACGGCCTGGTGCAGCGCTGGGCCGACACCTCGCGCATGTTGCCGCTCAAGGCCCAGGCCGATGCTCTGGCCGGCAGCGGCGTGACGCTGACCTACGAGCTGGACGGCCTTCAGGCAGGGACGATCGACTACGACAGCTTCCTGACCAAGCTGGGCGTGGTCGAGCGCTTCATGGGATTCACCTTTGGCGGGGCGAACGGGCAGGCGAGATATGCGGCACTGGATGCCGATTCGGGTAAGTTAACGGTGAGGCTGATGTTCGAGCAAGTGGGCTTCATTGATCGCACCTACGGCTTGATCCTGCAGGATGTGTATGAGGCGCTTTTGTTGGACACGCGGTTCAAGACGGTGCTCAATGAGCTTAGTTTGAAGCAGGTGGAGCAGAACTGGGGGCTGGATTGGACGGGAGTGAAGGAGCACTTTAACGAGGCGATTGCAGCAGATTTGGCGTCCGGCTTGGTGGATCTGGTGCAGTTTGTCTCAAAAACAAAACCACTGCTTGGCCAAGATGGCCTCAAGCCGATGGTGGATTACATGCTCGCCGAGTTGGCTCAGGCGCCCGACATCGATGCATTGAGCGTCCAACTGGGTGATCTCGGCCTGCGAGTATCGGGCGCGGGATATTCCAGCCTTCAGGGAACTGCCGGGAAGGATGTTTTGGTTGGGGGATCAGGGGCCAATACATTGATGGGCGGTAATGGCGACGACTTGCTCATAGGCAAAGGCGGCAGTGACATCATCAAAGGCGGCTCCGGCAACGATACCTACGTTTTAAACAAGGGTGACGGTGCTGACACGATCAGTGACAGCGGGTCTTGGGGTCAGGCGAGTGGCAATGCAGACCTTCTCCGGCTGGGTGAGGGGCTGACGGTTGCAGCTGCGGTGGTGGGCCGGGTAGGAGATAGCCTGAATCTGTCTTGGGCTGGCGGCGATTCGGTGAGCATCAGCGATTACTTCAGTTGGGACGGCCGCGGCCGCGTCGAGACCATCCTGTTTGCTGATGGTACTGAATGGAAGGCGGCCGATGCTGCGCAGCGTCAGCTTGGCACCAGCGGAGATGATGATTTCAGGGGTATCTCCGAAGTGGCCAACAAGATGCAAGGCTTGGCAGGCGATGACACGCTTTTAGGCGGCTCCTTAGGTGACACGCTCGATGGCGGCGCGGGTAATGACAGCTTGGAGGGTGGCGCTGGCAACGACAGCCTAGTGGGCGGTGCCGGCAACGACAAGCTCGACGGAGGCTCGGGTGACGATACCTACATCTTCAACCAGGGCGATGGCGCTGACACGATCAGCGACTACAAGTCCTGGGACGACACGGATGGTGATGCCGACCTTCTGAAGCTGGGCGCGGGGCTGAGCGCCGCCGCTGCGGTGGTGGGCCGGGTAGGAGATAGCCTGAATCTGTCTTGGGCTGGCGGCGATTCGGTGAGCATCAGCGATTACTTCAGTTGGGACGGCCGCGGCCGCGTCGAGACCATCCTGTTTGCTGATGGTACTAAATGGCAGGTGGCCGATGCTGCGCAGCGTCAGTTGGGCAGCCATGAGGATGACAATTTTTATGGTGTTCCCGATGTAGCCAATGCCATGCGGGGCCTGGCGGGTGACGACACGCTGTTAGGTGGAGGCGAGGCCGACCTGCTGGACGGTGGCGCGGGCAATGACAGCTTGGATGCCGCAGCAGGAGATGATGTTTTGGACGCCGGTGCGGGCAATGACAGCTTGGGCGGCGGCGCTGGTAACGACACTCTGACAGGCGGTACTGGCAACGACAAGCTCGACGGAGGCTCGGGTGACGATACCTACATCTTCAACCAAGGCGATGGCGCTGACACGATCAGCGACTACAAGTCCTGGGACGACACGGATGGTGATGCCGACCTTCTGAAGCTGGGCGCGGGGCTGAGCGCCGCCGCTGCGGTGGTGGGCCGGGTGGGCGACAGCCTGAATCTGTCTTGGGCTGGCGGCGATTCGGTGAGCATCAGCAATTACTTTGGCTGGAGCGGACGTGAGCGCGTCGAGACCATCCGATTTGTAGACGGCACCGAATGGACTGTGACCGATATCGCAAAGCGCCAGGCGGGTACCAGCGGCAATGATGATTTCACCGGTATCTTCGATGTGGCCAACGAGATGCAAGGCCTAGCAGGCAATGACACGCTTGTAGGCGGCTCCTTAGGTGACACGCTCGATGGCGGAACTGGCAACGACACCCTCGACGGCGGCGCCGGCAATGACACCTTCTACGACGCCGGTGGCGCCGACACGGTCTATGGCGGCGAAGGTGATGATTTGATCCGCACCACCTTAGCCTGGGAGCAAAACCGCTACGACGGCGGTGCGGGCACTGACACGGTGGACTACAGCGTACAAAGCTACAACGGTAGCCGCGCCTATGGCGGCTTTGGTGGTACCGGTGGTATTTGGGTGGACCTGGCCGCCGGCCAAGCCTGGCGCTACCGCTATGGCGCGCAGTATTACGACGGCATACCCGACACCCTGGTGTCGATAGAAAACGCCATAGGCTCAGACCTGCGCGACTACCTGGTGGGCGATGCCCAGGCCAATCGGCTGGAAGGGCTGGCTGGCGACGATGTGCTCAATGGCGGGGCCGGTGCTGACACCCTGGTGGGCGGTGCGGGCAACGACAGCTATGTGGTCGACAGCACCGATGACGTGGTGACGGAAAACGCCAACGAAGGTACGGACACCGTGCAAGCTGCTGCGAGCTACACCTTGACGGCCAACGTCGAGAACCTCACGCTGACCGGTAGCGCGGCGATCAATGGCAACGGCAACGCGCTGAGCAATGTAATCACCGGCAATGGCGCAGCCAATGTGCTCGACGGCGGCGCTGGCAATGACACCTTCTACGACGCCGGTGGCGCTGACACGGTCTATGGCGGCGAAGGTGATGACCTGATTCGCACCACCTTAGCCTGGGAGCAAAACCGCTACGACGGCGGTGCGGGCACTGACACGGTGGACTACAGCGTTCAAAGCTACAACGGCATCCGTGCCTATGGCGGCTTTGGTGGTACTGGTGGCATCTGGGTAGACCTGGCCGCCGGCCAAGCCTGGCGCTACCGCTACGGCGCGCAGTATTACGACGGCATACCCGATACCCTGGTGTCCATCGAAAACGCTATCGGCTCCAACCTGCGCGACTATCTGGTGGGCGATGCCCAGGCCAATCGGCTGGAAGGCCTGGCCGGTGACGATGTGCTCAATGGCGGGGCCGGTGCTGACACCTTGGTGGGCGGGGTGGGCGATGACACTTACGTGGTCGACAACACCGACGACGTGGTAACAGAAAACGCCAACGAAGGTACGGACACCGTGCAAGCTGCTGCGAGCTACACCTTGACGGCCAACGTCGAGAACCTCACGCTGACCGGCAGCGCAGCGATCAATGGCAGCGGCAATGCCCTGAGCAATGTAATCACCGGCAATGGCACGGCCAATGTGCTCGACGGCGGCGCCGGTAACGACACCTTCTACGACGCCGGTGGCGCAGACACGGTCTATGGTGGCGAGGGCGATGATTTGATTCGCACCTCCTTAGCATGGGAGCAAAACCGCTACGACGGCGGTGCGGGCTCTGACACGGTGGACTACAGCGTTCAAAGCTACAACGGCAGCCGCGCCTATGGCGGCTTTGGTGGCAGCGGTGGCGTGTGGGTAGACCTGGCCGCAGGCCAAGCCTGGCGCTACCGCTACGGCGCGCAGTATTACGACGGCATACCCGATACCCTGGTGTCCATCGAAAACGCCATAGGCTCCAACTTGCGCGACTACCTGGTGGGCGATGCCCAGGCCAATCGGCTGGAAGGGCTGGCCGGTGATGATGTGCTCAATGGCGGCGCCGGTGCTGACACCTTAGCTGGCGGTGCAGAAGCTGACACGCTCTATGGCGGCAGTGGCGCCGACAGCTTTGTGTTCAACAGCGCCCCTGGTGCGGGACAGGCTGACACGGTGATGGACTTCAGCGCGGCCGATGGCGACAAGTTGCTGCTCGACTCAGCGGTGTTCGCCAAGCTGGCCGGCGCAAGCAGCCTGAGCGACAAGTTCCGCCTGAGCAGCCAAGCCCCGGTGGGCGAGGACGATTACCTGGTCTACAACCCGCAAACCGGGCAGCTCAGCTACGACGCCAGCGGCAATGCTTCAAGCGCAGCGCTGCTGATCGCGACGCTGAATAACCTGCCGCAAGGCTTCGGCGCCCAGCATGTGGTGGTGCTGTGAGCGGTTCATGTGTGCATAGGGCGGGTATCCAAAGGATTTCGCAAGGTATACGATTTGGAATACCCCGCTTAACCCGGGGCAGACCTTTCAACACTTTGGGCTCCCCATCACAAGGAGTAATCCATCATGAGCAATTACGCCCTGCGCTTGCCTGAATCCCTAAAGAATGCAGCCAAGCGAATTGCTGCGGCCGATGACACCACCATGAACCAGTTTTTTGTAGTGGCTATTGCTGAAAAAATCAGCGCTATGGAGTCCGCTAAGTTCTTTGAACAAAGAGCCGCTTCGGCTTCGGCGGATGCTGCTCAGGCAGCGTGGGACAAAGTCGGTAGCAGCGCCGCACTGGCTGACGACGTTTGGAACCAGAAAAAATAATTGCTGCATCATTACTGGCCCCCGCTGCAGCGCCGCAGCAGCCGGTTAACCTTTTTTAAAACATCTCGGGGCTCAGGCTTCCTAGACTGTGACCCACACAGCCTGAGAAACCCGCCATGCCCTCCAAACAGATTTTGCTGGTTGAAGACAACCCCGACTTGCACCAACTGACCCGCCATGCGCTGGGTGAGCAGGACGAGGTGGTTTGGGCGAGGGATGGTCAGCAGGCGCTGGACTATTTGTGGGCGCGGGGCGAGCATGCGGCGCGTGACCCGAGTGAGCAGCCGGCTTTGGTGATTCTTGATATGAACCTGCCCATGCTCTCGGGCCTGCAGGTGCTGCGCCAGTTGCGCGAAAACCCGCTGACCGAGGTGACGCCGGTGGTGATGCTCACCTCCTCCAGCGAGCCCGACGATGTGCGGGCCTGTTACCGCAGCGGTGCCAATGGCTATGTGGCCAAGCCAGTGGCTTTCGCCCATTACCGACGCAAGGTGGCCAGCCTGCGCGACTTTTGGCTGGGCGTCAATGAAACCGCCTCGCTTAACTGAGCCTAGAAACGGCTTTGACCGCAGCCTGCTTTAGGCCGGTGCAAAACGCAGCACGCCATGCGCGTCAGCCTGACGCCGCAGTGCGCCGGCATGCCAGAGCAGGTTCAGATGGGCCATGCTTTCACCCAGGGCGAAGGCGGTTTGGTGGGCGTCGAGCGTGCGTTTGAACATCACGGGCACGATGTCGGCCGCGCAGCGCGGATGCTCCGCGCATGATTGCATGACCTCTTCCAGCCGGTCCCGGTGGTGATCGCGCAATTGCTTGATCCGCTCGTGCAGGCCCACAAAGGGGCGGCCGTGCGAAGGCAACACCAGGGTTTTTTCAGGCAGGGGCAGAAACTTTTCCAGTGAGTCCAGAAAGAGCTGCAGCGGGTTGCCTTCGGGCTCGGTGGCCAGCAGGCTGATGTTGGTGGAGATGCGCGGCAGCACCATGTCGCCGCTGATCAGCACCGGCTGCGCCAGACCGGGGTCGTCGCAGTACAGCGCCATGTGCTCGGGCGAATGGCCAAAGCCGCTGATGCAGCGCCAGCGGCGACCACTGATCGTCAGCATCTGGCCGTCTTGCAGGCGGCGGTATTGGTCGGGCACTTTGGGCACCAGGTGAGCATATTGGCCTTTGCGACCGAACACGTTCTCGAGAACCTGGCTGTTCTTCATGCCGTGGCGGGTGAAAAAGTCCACCATGGGCTGGCCGCCATAGGAGTCGTGCTGCAGCACTGCCAGCCGCGCCGTTAGAAAATCACCCGCGCTTATCCACAGCGGCGCCGAAAACTGCTCGCACAGCCAATGCGCCAGGCCCAGGTGGTCGGGGTGCATATGGGTGGCCAGCACCCGCAGCACGGGCAGGCCTTGCATCTCCTGGGCGATCACCTGCTCCCATTGCGCGCGCGCCTGGGGGTTGTCGACGCAGGTATCAATGACGCTCCAGCCTTGCCGGCCGTCGATCTCATCGCGCAGCAGCCACAGGTTGATGTGGTTGAGCGCAAAGGGCAGTTCCATGCGCAGCCAGGCCAGGCCGGGCGCCAAGCTCAGGGCGCTGCCAGCGGCAGGCAGCTCTGCGCCCCAGGGGTAATGCAAGGCTTCTTCCAGGGTGTTCATGGCGCGCGCGATCTGCGTTATATTCTGCGGGTTGTTGACGTTTACGTAAACGTCAGCTTGCCCGATTGTAGGCAGCCCTGCCCTTGAGATCTGTCGCCCATGCTCAAAGCGCCTGGGCTGGCCACGGGGGCGGGTTGCCGCTTGCACCGAATGCGCATGGCCACCACCTACACCATCAGCGACCTCGCCAAAGAGTTTGACCTGACCACCCGGGCCATGCGCTTTTACGAAGACATGGGCCTGCTGCAACCCAAACGCGAAGGGCCGGGCGGGCGTAACCGTATTTACAGCGCCCGCGACCGCACCCGCCTGAAGCTCACCTTGCGTGCCAAGCGCCTGGGTCTGAGCCTGACCGAGGCCAAAGAAATCATCGACACCTACGAGAGCCCGCGCGATACGGTGCCGCAGCTGCGTAAGTTCCTGGTGATTCTCGACGGGCACAAGCGCCAGATCGAGGAGCAGATGGCCGACCTGCAAGCCAACCTCGAAGAGATCAAGGCGCATGAGCGCGAGGCTAGGGCCTTGTTGGCCAAGACCGAAAAACCGCCCGTGCGCACCCACCGGCTCGCCGCCGAGAAAGCCCTATGAGTTCACAAAACCCGTCCGACCCTGACGCGATGTTCGAGCGTGTGCGCGCCA
>JBILDR010000027.1:0-22640 GCA_044352515.1 Polaromonas sp.
GATATAAGGATGCAGCCGACTTCTTCACAAAATCGAGCAAAACCGCTTGTCAGCCGGGAGGCATCCATATAAGCGCCGCCCCCGGCGCGATGGGACTTTGTAGGAGCGCCGCCTCGGCGCGATGGGGCCTGTGAACGATACCTGCTGGCTGAATCAAGCCTGCATCGCTGCGAGGGCGCAGCTCCCACACCTCTCCAGCGAGGTTCGCTGGGACTTTGTAGGAGCGCCGCCTCGGCGCGATGAGACTTTGTGGGAGCGCCGCCCCCGGCGCGATGGGGCCTGTGAACGATACCTGCTGGCTGAATCAAGCCTGCATCGCTGCGAGGGCGCAGCTCCCACACCTCTCCAGCGAGGTTCGCTGGGACTTTGTGGGAGCGCCGCCTCGGCGCGATGGGGCTTTGTAGGAGCGCCGCCCTCGGCGCGATGGGGCCTGTGAACGATGCCTGCTGACTGAATCAAGCCTGCATCGCTGCGAGGGCACTGCTCCCACTGCGCTTTTTACTGAGCCTCAAAAAACGCATCAAACAACTCCGTCAGTGCCGCAAAGTCGGCACGCAAGCGGCTGCGGTTGACGAAGTAGGCCTCGCAGGCCACCGCAAAAAATTCCGCCGGTGCAGTGGCGGCATAAGGGTCCAGCCAGGGCTGGGGGCCGCCGAAGCGCTCGGCCATGGACAGCGCCTCGGTGAAGTCCTCATAGGCGGCCTGCATCACGGTGGGCCAGCGGCGGGCCAGGGCGCGCGAGGGCAGGGGCGGGCAGCCGTCAGCCACGCCGTCGCGCATGTCGAGCTTGTGGGCGAACTCATGGATCACCACGTTGTAGCCATTGAGGGCCGATGTGTCCTGCACGTCGCGCCAGCTCAGGGTGACCGGCCCGCCGGGCATGGCCTCGCCGCTGAGTTCTTCCTGGTAGCGGTGCACCACGCCGGCCTCGTCCTGAACCTCGCGTGGCGCCAGCATGGCCTCGGGATGGACCACGATGCCGCGAAAGTCGTCGTACCACTGCAGACCCAGATGCAGGATGGGCAAACAAGCCTGGGCGGTAATGGCCAGCGCGATTTCATCGGTGATTTGCAGACCGTGGGCGCCGGTAAATTGCTTGCTGCGCAAAAACCGTGCGCTCAGCTCGCGCAGGCGCTGCAGCTCGGCCGCGCTGCGCTCAGCCAGGAAGGGGTAGTGCGCCAGCGTGCTTTGCCACAGCGGCTCAGGAATGGGCTTGGGCGCACCGCCCAGCCAGTCCTTCAGCCCCTGCCACCAGGCACTCATGTGCCGGGCTCAGGCCAGGTTCAGGCGCTCGAGCCGAGCCGGCTGGCCCGCCTCAAGGCTCAGCCGCAGGACCTGCGCGCGCGGCGGCTCGGCCGCGGCGTCCCAGTCGCTGAGCACCTCGCGTGCCAGCCCTTGGCCCAGCTCGTGACGGGCCGGTCTGTGGGTGTGGCCGTGAATCAGCGTGCTGCTGCTCGCCTGCTGCAAGCTGCTGCGGGCCGCCTGCGCATCGACTTCGGCATAGCCTCCGCCGTCGGACCAGCGCTGGGCCTGCTGCTGCTGGCTGCGTTCGCGCATCTGCCGGGCCAGAGCCTGCCGCTCGGACAAGGGCCGGGCCAGAAATTCCTCTTGCCAGATCGCGCTGCGCACCTGCTGCCGAAAGGCCAGATAAGGAACGTCGTCTAGGCACAGCGCATCACCGTGTGAGAGCAGCCAGCTCTGTTCGGCGCCGCTGATCAGGCAGGGATCGGCCAACAAGGTCGCGTGGCAGCGCGCGAGCAGGGCCGGGCCGACCAAAAAATCGCGGTTGCCATGCATGAAAAAAAGTTTGAGGCGCTGCCCAGCCTGGTACAAGCTGAGCGCGCACTGCGCCGCAAAACGCTCCTGGGGCTGCTCCAGCAGGTCGTCACCGACCCAAACCTCGAACAGATCGCCCAGGATAAACAGCGCATCGGCTGGTGTGGCGGCCATGTAGGCCGACCAGGCGGCATGAGTTTGCGGCTCGCCGGCGTCCAGGTGAACGTCGGAGATGAAGTCCAGCGTGCGCCAGCTTGCCGGCAGCTGCAGGTGAGCCAGGCCGCCCGTCATGCTGGCGTGCTTCAGGCGAGCAGCTCGACCTTTTCGATGACCACGTCTTTCTCGGGCACATCGTCATGAAAGCCGCGCCGGCCTGTGGGGCTGGCTGCGATCTTGTCGACCACTTCGGTGCCTTCGACCACTTTGCCGAAGACGGCATAGCCCCAGCCGGAGGCGGTGGGGGCGCTGTGGTTGAGGAAGTCGTTGTCGGCCACATTGATGAAGAACTGTGCGGTGGCCGAGTGCGGGGCGCTGGTGCGCGCCATGGCCAGGGTGTAGCGATTGTTCTTCAGGCCATTGTTAGCCTCGTTTTCAATGGCCGCATCGGTGGGCTTTTGCTTCATGCCTTCGGCAAAACCGCCGCCTTGGACCATGAAGCCGGGGATGACGCGGTGAAACACGGTACCGTCATAGTGGCCCTTGCTGGCATAGCTGAGGAAGTTGGCCACCGATTTGGGGGCTTTGTCTTGATCGAGCTCGACGGTGATGGCACCGAAGGAGGTGATGTGCAGTTTGATTTTTGGATTGCTCATGGCTTTAACGGGTCTCGCTGGCTGAAAGAATGATCACGGGAGTGCGGGGAACGTCGCTGGGAAAGGGGCCGCCGGCGCCGGTGGGCAGGGCTTTGATCTTGTTGACCGTCTCCATGCCGCTGACCACCTTGCCGAAGGTGACGTAACCAAAGAGCTCAGGCGCACCCAGCAAATTAGCGCGCGGCACATTCTCGTACACCCGGCCCTGGTATTGGAAACGCGGGACCGGATCGCCCGGCGGAATGGGCGTCGGGTTGAGAAAGTCGTTGTCCTTGACGTTGATGAAGAACTGCGCCGAGGCCGAGTTAGGGTCGCTGGTGCGCGCCATCGCCAGGGTGCCAGTCAGGTTGAGCGGGCCGCCGCGGGCCAGGGCCTCGCGGCCTTCATGGGCAATCGGTGCTCGGGTGGGCTTTTGCTGGTAGCGCTGGTCGTAGCCGCCACCCTGGACCATGAAGCTGTCGATTACCCGATGAAAGATCGTGCCGTCGTAGTGTTTGTCGCGCACATAGCGCAGAAAGTTCTCGACCGTGCGCGGCGCTTTGTCGGCATAGAGCTCGACCACGAACTCCCCCTGGTTGGTGATAAACCGCACCTGCGGCGTGGCCGGGGCCTGTGCGCTGGCGCTGCCCAGCCAGGCCAGGTTGGCGAGCAGCAGCAGTCGGGCGATGAACTGCAGGAAGGGGCGGTGCAGGGCGGGCATGGGCTTCATGGGGGTTCAGGGCTTGTCAGTCGGGGGCTTGTCGGTAGAGGGCAGCAGCCGGCGCAGTGTCTCCAGCTTGAGCGCGATGTGCTGGCGGCTGGGCGCCAGCTTCAAGGCGCGGGCGTAGGAGCGAGCGGCCAGTTGGGCCTGCACATCGCCCAGATTCTCATGGGCGGTGGCGTAAGCCGGGTCGTTGCGCACCGCCATTTCCAGGGCGCTGCGGGCCGCGTCCAGCTCCTGGCGCGCCGCCAGCAGGGCGGCCAGGTTGTTGTAGGGCTCGGGCAGTTCCGGGTAGTCGCGGGTCAGGCTCAGAAAGATTTCTTCGGCCTCGCCCTTGCGGCCCATTTCGCTGAGGATCACTCCGCGCATGAAGCGCATCTGAGGGTCGCGTGGCTTGGCTGTCAAATGCGTGTCAGCCTTGGCCAGGGCCTGGACCAGCGCGCCGCTGCTGCTCAGGCGCTGCACGTCGGCGTACTCGTCGGCCAGCGCCGACAGGCTCAAGGCCAACAGGCTGGCGGCCGCCGCCCAGCGCGCACCTTGCAGCAGCGGACGCAGCTTCGGCTGGAAGTGGGCAGCAGCAAACATAGCCGGTATGGGGGCAAAAAAGGTCGAGCGGGGCGGGGGCCGGAGTACATGCCTGTCGCAGCGGACGTTGCAGAAATGGCGACCACAGCTTGCGGGGCGTCAGGCCGAAAGTGTAGCGCAGGGGTATAGTTAGTGCCCTGCTCGGCTGGCGTGGCGCAGGTCATGCCTGGGCAGCCCACCCGTTACTCCGGCCAGAGTCACGACAGCGCGCCTTCCTACCGATTAGCCGACCTTCCTCATGAGCTTACGCATCTACAACACGCTCTCGCGTGCCGTGGAAGAATTTTCACCGCTGCAGCCCGGCCATGTGCGCATGTATGTCTGCGGCATGACGGTCTATGACTTGTGCCATGTGGGACACGCCCGTTCCAGCGTAGCCTTCGATGTGGCCCGACGCTGGCTTGAGACATCGGGTCTGCGCGTGACCTTCGTGCGCAACATCACCGACATCGACGACAAGATCATCCGCCGGGCGGTCGAAAACGGTGAGAGCGTGCGCGGCCTGACCGACCGCATGATCACCGAGATGTACCGTGACTTCGACGCCCTGGGCATCGCTCGGCCCACGCACGATCCGCGCGCCACCGACTATGTGCCGCAGATGCTGGACATCGTGCGCACCCTGGAGGCCAAGGGCCTGGCCTACCGCGCTGGCGGCGACGTGAACTATGCGGTGCGGCGCTTTGCAGGCTACGGCAAGCTGTCGGGCAAGTCGCTTGACGAACTGCACGCCGGCGAGCGGGTGGCGGTGGCCGACGGCAAGGAAGATCCGCTGGACTTTGTGCTCTGGAAATCGGCCAAGCCCGAAGAGCCGGCCGATGCCCAGTGGGCCAGCGACTACGGAGCCGGTCGGCCGGGCTGGCACATCGAATGCTCGGCCATGGCCTGCGCCCTGTTGGGTCAGACCTTCGATATTCATGGTGGCGGCGCCGACTTGACCTTTCCGCACCACGAAAACGAGATTGCGCAAAGCGAGGGCGCCCACGGCGTGCCGCTGGCCAAGGTCTGGATGCACAACGGCTTTGTCAACATCGACAACGAGAAGATGTCCAAGTCCCTGGGCAACTTCTTCACCATCCGCGACGTGCTCCAGCGTTACGACCCGCAGACGCTGCGCTTTTTCATTGCACGCACCCACTACCGCAGCCCGCTCAACTACAGCGACGTCCACCTGGACGATGCGCGCGGTGGGCTCAAGCGGCTCTACACCGCACTCGACCTGGTCAAGCCTGCGCCGGTGGAGCTCGATTGGCACGACCCTTTTGCGGCCCGTTTCAAGGCCGCGATGGACGAGGACTTCGGCACGCCCGAGGCGGTCGCGGTGCTGTTCGAGCTGGCCGGCGAGGTCAACCGCAGCAAGTCGCCGCAACTGGCGGGCCTGCTGCGCGCCCTGGGCGCCATCCTGGGTCTGCTGCAAGAGGATCCAGCCGCCTTTTTGCAGGCCGGCGCGCAGGTGGCAGGCGACGAGATCGACGCCTTGGTGGCCCAGCGCAGCGCAGCCAAGGCCGCGCGCAACTTTGCCGAGGCCGACCGCATCCGTCAAGAACTGCTGGCGCGCGGCATCGTGCTCAAGGACTCGCCGGCGGGCACCACCTGGGAAGTGCAGGCATGAAGACCCTGGCCAAGACAGGCCCGGCCAAGACCGAGCTCACAGAAGCGGCCGCGGTCAGCACCACCGTGCCCGGCTACTGGCAGGAGGCCCGCGCCCACCTGGTCAAAAAAGACCGGGTCATGAAACGCCTGATTCCCCAGTTCGGTCAGGCCTGCCTGCAGTCGCGCGGTGATGCCTTCATCACGCTGGCGCGCAGCATCGTGGGCCAGCAAATCTCGGTCAAGGCGGCGCAAAGTGTGTGGGACCGCTTTGCCGGTCTGCCCCGGCAGGTGACGCCGCGCAATGTGCTCAAGCTCAAAGTGGATGACATGCGCTCGGCCGGCCTGTCGGCCCGCAAGGTGGAGTACCTGGTCGATCTGGCCCTGCACTTTGACTCCGGCGCGGTGCACGTCAAAGGCTGGGAGGCGATGAGCGATGACGAGATCATTACCGAGTTGGTGGCCATACGGGGCATAGGCCGCTGGACCGCCGAGATGTTTCTCATCTTCCATCTGATGCGGCCCAATGTGCTGCCGCTCGACGACGTGGGCCTGATCAACGGCATCAGCCAGAATTATTTTTCGGGCGAATCGGTCAGCCGCAGCGAGGCACGCGAGGTGGCCCTGGCCTGGGCGCCCTACTGCACCGTGGCAACTTGGTATATTTGGCGCTCTCTCGATCCGCTGCCGGTGGAATATTGAGGGTCGGCAGGGCGCGGGCAGCGCTGTGCCGGGCTGGGTAGCCCGTTCAAGGAGGAACAGAACATGGCCAAGAAAACCTTTCTCGATTTCGAGCAACCGATTGCCGACCTCGAGGAAAAGATCGAAGAGCTGCGCTACGTCCAGACTGAATCGGCGGTCGATATTTCCGCCGAGATCGACCAGCTCTCCAAAAAGAGCCTGCAGCTCACCCGCGATATTTACAGCGACCTCTCGGCCTGGCAGATCACCAAGATCGCCCGCCATGCCGAGCGGCCCTACACCCTGGATTACATCAACGATATCTTCACCGACTTCGTTGAATTGCATGGGGATCGCCACTTTGCCGACGACCTGAGCATCGTCGGCGGCCTGGCCCGCTTCAACGGCTCGGCCTGCATGGTGCTGGGCCAGCAAAAAGGGCGCGACACCAAGGAGCGTGCCTTGCGCAACTTCGGCATGACCAAGCCCGAAGGCTACCGCAAGGCCCTGCGCCTGATGAAGCTGGCTGAAAAATTCAAGCTGCCCGTCTTCACCTTTGTGGACACCCCTGGCGCCTATCCCGGCATTGACGCCGAAGAGCGTGGCCAGTCCGAGGCCATAGGCCGCAACATCTTTGAGATGGCTCAGCTGGAGGTGCCCATCATCACCACCATCATCGGCGAGGGCGGCTCTGGCGGTGCGCTGGCCATTTCGGTGGCCGATCAGCTCATCATGCTGCAGTACTCGGTTTACTCGGTGATCAGCCCCGAAGGCTGTGCCTCCATCCTCTGGAAAACCTCGGACCAGGCGCAGACCGCGGCCGAAGCCCTGGGCATCACCGCGCACCGCCTTAAGGCCCTGGGCCTGATCGACAAGATCGTCAACGAGCCCGTCGGTGGCGCTCACCGCGATGCCAAGCAAATGGCCGCCTTCCTCAAGCGCGCACTCGGTGAGGCGCTGCGGCAGATCAGCGACCTCAAGGTCAAGGAGCTGCTGGAACGCCGCTACGAGCGCCTGCAAAGCTATGGCCGCTACACCGACACCAAGGCCGATGCCCGCTGAGCCGGCGGCGCCCCAGCCCCTGGAGCCGGCCGCTGCGCCGGCTTTTTTGCAGGCGCAAGCCAACCCTGCCATTCCTGCTCTGACTGCTTTCGCGCAGCACCATCCGGGCCCGCCCCGGCCCTGGGCGCTGGCCTACAGCGGCGGCGCCGATTCCACCGCCTTGCTCCATGCGGCAGCGGCGCTGTGGCCCGGCCAGGTCGTGGCGCTGCATGTGCACCACGGCCTGCAAGCGGCCGCCGACGACTTCGCACGCCAGTGCGAGCAGGTTTGCGCCAGCTTGTCGATTCCGCTGCAACTGCTGCGGGTGCAGGCCCGGCCCGAGCCTGGCCAGAGCCCGGAGGATGCCGCCCGCCGGGCCCGCTACCGGGCGCTGGCCGAGGCGGCCCAAGCCCAGGGCTGCGGGCTCGTTCTGCTGGGCCAGCATGCCGACGACCAAGCCGAAACCGTGATGTTGGCACTGGGTCGCGGCGCCGGCTTGCCTGGCCTGGCGGCCATGCCCGAGCGCTTTGAGCGACACGGCATGCGCTTTGGCCGCCCCTTGCTCGCGCTGCCCGGTGCCGCCTTGCGCCAGTGGCTGATCGGCCAGGGCTTGGGCTTTGTCGATGACCCCAGCAACAAGGACCTGCGCTACAGCCGCAACCTACTGCGCGAGCGTCTCATGCCGGCCTTGGCCGAGGTGTTGCCGCATTACCGCCAGACCCTGGCCCGCAGTGCCCGCCATGCTGCGCAGGCCCAGCAACTGCTTGATGAGGTGGCGACTCAGGACCTTGCGCAGGTGGGCTGCCCGCCGCGCCTGCAGGCCCTGCAAAGCCTGTCAGCAGCGCGCCAGGCCAACCTGCTGCGTCACTGGCTGGCCAGTGCGCATGGCGCCAGACCCAGCGCGGCCCAGCTCGATGAGTTGCTGGCCCAGGTGGCCGCCTGCACCACCCGGGGCCACCGCATTGAGCTCAAAGTGGCCGCAGGGCGGGTGATGCGGCAAGGTGCGCAGTTGGTCTACGCCGAAGACTGAGCGCTGAGTTGCATGACGGCCGTATCGCGCCGAGGGCGGCACTCCCACAAATTTCATTCGAGGCTTGGATGGGCTGTGGGAGCTGCGCCCTCGCAGCGATGCGGCCCAGCCCTTTTATAATCTCTGGTTTTGTTGTTGGTAGGCCTTTCCCACCTTGCGATGGGTCCCAAGGCTGCCCCCTAAATCATTTCCCATGGCTTTGATCGTTCATAAATACGGCGGCACCTCGATGGGCTCGACCGAGCGCATCCGCAATGTGGCCAAGCGCGTGGCCAAGTGGGCCAGAGCCGGCCACCAGATGGTGGTGGTGCCCAGCGCCATGAGTGGTGAGACCAACCGCCTGCTGGCCCTGGCCAAGGAGCTCGCGCCGGCCAAGGCCGATACCGCCTACCAGCGCGAACTCGACCAACTCGCCGCCACTGGTGAGCAGGCTTCTTCGGCCCTGCTGGCCATCGCGCTGCAGGCCGAAGGCATGCCCTCGGTCAGCTACGCCGGCTGGCAGGTGGCGATCAAGACCGACGCGTCCTACACCAAGGCCCGCATCGAATCGATCGACGATGCCCGTGTGCGCGCCGATCTGGCCCAGGGCAAGGTGGTCATCATCACTGGCTTTCAGGGCGTGGACGATGACGGCAATATCACCACCCTAGGCCGCGGCGGCTCAGACACCTCGGCGGTGGCCGTTGCTGCCGCCATGAAGGCCAAGGAATGCTTGATCTACACCGACGTCGATGGGGTTTACACCACCGACCCGCGTGTGGTGCCCGAGGCCCGGCGCCTGAAAACCGTGAGTTTCGAGGAAATGCTCGAAATGGCCTCGATGGGCTCCAAGGTGCTGCAGATCCGATCGGTCGAATTTGCCGGCAAGTACAAGGTACCGCTGCGGGTGCTTTCGAGCTTTACCGCCTGGGACATCGACATCAACGAAGAGGCCCAGTCGGGCACCCTGATCAGTTTTGAGGAAGACGAAAACATGGAACAAGCTGTTGTCTCGGGCATCGCCTTCAACCGTGACGAGGCCAAGATCTCCCTGCTTGGCGTGCCCGACACCCCTGGCATTGCCTACCAGATCCTGGGCGCAGTGGCGCAGGCCAATATTGAAGTGGACATGATCATCCAGAACGTGAGCAACGAGGGCAAGACCGACTTCAGCTTCACCGTTCACCGCAACGACTTCGCCCGCGCCAGCGACCTGCTCAAGAGCCAGATCGCCCCCAAGCTCGGCGCCAAGCAGGTCATCGGCGACGCCAAGATCTGCAAGGTCTCCATCGTCGGCATCGGCATGCGCAGCCATGTGGGCGTGGCCAGCAAGATGTTCCGCGCCCTGAGCGAGGAGGGCATCAACATCCAGATGATTTCCACCAGCGAAATCAAGACCTCGGTGGTGATCGACGAGAAATACATGGAACTGGCGGTGCGCGCCCTGCACAAGGCCTTCGACCTCGACCAGGCCCAAGCCTGAGGGGTCCTGACCCGGCTTGCAGGACAGGCCTGAAGTCGTGCCATAATTTGCCCACCTGGAAACGTGACCGAGTGGCCGAAGGTGCTCCCCTGCTAAGGGAGTATGGGGTGTAGAGCCTCATCGAGGGTTCGAATCCCTCCGTTTCCGCCAGGACAAGTCCTGCTAACCCACCAAGGCGAGTTGTCAGGCGCTTAGAGCCCCGCACCATGCGGGGCTTTTCGTTATGGACAGGGAATAACGGGATGCAAGACATCGAATTGCTGGGCCTGCCAGGCTCTCCCTACACACGAAAAATGCTGGCTCTTTTGCGCTACCGGCGCATTTCGCACCGCGTATTGTGGGGCTCGCTTTTTGATCCGCCGGCCGGATACCCCGAGCCCAAGGTCAAGCTCCTACCGACCTTCTACTTTCCTAGCGCGAAGGGTCTAGAAGCCGTTGTTGACTCCACGCCGATCATCCGCCGTCTCGAAGCCGATTATTCGGGCCGTTCGGTGATTCCCGATGATCCATTGCTGTGCTTTCTGGATCGGCTCATAGAAGACTTTGCCGACGAATGGTTGACCAAGGCGATGTTCCACTACCGTTGGCACCATTCAGAGGACGCTGCGCACGCGGGTCCCTTGCTGACTTTCTGGCAAAACCCTCAGCTCGATGCTCAAACGGCGCAGCAAGTCAGTGATGCTTTTGCAAAGCGGCAGATATCACGCTTGTTCGTGGTGGGCTCCAGTGATACTACCGCAGCTGTCATCGAGGCCAGTTTTCAGCGTCTGGTGGGTATCATGGATCGCATCATCGAGCGACAGGGCTTTGTGCTGGGCTCAAGGCCCGCGTCGGCTGACTTCGCCATCTTTGGTCAATTGACTCAATTGGGTTTGGTCGAGCCTACCTCAGCTCGTTTTTTAGAGCGTACCGCGCCGCGCTTGCGCGCATGGTTGGACCGAACCGAAGATCTGTCGGGACACAGTGCAGATCAGTGGATGGCGCATGCCGACATCACGGATCATCTGGGTGAGTTGCTCGGGGAAATTGGCCGGGTCTATGCGCCCTTCCTTGTGGCCAATGCAACAGCGGCTGCCATGGGTCACAAGGAATTTGTCACAACGATTGATGGCACGCCTTGGGCGCAACCGGTGTTTCCGTATCAAGTCAAATGCCTTGAAACCTTGCGCAATGCCAGGAATGCCATGGATGCTGAGGCTCGATGCGCCTTGGACGCGCTGCTTGTCAAAACGGGTTGCGAGCTGCTGTTTTAGAAGGGACACCTTTCGGTCGTCAGCGTCCCTGAGCAGGGTCGTCAGGCCTTCAGAGCCGCCAGCACCTCTTGCGTGTGTTCTCCGAGGGCCGGCAGTCGCCCCGGGCGGCGTTCAACGCCACCCAAAGTCATCGGCAGGGCCGGCACGCCTATGGTCTTGCGCTGTGCGGCGCCGACCTCCACAAACAGATCGGCCGACACACCGGCCTGGCCGGCCTTGACGTCGGCCATGGTGCGAATGGCTCCAGCCACGACGCCCGCCGATGCCAGCAGATCACAGACTTGGTCGGAGCTCAGGTGCGCCATGGCCTTGCCCAGCACGTCCATCAGCGCCGCCCGGTTTGCCACGCGCCCGGCATTCTCGCGAAAGCGCGGGTCCTGAGCCAACTCCGGTGCGCCGATCACGGCGCAAAGTTTGGGGAAATGATCCTGGGTATAGGCCGAGACCACCACCATGCCGTCTGCGGTGCGCACCACATCAGCCGCCGGCGCCGCGGTGGGCTGGCCATTGCCACGGCGCAGCGGCATGCGCCCGCTCAGGTGGTATTCGGCCCAGGCATAGGCCAGCGAGGAGACCGCCACATCAATCAAGGACACGTCGACCAGGCCGCCGCGCCCGGTGATGCCGCGCCGTACCAATGCAGCGAGCACCCCGTTGCTCAGCACCTGCGCGGCCAGCACATCCACCACGGTGAAGCCGACGCGGGTGGGTTCACGGTCGGCGTCGCCGTTGAGGCTCATCATGCCGCTTTCGGCCTGGGCCGCAATGTCCAAGCCCGGGCGTACGCTGGCCGGGCCCTGCTGGCCGAAGCCACTGACTTGGCCGTAGATCAGACGGGGCGCCAGCGCCATCAGGCGCTCAGCGCCCAGACCCTGTCGCTCCATGACGCCGGGGCGGGCGTTTTGCAGTAGCACGTCGGCGCTACAGGCCAGTGCTTGGGCTTGCTGTCGCCCTGTTTCGCTGCGCAAGTCCAGCACCACCGAGCGTTTGCCGCGGTTGTAGGCGCTGAACATGGGGCCATAGGCGTCATGGGCCCAACCGACATGGCGGGCGGCGTCGCCGGCACCGGACTCGACTTTGATCACCTCGGCCCCCAGATCTCCCAGCATCTGGGCTGCGGCAGGCGCGGCGATGTACTGGCCAAATTCGACCACCCTCAGGCCTTGCAGAGGCGGTGTTTGTGCGGGGTCAGGTGTTGTCATGCTTTGTGCTGTATGGGCGGAGCCGGGCAGGAGGGCGAGGTTCGATGAGGTGCTTCAGCGCCCTTTGAAGACCGGTTTGCGCTTTTCCAAAAAGGCATTGGCTCCTTCCCGGAAGTCCTCGCTGGCGAACAGGCCGGGCCCATTGTCCATTTGGTATTGCAGCGCCTGCTCGAGCGACATCGGTGCCTGCCGCAGCCCGGCCTTGATACGCCCGTAGGCGCGGGTCGGCCCCTGAGCGAGGCGGCCGGCAAAGGCCATGGCCGCAGGCAAGGCGCCACCGTCGGCGACAAATTCGTCGGCCAGGCCAATGGCCAGCGCTTCGGGGCCGCGCACTTCCTTGCCCAGCACCATCATCCGACGGGCGCCGCCAGCGCCCAAGCGAGATGGAAGTGACCAGAACAGGCCGGCATCGGGCATGGCGCCGACACGGACAAAGGCACAGCAAAATGCGGCAGACTCGCCCGCCACGATCCAGTCGCAACAGGTGGCCAAGCCTAGGCCCGCGCCATAAGCCGGACCGTCCACCGCTGCGATCACCAACTTGTCGCACAGCGCGATGCGGCGGTACAGCCAGGTGTTCGCGTTCATGCGCGCGCGCACCTGGTCTTCGGGCAGCGACGACAGCTCATTGAGGTTGCCGCCCGAGCAAAATGCGCCGCCAGCGCCGGTGATGACCGCGCAGCGCAGATCCGGGTCGCGCTCGAGCAGGTCCAGGCCGGCGAGCAGGCCGTCCACGACGCCGGGAGCCGACAAGGAGTTGCGCGCCTGTGGGGCGTTGATGACCATTTTCAACACGCCGTCTGCGGCGGTGGTGATCAATGGCGATGCCGAAGGCGCCGCCGATGGTTCAATGGGATGGGGCACTGATCGTCTCCTTGGGCGGTGTGGCGGCAGGTGCGGCTTGATCGGTCAGAGCGGTCAACGCCGTGCCATCCAGCGCTGAGCTGGCCAGCGCCGTGCCATCCAGCGCCGAGCTGGCCAGGCGTTGCAGATGAAAGGTCGCGTCGCCATACAGGGTTACGGCCAGAGCCAGGCGTTTTACATAGGGTCCAACAGCGCATTCTTGGGTCATTCCGATCGCGCCATGCAACTGCACGGAATCTTCCCAGACATGGCGGGCTACTTGCGCCACGAAGGCTTTGGTCGCGGCCACATGGCGACGCTGCGCTGCCGCTGCGTCCTCGCCGCTGTCCGTAAACAGACTGGCGCTCAGCCTCATCAGGGCGCGGGCCTCCTCGATTTCTACAAACAAATCAACCAGTCGGTGCTGCACCACCTGGTTGGTGGCAATCGGCTTGCCAAACTGGCTGCGTGTGCCCAGGTACTCGCGGGTGATGGCAAAGGCCTGCGCCATCGCACCCACGGTGTCGGCACAGTGCGCCAGGGTGGCTCGGTCCCAAGCGCGCTCGATGTGGCCCAGTGCCACGCTTCGTTCACCGCGGTACAGCAGGATGGCGCCGCTGGCAGCGTGCATCGTCAATTCGGCCGCGCTCTGCCCATCAAACAGGGTCTGGGCCACCAGCCTTTGCCCCGGTCCACCCGTGGGTAGCAAAAAAAGAGCGAGGTCGCTGCTGCCGCTGATGCAGGCGCTCACCACCAGTGCATGCGCGCCGCTGCCGCCCAGGACCATCACCTTGGTGCCGTCCAGTTGCCAGTCTGCGCCGTCCGGTGTGGCTCGCGTACTCACCTCGGTCCAGTCGAAGCGCGCGCCGGGCTCCAAGGCGGCCAGTGCCAGGCGCTTGCTACCGTCGGCCAGAGCGGGCAGCCAGGCGCCACGTATGGCTTCGGGCGCTATCTCAGCCAGCAGCATTCCGGCGAGCACCGCCGACGCGATGTAAGGCTCCTGGACCAGGCCCGCCCCGAGTTCTTCAGCCAGTGCACAGATGTCGGCCATTGAACCGCCCAGACCACCACAGGCCTCGGGTACGGGCAAGGCCAGCCAGCCCAAGCCAGCCATCTCGGCCCAATGCTGGGCCCCGTTGGCTTGCTCATCGGCTGGAGTGTCTTGATGCACTGACGCCTTGCGGCGACCCAGGTAAGTGCGGGCACTGGCAGCCAGCATGTGCTGCTGCTCATTGAGGGCATAGGCGCTCACAGGGCGAGGACCTGTTTGGCCAGAATATTGTGTTGAATTTCGCTGGAGCCGCCGGCGATGGTGAATCCGCGCGCCAGAAAACGCCGGGACGATGCGGTGCCAGCGATCAGATCCTGCGTGTCGGCACCGGTCTGTGACAGCAGCCACGCATCGTTCAATGGCAGGGCCTCAGGACCGAGCGCGTCCACGATCAGTTCTTCCCAAAGCTGTATCAGCCGACTGCCGCGCAACTTGAGCATAGAAACTTCTGCACCGATAGGCTCGCCAGCCTGGGCGCGCTCAATAAAGCGTCCTGCATTGGCCTCGAGTGCCAGGAGCCGGCAGTCAAGTTCGGCAAAACGTTCACGGAACCAGGGCCGATCGGCCAGGGGCTGACCGCCCTCGCGCCGGCTGTGCGCCACCGCCAGCGCCCGGGCACGCCGGCGCTTGTTCTCGCCGATGCGTGCGAGCTTCAGACGCTCGAATTCCAGCAATGACTTTGCAATGGTCCAGCCCTGGTTTTCCTCGCCAATTCTCAAGGACGCCGGCACTTCAACTTGGTCGAGAAACACTTCGTTGAAAACTGCCCAGCCGTGAATGCCCACGATGGGACGTACGGTAATACCGGGGCTTTTCATGTCAATCAACAAAAAGCTGATGCCCTGCTGCGGACGAGCCTGGCGGTCGGTACGCACCAGACAGAACATCCAGTCTGCGTATTGCGCATACGAGGTCCAGATCTTGGAGCCAGTAACCCTGTAGTGGTCGTCCACCCTCTCGGCCCGGGTCGACAGTGATGCCAGATCAGAGCCGGCATTGGGCTCAGAATAGCCCTGACACCACCACTGCTGACCGCTGGCGATGGCCGGCAGAAAGCGCTGCTGCTGCTGTGCGCTGCCGTAGCGCTGCAGCACCGGCCCGATCATGTCGAAGGTGATCGAATTGAGCTCGGGCGCATCGCCCAGTGCCATTTCTTCGTCAAACACCATTTGCTGGGCCACGCTGAAGCCTTGGCCGCCCCATTGGGCTTGCCAGTGCGGCACAAGCAGGCCATGGCTGGCCAAAATGGTGTGCCAAGCCTGCATGCGCTCGCGACTGACTTGGCGGCCCTCGCGCACCGTCTGGCCGATGTCTGCTGGAAGTTGCTCCCTGACGAAGCTGCGAATCTGGCTGCGAAAGGCACTGAGTTCTGGGGTGTCACGCATGGCAAGCTTTCAATGGCTCAGGCGGCAAGGCCTTTGCTGAGCGCTCTTTTGGCGATGGCCGAGCGATGCACTTCTGATGCACCGTCGTAGATGCGAAAGGGCCGGAGCATGCGCAGGATCATCGACAGGGGCAGGTCCTCGGAGACGCCCAGCGCGCCGCAGATCTGCACTGCCGAATCGGCGACGCGGTTGACCGCCTCCGACACAAACACCTTGGCCATCGATGAGTGGTGGCGTATGGACTCACCGGCGTCGAGCTTACGCGCGACGTCCAGCGTCATCAGCCGCGCAGCGTACAGGTCGATATGGGCGTCGGCCACCATGGCCTGCACCATCTGGTGTTCGGCCAAGCGCATGCCTTGCGACTCGCGCCGGCCGGCATAGTCCTGCGCCATGCCCATGGCCCGCGAGGCCAGGCCAATGAAGCGCATGCAGTGGAACAGGCGTGCACCCTCCAGCCGGATCTGCGCATAGTCCAGGCCTTTACCCTCCTGGCCGATCAGCGCGTCTTCGCCCACCTGGCAGGCATTGAGCCGGATCTCGCCATGGCCGCCGCCGATCTCGAAGGGCTCCATGGTGGCAATGTCGCGCACCACCTCGAAGCCGGGGTTATCGCAGTCCACCAGAAACCACGACACGCCGGCCTCGGTGCGGGCCACGACGATGGCAAAGTCCGCATGCATCGCCCCGCTGATGAACCACTTGTGGCCATCGATCACCCAGCCCTGGCCATGGCGCCTGGCCTGCGTCAACAACATCCGGGGGTCAGAGCCCACGCCAGGTGCGGGCTCGGTCATGGCAAAGCAGGAGTATTTTTCGCCGCGCATCAGGGGTTCGAGGTAGCGCTGGCGCTGGCGGTCGCTGGCCAGCCTGTCCAGTGCGGCAATGTCCGGCTGGCCCGGTGCGGCGCACTGCAAGGCGCCTGGCCCAAGAAAGCTGCGACCGGCTTGTTCCAGATAGCTGCAGCACTCCTCCCAGGACAGGCCCAACCCGCCTTCGTCCACGGGCCTGCGCGGGTTGCCCAGGCCCTGGGTCACTGCGCGCTGGCGAAGGGTGCTGGTCAGCTCCCTCATGACCAGGGCGTCATGGGCGTTGCGCAGGTCCTCAGAGGGTATGACCTCGTTATCGACAAAGGCGCTCACCTTGCTGATCAGCGCGGCGAAATCTTCCTTGGTTCTGGTGGTGCTCATCGCAGTGGGCGGCGTTTACTTCTTGATCGCCTTGGCGAATCGTTCCCAGCGCGCAGCGTCGGCCCTGATGAAGGCGGCAAAGTCGGCTTGCCCGAGAAAAGCTTCTTCGCCGCCCGCATTGATCAGCCGCTCCTTGACTTCGCTGGTGGCCGCCGCCGATTTCATGGTGGCTTCAAGCTTGCGGACGATATCGGCTGGCGTGCCGGCCGGCACATGCAGGCCGTACCACGACAAGGCCGTCACCTCGGGAAAGCCAGCTTCTGCAATAGTCGGCACATCCGGCAAATCGGCCGAGCGGACGCTGTTGATGTTGGCCAGCGCCCGCAGTTTGCCGGCCTTGACCTGAGGCACCACGACGCTCGATGGCATGATGGCCATTGACAGCATGCCGTTGATCAGGTCCGGGATCACCGGCGGTGCGCCCTTGTAGAGCACAGGCTCCAGGGCAATGCCTGCCACCTGACGAAACATCTCATTGGCCATGGACTGGGTTGAACCTTGTCCGCCATCGCCATATTGGAATGCTGGCTTGGCTTTCTTGGCCAGTTCGACGTATTCCTTCACGGACCTGGCAGGTGAACTCATGGGGATCACGAAGTAGCTGGGCGAAAGGGCGAATCGGCCGACCGGTACAAAGTCCGATGGCGCCCAGCGCAGATTCGATGCCAGCATCGGGTTGTTGATGTAAAAAGGCGCGGTGACCAAAATCGTGTAGCCATCGGCTGGCGCGCGCGCCACAAACTCGGTAGCGATGTTGGCGTTGGCACCTGGCTTGGCTTCCACGATGATGGCTTGCCCCAACTCTTCGGCCATGCGAATGGTGAGGGCCCGGGTCTGCACATCCACCACACCGCCGGCGGCATAGGGCACGATCACGCGGATTGGCTTGGAGGGGTAAGCGCTTTGAGCCAAGCTTGTACCGGCAAGGCTCAGGCCGAGGCCGAGCGTAAGCACTAACTGGGTGAGTGTTCTGCGTTGCATGGTTGTCTCCGGTGAGTTTTTAAGATGGGCTCAAGCCGCCATCAAGGCTTGCGGACGAACAAGTATCGGTCTCATCCTAGCTCGACCTATTATGATAGGTCAATCGTTTTCTGGCCTCTCCTCATGACAGGTGTACATTCGCCCAGCTCCGACACCTCTCATGAGCAACCCTGATACCTATGGCTAAAAAACTGCCGCGCGACCTGAGCGATGACACGCGGTCTCTTTTCGCCCGCGTGGCCGACAGTTTGCGCAGCGACATTCTGGAAAACCGGATGGCGCCCGGTCACAAGCTGCCATCTGAGGCGGCGCTCGAAGCGAGCTTTGGCGTCTCGCGCATCACCGTCAGGCAGGCCCTGGCGAGCTTGCATGCGGAGGGCTTGATCGAAAAGGTCAATGGCAAGGGCAGCTTTGTGACCCGGCCGAACGAATCGCCGGATATGGGACCTTTGACCGGCTTTTATGAGCACATGCGTGCACAAGGCAGGCAGGCCTTCGGACGCATTGTCTCGGTCAGGGAGGTCGGCGCGCCGGCCTCAGCGGCCCGGGCTCTCGACGTGCCAGTGGGTCATCGCCTGCTTGTTTTGCGCGCCTTGCGACTGGTGGACGGCAAGCCTTTGGCCTTTGGCGTGTCCTATGGTGAGCCGGCGCTAATGCGGGCGCTGATCCAGGCGGATGTGAATACCAACGACGTGGTCGTGCTTTTGGAGGCTCGGCTCGGCTACCGTCTGAGAAGCAACCGCCTGGAGGCCCGCGCAATTGCGGCCAGCGCAGCGATGGCCAGACGGCTGGACCTTGCGCCCGGCGCGCCTGTGCTGCGCATTGACTTCACGCCCGTCGACGTTTCCGGCCAGCCCATGGTCTATTCCGAGATGTTTTTTCGGGGCGATCGCTTCAGCTACAAGGCGGTGGTCAGGCGCTGATGCCCGGTAGCCTGCGTTAATCGGTGATTCTCAGGCCGCGGCCGGCCAGTCGCCCAGGCCGTGTTTTTGCCGGAGCCGGTAGAGCGTCATGCGTGAGATGCCCAGCAGGCGGGCGGCGTGGGTCATGTTCTGATCGACCCGGTCCAGAGCCTTTTCGATGGCCTCGCGTTCGGCGAGGTCCCGAATGGTCTCCAGCGCCAGTGCCGGCTTGTCCGCTTGGCTCAGCAGTCCGAGGCCGGCCGCAGAGATCAGGCTGTTGTCGGCCATCACCACGGCGCGGCGCAGCCGGTTTTGGAGCTCGCGCACATTGCCAGGCCAGGGGTGGGCCAAGAGGGCCGCCAGCGCGTCTTGGCTCAAACCCTCAACCTTGGTGTGGCTCATGCAAGCAAGATGGCTGCGCAGAAAATGTCGCGCAAGCGCGGGGATGTCCGCCAAGCGCTCGCGCAGGGGCGGCAGATGCAAGGGCAGCACGTTGAGCCGATAGAAAAGGTCTTCCCTGAAGCGGCCAGTGGCGACCGCGCTGGCCAGGTCAATGTGCGAGGCGGCGATCACGCGGGCGTCAACCTGCAGCGAACGACTGGAGCCGACTTTCTGGATGGTGTGTTCCTGTAAAAAGCGCAGCAGATTGGTTTGCAACTCCAAGGGCAAGTCGCCGATTTCATCGAGAAACAAGCTTCCTTCGGCAGCCGCTTCGATCAAACCGGCGCGTCCCGTGGTGGCCCCGGTAAATGAGCCCCGCTCATGGCCGAATAGCTCCGACTGGATCAGAGTCGGCGCAATGGCGCCGCAGTTGACGGCCACAAACGGTCCGTTGGCGCGCCGTGACTGCTGGTGTATGGCTTGCGCCGCCAACTCCTTGCCGCTGCCGCTCTCCCCGCTGATGAGGACGGGTGCATCGACGAGCGCGACTTTTCTGATCTGCTGGCGCAAGGCTGTCATCGCGGGGCTGCGACCGATCATGCCCAAGTCGTCGTTGGCCAGACTCAGCGCACCACCGCCTTGCAACAGGCTGGCCCGGCGTTGGGCACTGGCGAGCATTTGGTCGAGTGCCTCGCAGGGCAGCGGGTGTGTCTGGTGATCGTGCAGGTGGTTGATCACCAGCTCCCGCCAGGCGATCAGCTCGAGCGCCTCGGGCGGGAGCACGCCCACCCATTGAATCGGACCAGGGGTACGCAGACCCCGCAGGCATTGCAAGGTTCGCTCTAGGCGCGGGGTCGACGCCTCGACAAGCCAGACCAAACCCACCTGCCCACGCAGACCGATCGGAGGGGGTGCTGTGGCAGATCCGTCTTCGCAGGTGTGGATCAGATGCCAGCCCTGCAGTCGCAGGTGCTGCGCGATGTCTGCCGCAGGCAAGGACGGGCAGCAATAGAGAGCCTGGGAAGCAGCCATGCGAGGTGCTGGCTCAGAACGAGAACGGCAAGCGCAGACTTAGTGATAGATCGGGCGTGTCGCGCGTCAGTCCGGCGGACAGGGCCAGGTTGACTGTGGTTTTGGGGCTCACCCGGTAGGAATAGCCCAGCAACAGACTGGCCAATTGCGTGCGAACCGAACTGGCCACCGGCGTGCCGTTTTGCTGCGTTCGGCCGACCGAGTTGATGTCAAAGCCCATGCTGAAGGCGGTTTTTTCATTGAGTGACAGGCCCATGCCAAAGTTCAATCCGATGACGCCGCCCGGCTGTATGTCGCCGATGGGTTCGCGCTCCCCGTTGAGTACCAAGCGGGTGATGTTGTTACGCTTGAAACTGTGGGTGTAGCTCACACCCCCGAACAATACAGCAGGGTCTGAAGGCAGCAACCAGGTCAGGCCAGGCTGCAAGGAGTAAAAGCCCGGGCCGGTGGGCAGGTCCAATGGCAAGCCCGTCCCCGTGGTGCTTCCAATGCAGCGGGTGGCGCAGTCGGTGACCACTTCAAAGGGGTCCTTGCCGTTGCGCGCTTTGAAGCGCAAGGAGCCGACGAAGTAGGGCAGGCCGTCTCTGGGTTGATTGATTTGGTAGCGTGCGCCGATCTCTGCATCTCCGAGCGCCTTGCCGGAGGTTGCGAATACCTTGTCGATGGCCGAGCCGGTAAAAATTTCCCGGCTGATGGTGTCATCGTGGCGGTACACATAGGGAAGCTTGCCCTCGACCTCGAGCCGGCTGCTTAGGCCGTAGCGCATGCTCATGGCGCCTGTCAGCGTGTTGCGTTTGACCTCCCGCACATCGACCAGACCGATGAGCAGAGACGGAATCACGGTATAGCCCACCAGCGCCACCCGATTGCTCGACGAGTAGCTATAAGCGATGGAGGGCTCTAGGACCAGCGTTCCTTTGCCGGTCAGGATGCCGGGTTGCTCGAACAAGCTGGAAGCGGCCGCCATGTTCGACCCAGATCGCTCGGCAGGTGCAGTTCCGACACGTACCGGTCGCTGTGCCGTGTCATCGGTCTGGGGGGCTGCTGTGCCTTGCGCAAGACTCAAGCACGGAGCGAGCAGTGCGAGTGTGCAACAGCGCACTATGTATCGATTCAAGAAAATTGTGTGGCTCTTGTTCTGGCCTTTGTTGCTCACTCTTGCACCTCGTATCAAAAAGGATTTTCTGTTGCTAAATTCGATTGTGAAAGTCCCTCTTGGTTCGCTTGCACAAGCCAATGTCGCTGCCGCTTGTCAGACGCAGGCTTGTTGTCTTCTGAGAAGGTGAGATGCCGTAACAAGCCGGCGGGCCGTGTCGGGTCCGAGCGCTAGCCAGGCGCTGGCAGCCCTGTCACAAGATTGAGCAGCATTGCATGGGGGGTGGCGCACGGGGAGAACCGAGGGCATTGGTCGCTGGCGGCGGCTCCATCGGCCGGCTTCAGTGTCTGACTTGTGTGACGCGGCCGCTGCGAGCGCTGGCCGCGGGGGGGGCACTGTGACTCTACCGATACAGGCTTTATGCAAGGACGCAGGCCCCTGGCCTGGGGCTGTTCAGTATTCGGGAGCGCCTGACCTTGCTCGGCGGCGAGATGAAGGTCGATAGCGCGCCGGGCCAGGGATCGCGCTTTACCCTGCGCGCACCGGCGCAGGTGGCATCAGAGCAGGCCCATGTATCCGCCGTCCAGGAGCTGGTGGAGGGCGAGGACGTCCCCGCGGCGCACATTGAAACCTCGGCTGGGACCTTGCGCATCCTCCTGGTTGACGACCATGCCATGGTGCGTGCCGGTCTGCGGCAGTTGATCATTTCTTGGCCCCATCTGGAAGTGGTGGGTGAGGCGGTCAATGGCATGGAGGCGGTTGTCATGGCGCGCAAGCTGCGCCCCCATGTGGTGGTGATGGACAAGTCCATGCCTGTGCTTGGCGGCGTGGGGGCCACTCGCAAAATACTCGCCGAGAACCCGGCCATCGTGGTGCTGGGCATGTCGATGGACGATGGCGATGTGCTGCAGCAATTCGAGCAGGCCGGCGCGGCGGGCTTCTTTAGCAAGAAAGACGGGGCTGAGCTGCTGCTGCAGCGGCTCGAGATTGAGCGGTTTATCAAGGTGGGGGGGGGGGCTGATGACCCTCGGGAGGTCGCCAGCGGGGGCCTGATGGGCAGCCTGGCGGGCCCCTCTGACCCATCCTGAAACGAGCTGCTGATCTTTGCAGCCCAAGGGGCGTTTTCTCTGTGCTTGGGAACGGCTTTGGACGCTCCCGAATTCCTGCTGCGCGGCCCGATGGCGAGGCGGGAGGAGGCCGCAGGAAGCCCGCAGGAAGCTCTCATGGGGATCTGTCGCTGGGGAGACTGACTCATACCCCTGCCTCACAGCCGCTTGGTTTTAAACTGCCCATCGGAAATTTCTGAGGAGGTTTTTGCCATGACCGAAACTGATTTGCATCAACTTGCGAACACTGTGCGCCGTATCGATGACCGGCAGCAATTGGGTGAGCTGCTCTCGCGTTACGGTGTGGCCGTGGACGATCGCGACTTTGAAGCCATCGGCCGTCTGTTCGCGCCCGATGGCGTGTTTCGCGGCATCAAAGGTCGGCAGGCGGTGATCGACTTCTACCGCGAGCGCCTCAGTGCCTACACCGCCACCACGCATTACGCCCATAGCTGGCACTTCGACTTCGATTCCGACGACCAGGCCAGGGGTGTCGTCAATGCCCACGCAGAGCTGTGCATCGCCGGAAAAACCTTCCGAA
>JBILDR010000181.1:0-7005 GCA_044352515.1 Polaromonas sp.
CGCAGGAATCTTGGGCAGCGCCGCCGACCGCGCGGCAATGGCTGCATTCTTCAACTTCGTCTTGCTCGGCATACATGCTCCTTTTTGACATGTTATGCCTCACACACAAAATTCAGGACAGGCTCGGCTCGTGGGCGTAAGACCGGCTGCACCACTTCGAGCAAGGTCAAACATGGTCATTGGTCGACAGGCTCACCTTGTGCGGCGCTTCCTCAGTAATAAACTTGAACCAGAACAGTTCTTCCAGAACTTGTTTCTCGCCCAGCATCAGTTGCATTACAGAGACCCGTGCTCACGCGACTCCCATCTGAATTTAGGCTCCTCCGTGCGGTCAGCTTGTCGGCGCACATCGTTTATTCAGGAGTCCAAGTCTGGGTGAGCCTCCGCTGCCCAAGTTACCCAGGCGCAGGTGAAATATCTAGTCACCGGTATTGAAATGAATGCTGCTCATTCTTCCCCGATCACGCTGTCCGGGGCGTCCATCGTCATTCAAGTTTGCCTGCTGCTCATCTCCTTCGTAGCCCTTTGGCTGTTGTCCAAGAGCTATCCTTCGCGAGGAATAGCGAAGGATTCGTACAGCACACTCATAGTCTGGTTTCTTTTAGCCCTACTCGTCATTCTCTTTGCTGAGGATCTTTACGCATCCTGGGCCGGCATTCTCGGTGACCTCACGCTGCCCACCATCCCCGTCGCATCCTCGTTCCTTGCGGTCTTCATCCTGGATATTGCTTTTGTCACCGTACTTATCCTTAGAACCGGAGGGACTAAGAAGGGCCCATTCACCAGCGTTCTTTTACTTCTGCCAAGTCTTGCCATATTTCTCAGGGAGCCGCGTATTCGATTTCTCATCTACTCCGCCGTGTGTGCGGTCATATACGCGCTTACGCTGCGAATCTCTCTGCACAAGCCGGGCGATGCTGTCATTGATACGCGCAGTTCTTTCGTCGAACCGGCTCGTCACGACGAGCAGGCAGAAGACTGGTCGGTGCTCTGGACAAATCTTGCCTGCCTGGCGCTGGCAACACTGACCGGTTTCATCACAGCGCCTAAGGTTTACCAGGTACCATTAAGTGGTACTATATTAAATTGAAACGCAGCCACAGCAAGACCCTTCAGGCCATCTTTGCGCATCCGACTAGCGCGAACATCGCCTGGAAAGATGTCGAAGCGCTGCTTGTCGGCCTTGGAGCGGAGATATCGCAGAGAGAGGGCAGCCGCGTGGCGATCTACCTGTTCGGTGAGGTTCGTGTGTTTCATCGGCCCCATCCTTTGCCACAGACGGACAAGGGCGCCGTTGTTTCAGTCAGAAAGTGGCTTGAGCAGCACGGAGTGAAGCCATGAATGTCATGACCGTCGACGGTTACAGCGCACGGATCGAATATGACCCCGAGACTGACCTGTTTCGCGGTGAAATTCTTGGGCTCAACGGAGGCGCTGATTTCTATGGCAAAAACCCCAGGGAGCTGCGCCAGGAGTTCAAGCGCTCGCTGGCCGTGTTCCTAGAGGTCTGCGCCGAGAAGGGCATGGAGCCGCGCAGAACTTACTCGGGTAAGTTCAACCTTCGCATCCCACCCGACCTGCACGAGCGCTTGGCCATTGCTGCCCAGGCTGAGGGAAAGAGCATCAATACCCTGGCTGCAGAAGCACTCGCATTACGCGTTGCTGAGTAAATCAAGACCTCAGTCTGGCGGCAGGGCATAGTGGCCTTGACCGGGTGCTTGCCCTACTTTCTCTTGCGCGACGGCGAGCCACCTGCCGATATGCTTCGTCTGATGCCGGGTTAGTTTTTCAGTCGCTTAGCTAGCCGCTCAGCCCGCCGCCCGCTTCTGCAAGATCTCGAAGGCCGGCAGGGTTTTGCCTTCCAGCACTTCCAGGAAGGCGCCGCCGCCGGTGGAGATGTAGCCCACGTCTTTTTCGATGCCGTATTTGGCAATCGCAGCCAGGGTGTCGCCGCCGCCTGCGATCGAGAAAGCGCTGCTTTTTGCAATGGCGCGGGCAATGCCTTCGGTGCCTTGGGCAAAGGCGTCGAATTCAAACACGCCGACCGGGCCGTTCCAGACGATGGTGCCAGCGGCCATCAGTTGCGCGGCCAGGCGGGCTGTGGTCTCGGGGCCGATGTCCAGAATCAGGTCGTCGTCCTCTACCTCGCTGGCCTTCTTGACGGTGGCCGGCGCGTCGGCCGCGAAACGCTTGGCCACCACCACATCGGTGGGGATGGGCACTTCGGCGCCGCGCGCCTTCATGGCCGCGATCACCGCCTTGGCCTGTTCAAGCAGATCGGCTTCTGCCAGGCTTTTGCCGATGGGCAGGCCCGCGGCCAGCATGAAGGTGTTGGCGATGCCGCCGCCCACGATCAGTTGGTCGACCTTGTCGGCCAGGCTTTGCAAAATGGTGAGTTTGGTCGAGACTTTGGAGCCGGCCACGATGGCCACCAGCGGGCGCTTGGGGGCCGACAGGGCTTTGGAGATGGCGTCCATTTCAGCGGCCAACAGCGGGCCGGCGCAGGCCACCGGCGCGAACTGTGCGATGCCATAGGTGGTGGCCTCTGCCCGGTGGGCGGTGCCAAAGGCGTCATGCACGAAGATGTCACACAGCGCAGCCAGCTTGCGGGACAGTTCTTCGCTGTTTTTCTTCTCGCCCTTGTTGACGCGGCAGTTTTCCAGCAGCACCAGTTCGCCGGGTTTGACGCTCACGCCATCGACCCAGTCAGACACCAGCGGCACTGGCCGGCCGAGCAGCTCGCTCATGCGCTGGGCCACCGGCGCCAGGGAATCTTCGGGTTTGAACTCGCCTTCCGTGGGCCGGCCCAGGTGGCTGGTGACCATGACGGCTGCACCGGCGTCCAGCGCCATCTTGATGCAGGCCAGCGAGGCGCGGATGCGGGTGTCTTCGGTGATGCGCCCTTGGTCGTCTTGCGGCACATTGAGGTCGGCCCGGATGAAGACGCGTTGGCCACGGGCCTGCGCGAGCAGATCGGAAAAGCGGGTGAAGTTCATGGTCTTGGTGCGGGCCGTGTCGGGCCTGAGTTGGGCACAAGGCGCTGCGCCGACCACGCAGGCCGGGCGCATCGAGACTGATTTTAGGTCGGTGCGGCCCTCAGGGACGCAGCGCCTTAACCATTCTTACCAACCCAGGCCCAGGCGCAGCGGCAGGTAGACCGCCATGCCGCAGACCAGGGTACCCAGCAGGCCCTTGCGCCATGCATACCAGGCCACACCGGCGGCCACTGCAAACAAGCGTGCGTCTTGCCAGGTGCTGATCAGCTGGCCTTGCGTCATCACCACCTCGGGCACGATGACTGCGGCCAGGGCTGCGACGGGGGCATAGGCCAGGCTGCGCCGCAGCCAGCTTGGCATGGACCAGGGCCTGCTCGAGATGAAGAAAAAGCTGCGGGTGATCACGGTGTTGAGCGTGAGCAAGGCGATGGTCACCACGGTCCAAAAATCGGTGTCCTCCATCAGACGGCCTTCTCGTCTTCATCGGGCGGCCACCAAGCCTCCAGCAGCAGGCACACGCCCACGGCCACCGCAATGCTCAGCAGGATGTTGAGCTTCAGGGGCAACGCAAAGGCAGCCACGGCGACCGCACCAGCCACCAGCAGGGCGACGATGCGCAGCGCGCCATGGCCGAGGGCGCACAGGATGCCGACCAGGGCCAGGGTCCCGGCAAAGCCCAGACCCCACTTTGAGGGAATCGATGCGGCAAAGGCCACCCCCACGAAATTAGACACCACCCATGTGCTCCAGCCTAAGGCCCCCGAGCCGGCCAGGTAGTCGCGTTGCTGTTGCCGGCCCGCGGGATTGGGCGCAGCCTGTTGCCAGCGTCGCAGCATGAGCATGAATGACATGTCGGTGGTGGCGTAGCCGCGAAACAGGCGGTGGGCCAGGCCCAGGTCCATCATGTAGGGACGCAGTTGGGCGCTGAAGACCACGAAGCGCAGATTCACGCAAAAGGCGGTGACCACAATCACCCACAGCGGCGCGCCGGCAACAATCAGGGGTAAGGCGGCCAATTGGGAGCTGCCTGCGAAGACGGTGAGCGCCATCAGCACGAGCTCCAGCGGGCTCAGGCCCGACTGCACCATGGCCACCCCGGTCATCAGACCCCAGGCGGCCATGCCCGGCGCGACGCTGGCCATGTCGCGCAGGCCCAGGCGGAAATGTTCATTGCGCCAGTGGCGTACCAGCGCCTTCATGGCCGATGCGCTGGCGGCAGCTCGAAGCGCTGGCCGACTTCAATGCCCATGCCGCGAAGCAGTTCCTGCGCGCTCATGGGCTTACCGCCGGCCTTTTGCAGGCGCTCAAGGCGCAGCACGCCCTGCCCGGTGGCCACGTCTATGCCTTGTTCGCCCGCAGCGAGCACGGTGCCGGGCGACCCCTGCGCATGCGGCTGCACGCTGGCTTGCCAGATCTTGATGGCCGTGCCTGCGATGCTGACTCCGGCCCCAGGGGCGGGCTGAAAGGCGCGGATGCGGCGTTCGAGCAGCGCGGCCGGCGCCTGCCAATCGAGCGCGGCTTCGGCCTTGTCGATCTTGGCGGCATAAGTCATGCCCTCGGCGGGCTGGGCGGTGGGAGTCAAGGTGCCGGCCTGCGCCAGCGCCTGGACGATCAGCTGCGCGCCCAGGCCCGCCAGCTTGTCGTGCAGGCGGGCGGTGGTGTCGTCGGCCGCAATCGGCACAATTTGGGTCAGCAGCATGGCACCGGTATCGAGGCCGGCGTCCATTTGCATGATGGTCACGCCGGTGTGGGCGTCGCCCGCCTCAATGGCTCTGTGGATGGGCGCCGCCCCGCGCCAGCGCGGCAGCAGCGAGGCGTGGATGTTCAGGCAGCCCAGGCGCGGCAGGTCCAGCACCCACTGCGGCAGGATCAGCCCATAGGCGGCCACCACCATCGCGTCGGGCCGGGCGCGCAGCAGGGCTTGCTGCGCGGCTGCCGCATCGTCGGGGTATTTGCCATCGAGCCGCAGGCTGCGCGGCTGAGCCACTTCGATGCCGTGCTCGAGCGCAAACTGCTTGACCGGTGAGGCCTGCAGTTTCAGGCCGCGGCCGGCCGGTCGGTCGGGCTGGGTCAGCACCAGCGGCAGCTCCAAGCCAGCCGCATGCAGGGCGGCCAGGGCTTGTTGGGCGAATTCGGGGGTGCCGGCAAAGACGATGCGCATGGGGGCACCGATTCTAAGCAAGCGCCGGCGCACAACGCTGTCCCGCAAGCGCCGGGGCTGCTTGGCCCGCCCCTCCCGTCTCTTCTGCGGCGCTCAGCGCACCGGCTGCGCGTGGCGTTCGTCCTCGCGCTGCAGTTTGAGCATCTTGGTCTTGATGCGCCCGCGCTTGAACATGGACAGGTACTCCACAAACACCTTGCCCGTCAGGTGGTCCATCTCGTGCTGTATGCACACGGCCAACAGCCCTTCGGCCTCGATGGTCTGCTCTTGGCCGTTGCGGTCCAGGGCCCGCACCCGCACCGCCAGCGAACGCTCTACGCCGTCGTAGATGCCAGGCACCGACAAGCAGCCTTCTTCGCCCAGCCGCTTTTCCGGGCTGGCCCAGGTGATCTCAGGGTTGATCAGCACCAGCGGCTTGTTGCGCTCCTCACTGACGTCGATCACGATCAGCCGCTCATGCACATCGACCTGGGTGGCCGCCAGGCCTATGCCCTGGGCCTCGTACATGGTCGCGAGCATGCGGTCGATCAATTCACGCAGGCGCTCATCGACCGCAGCCACGGGCTTGGCGACGGTGTGCAGGCGCGGGTCGGGATAGCGCAGGATGGTCAAGGGTGCGGTCATGGCGGTGCAGCGTTTGAATTGGGGATTATTGTCTCCTCAAGCGCGATGCCTGTGCTGCCGCCGGCTTGACAGCCTCAGCGGGGCTGGGCGTGCCAGCCCACTGAAAAGAATTTACTTCTTCGGGGGCTCTGGGGCGGGGGTACCGACCGTCGTGTTCGAGCCCATCATGACGGTGATCAGGTTGGGGTAGTCATAAGCTGCACCCGAAGCCATGTCGACACCCGCACCGATGGGCCCACCAAACAGGATGTTGCCGAAGGCCATGCCTTTGGTGCTGGAGTTGACCACGGATTGCCCGGGCTCAGCACCGTCCTTTTCGCAGCGCACGTTCAGTGCTTCATAGCTGCGGTTGACGGTGGTCGAGCCAGGCGTCGTGACGAACCAGGTGCCCTTGTTGTTGGTCAGCTTGCAGTTGGCCCCGGCCACCGCAGCCCCGGTGCTCGAGCGGGTCTCGACCGATACCGGCTGACTGGTTCCGCTGACGATGGAGGCACAGCCGGTCGCCAGCAGGGTCACGCCGACCAGAAGAACCGATTTGAAAATCATGGAATCTCCAAAGTTGAAGGCGGACGATGATAGTGGGGTACTTTGGGCTGTAGGATTAAATGATGTAAGTTCAACGGGCGCCCCGAGACCCGTCTCATGGGAGGCAATGGCCTGACCGCGACCCAGAGTGTGAAAAATAGTTGAGTTTGCGTCAGCAGGGCCACCCGCCGGGCTGCCCGCTCCTAAACTGCCCCTCAGCGAGGTGATGATGGACAGCGATGAGCTTGCGGCTTGGTTGCGCTTGGTCTTGACCCCGGGCTTGGGCAGGGCCCAAGCGCGTCGTTTGCTGGCTGCGGCTGCTTCGCCGCAGGCGGTTTTCGAGCGGGGTGCTGAGGCCCTTGCCGGTTTGGCGGGTTCGGCGGCTGGCTCCCTGCCCCAGCCTGCAAACTGGCCCGAGGCGGTGCAGACCACGCTGGCCTGGCTGGACGGAGGCGCCGACCGTTTTGTGTTCGCCCTGGGCGACGAGGGCTATCCACCGGCATTGCTCGATATCGACGATCCGCCCCTGTTGCTGTTTGCCATGGGCACGCAAGCGCGGCGCTGGGCCGAAGGCGAGCATGAATCGCAGCACTGGCTGGCGATGGTGGGCAGCCGCAACCCGACGCCGCAGGGCCTCATGCATGCCCGGCAGTTTGCGCAGGCGCTGGCCCAGCAGGGGGTAGGCATCGTCTCGGGGCT
>JBILDR010000182.1:0-7003 GCA_044352515.1 Polaromonas sp.
GGCGGCGAGCCAGGCGGCGCACCGCTCAAATGGCGGGTGTAGTTCTCGATGCCTTTGCAGTGGCCCACTTCACTGAGCATCTCCAGGTCGAAGCGGGTGCGCTGCTCCAGGCGCTGCGCCTCGACCAATTTCCCCATGCCCACCAATTCGGCCGACCGTTCTGACAGCTCCATCTTGATGCTCTCGACGGCGGCCAGCACTTTGTCCCGGGGGGTGACGTAGTGGCTCTTCGGGTAAATGACGAAGCGCGGGATCTTTTGCCGGACGCGGCCGGTCAGGGGGTCAAACAGCTGCAGCGACTCGATCTCGTCGTCGAACAACTCCAGCCGGATGGCCAGTTCGGAATGTTCGGCCGGGAAGACGTCGATCACATCGCCGCGCACCCGAAAGCAGCCGCGTCCGAATTCAACATCGTTGCGGCTGTATTGCATGCGAATCAGCCTGGCGATGACGTCGCGCTGGCCCATGCGGTCGCCCTGGCGCACGATGAAACGCATCTCGGTGTAGTCCTCGGGCGCGCCGATGCCATAAATCGCGCTGACCGTTGCCACAATGATCACATCACGCCGCTCAAGCACGCTTTTGGTGGCCGATAGCCGCATCTGCTCGATGTGTTCATTGATGGCCGAGTCCTTCTCAATGAAGAGATCGCGCTGCGGCACGTAGGCCTCGGGCTGGTAGTAGTCGTAGTAGCTGACGAAATACTCCACAGCGTTCTTGGGAAAGAACTCCCGAAACTCGCTGTAGAGCTGGGCCGCCAGCGTCTTGTTGGGCGCAAACACGATGGCCGGCCGCCCCAGGCGCGCGATGACGTTGGCCATGGTGAAGGTCTTGCCCGAGCCGGTGACGCCCAGCAGGGTCTGGAAAGCTTCTGCATCTTCCACGCCCTCGACCAATTGCGCAATCGCCGCAGGCTGATCGCCCGCCGGCGGATAGGGCATGAACAATTCAAAGGGCGAGCCTTCGAAGCGGACGAATTCCCCGGTCGGCGGGGACTCTTCTTCAACAATGGCAAGGGGGGTGGCCGGACTTGGGGGCATCGAACTCATCCTGGCCCGTTAAAATTCGGGCAACCGAGCAGGATACGCGATCCTGAGCCGATTTGCGACCCCAGCCGGCCCGGATCGTTTCCAGCGCGCTGGCCTGCCTCTTGCCCAACCCATTTCATTCATCGCTTAAGGAATTTCATGTCTTTGTTCACCGCCGTCGAAATGGCCCCTCGCGACCCGATTCTGGGCCTGAACGAGCAGTTCGCTGCTGACCAGCATGCCAACAAGGTCAATCTGGGCGTCGGCGTGTATTACGACGATAAGGGCAAACTGCCGCTGCTCCATTGCGTGCAGGCGGCCGAAAAACGCATGGCCGAAAAGCCCACCCCGCGCGGCTACCTGCCCATCGACGGCATTGCCGCCTACGACAGTGCGGTCAAGGACCTGGTCTTCGGCCAGGACAGCGAACCGGTGCGCTCGGGCCGGGTGGCCACCATTCAGGCCATCGGCGGTACCGGCGGCCTGAAGGTCGGCGCCGACTTCCTCAAGCGCCTGAACCCCCATGCCAAGGTCATGATCAGCGACCCCAGCTGGGAAAACCATCGCGCCCTGTTTACCAACGCCGGCTTTGTGGTTGAGAGCTACCCCTATTACGACGCAGCCAAGCGCGGCGTGGACTTCGATGGCATGCTGGCCGCCCTCAATGCTGCAGCGGCCGGCACCGTGGTCGTGCTGCATGCCTGCTGCCACAACCCGACCGGCTACGACATCAGCGCCGACCAATGGAGCCAGGTAATTGCTGCCGTCAAGTCGAAAAATCTGGTGCCCTTCCTGGACATGGCCTACCAGGGCTTCGGCCACGGCATTGCCGAAGACGGCGCGGTCATCGCTCAATTTGTGGCTGCTGGCCTGTCGATGTTTGTCTCCACCTCGTTTTCCAAGAGCTTTAGCCTCTATGGCGAGCGGGTCGGTGCACTGAGTGTGCTGTGCGAGAGCAAGGAAGAAGCCGGCCGGGTGCTCAGCCAGCTCAAGATCGCCATCCGTACCAATTACTCCAACCCGCCCACCCACGGCGGTGCCATCGTCGCCACCGTACTGGGCACGCCCGAGCTGCGCGCCCAGTGGGAGCAGGAGCTGGGCGAGATGCGGGTGCGCATCAAGGCCATGCGCCAGCAACTGGTCGATGGCCTCAAAGCCGCCGGCGTCAAGCAGGACATGAGCTTTATCACCAGCCAGATCGGCATGTTCAGCTACTCCGGCCTGAACAAGGAGCAGATGGTGCGGCTGCGCAATGAATTCGGGGTCTACGGCACCGACACCGGCCGCATGTGCGTGGCTGCGCTCAACAGCCAGAACATCGCCCACGTCTGCGCCTCCATTGCAAAAGTGGTGTAAGCCTGCGGGAGTGACGCCTGCCACTGGCGAGGCTCAATGGGCAGGAGCCAGCTTGCGTGGGAGTGACAAGGAGGTGACAGACGGTCACAACTTTAGAGTCCGCTCCCACTTTTTCAAGCTCAACAACTGATATATTGCTGCACTGCAACAAACGTGCTCGCCGACACCAGGAGGCCCCTCATGCTTTACCAAGTCTATGAAACCCAGCGCACCGTCATGGAGCCTTTCGTGGACTTCGCGCAGGCGGCGGCCAAGCTGTTCAGCAACCCGCACTCGCCCGCAGGTTCGCACCCCTGGGCACAGCGGGTCTCAGCTGCCTACAGCTTGATGTACCGGCTGGGCAAAGACTACGAAAAGCCAGCCTTTGGCATCACCACGGTGGAGGTCGGCGGTGTTCCGGTGGCCATCCAGGAGCGGGTGGAGATTGACAAGCCCTTTTGCGAGCTGCGTCGCTTCAAGCGCCTGAGCGACGACGTACCGACCCTGGCCAAGCTCAAGACCCAGCCTGTGGTCCTGATCGTCGCCCCGCTATCGGGCCACTATGCCACCTTGCTGCGTGACACGGTCAAGAACATGCTCAAGGACCACAAGGTCTACATCACAGACTGGCGCAACGCGCGCATGGTGCCCATGGATCAGGGCGACTTCCACCTGGACGACTATGTCAACTACGTCCAGGAATTCATACGCCACCTGCAGGGTCGCTACGGCAACTGCCATGTGATCAGCGTGTGTCAGCCCACGGTGCCTGTGCTCGCTGCCGTGTCCCTGATGGCCAGCCGCGGTGAACAAACGCCGCTGACCATGACCATGATGGGCGGGCCGATCGATGCACGCAAGTCGCCGACGGCGGTCAACAACCTGGCCATCAACAAGAGCCACAGCTGGTTCGAGAACAACGTGATCTTCCGGGTGCCTGGCAACTTCCCGGGCGCGGGCCGCAGGGTCTACCCCGGCTTCATGCAGCATGCAGGCTTTGTGGCGATGAACCCCGACCGCCATGCCAGCAGCCATTACGACTACTTCAAGGACTTGATCAAGGGTGACGACGCCAGTGCCGAGGCCCACCGCAAGTTCTACGACGAGTACAACGCAGTGCTCGATATGGACGCGCACTACTACCTGGAGACCATCCGCACGGTGTTCCAGGAGTTCAAGCTGGTTCATGGCACTTGGGAGGTGCTCAATCTGGAGGGCCAGCCGGAGCTGGTGCGCCCCCAGGACATCAGCAGCACTGCCTTGATGACGGTCGAAGGCGAGCTCGACGACATCTCGGGCTCAGGCCAAACCGCGGCCGCCCATGAGCTGTGTAAAGGCGTCAGCAAAGCCATGAAGCAGCACCTGGAAGTGCCTGGCGCAGGCCATTACGGCATCTTCAGCGGCCGCCGCTGGCGCGATGTGGTCTACCCACAGGTCAAGGCTTTCATACTTGAGGGGCAAAGCCGCGTGAAACCGCAGCGTGCGCCCGCCCAAGCTACGGCCAAGGCGACGACCCGCACGACAAGCACGAAGAGCAACGCCAGCCAGCCCGGCCGCAAGAGCAGCAAGCCGGTGGCGCGCAAACGGGCCGCACGCAGCAGTTAAAGCCCGCTGCGCCAGGGGCGGCTGCATGTGGGCTCCGCAAGCCGTGGACAATCGCTCGTCGTGACACAGCCCAGCCCTCTCCTGCTTGAGCGCATACTCGATGCGCTGCCGCAAACCCAGTGCACCCGCTGCGGCTATCCCGACTGCCGCGCCTATGCCCAGGCCCTGGCCCAAGGGCAGGCCCAGATCAACCAGTGCCCGCCGGGCGGCCAGGAAGGCATCGCCCGCCTGGCCGCCATTACCGGGCTGCCCGAGCTTGCGCTCAATCCCGTCCATGGCCAGGAAGCACCGCGCGCGGTCGCGGTGATCGACGAGGACTGGTGCATAGGCTGCACCCTGTGCCAGCCGGTCTGCCCGACCGATGCCATCGTTGGCGGCCACAAGCTCATGCACACCGTGATGGAAGGGCACTGCACCGGCTGCGAGTTGTGCCTGCCCGTCTGTCCGGTCGACTGCATACGCATGGAGGTGGTGACCGAGACCACAGGCTGGCAGGCCTGGACAGGGGCGCAGGCCCTGCAAGCGCGCAGCCGCTACGCCGCCCACCAGGAGCGCCAGCGCCACAGTGAGGAAAAGCGGGAGAGCGAACGGCAGGCCAAGGTGCAGGCCAAGCTGGCCGATTTAGGCGCCCACAGCCAGATCACCGACACCGCCGAGCTCGAGCGCAAAAAGTCAGTGATCCAGGCCGCTCTTGAACAAGCCCGCCATCGCCGCAAGGGCGCTGGGTAGATCCGGACCTGCTGAGGTAGAACGCCGTTTGCGGCGGAGGTGTCTTCAGGCAGGCGCCGCTGCCAAGGCCGCGAAGGCGCTGACCACCTCCGGGGGGGCCTGCACCAACTCGATCAGCACGCCCTCGCCAGAAATCGGAAATTCTTCATTGCCCTTGGGGTGCAAAAAGCAGATGTCAAAGCCGGCCGCGCCCTTGCGGATGCCGCCGGGCGCAAAGCGCACCCCCTGAGCCGTGAGCCAATCGACCGCCTTGGGCAGGTCGTCAATCCAAAGGCCCACATGGTTGAGCGGGGTGGTGTGGACAGCGGGCTTTTTATCGGGGTCGAGCGGCTGCATCAAATCGACCTCGACCTTGAAGGCGCCCGTGCCCATGGCACAAATGTCCTCGTCCACGTTCTCGCGCTCGCTGACGAAGTTGCCGGTGACTTCCAGGCCCAGCATGTCCACCCACAGGGTGCGCAGACGCTGCTTGCTGGGGCCGCCGATGGCGATCTGCTGTATGCCCAGAACCTTGAACGGACGTGCTGATAATCCCGCGCTCATGCTGCCTCCTTGCTGCGGCGCCCCGCCAAGTATTGGACGCCCTGCGCACCGGCGTGCTCGCTGTGCACCGTGCCGGCCGGCAGCCGAAAAATTTCGCCAGCGGCGTAATGACGGGCCTGCCCGTCCACCGTGATGGTGAAGTCGCCGTTCAGGACAAGGGCACAGGCGTCGAAGGCATGGACATGCTCATCCATGGCGTAGCCGACGGGTTGTGCCACCATGGTGATCACCTGATAGCCCTCGGTTCGAAGGTATTCCTGAAATTGGTCGGGATTCATCGCGATCTCCCACTAGACTCAAGCGAACTCGATGATGGGCTGATCGACAGCGAGCGACTCGCCCTTGGCGGCCAGCACCTTGCCCACCACCCCGTCGGCAGCCGCGAACAGCACGTTCTCCATCTTCATGGCCTCGATCACCGCCACACGTTCTCCGGCTTGCACTTTTTGGCCCGGCTGCACCGCCACCTCGACCAACAAGCCGGGCATGGGCGAGAGCACGAAGCGGCTCATATCAGGCGGCGCCTTGTGCGGCATGAGCTGATGCAGTTCTGCCATGCGTGGCGAAACCACCAAAGCCTCGATGCGAGTGCCATTGTGCTGAACCACCAGCGCCAGCGGATTGCGCGCCGTGCCCCGCTCGACCTGAGCGGTAAAGCGCTGTCCGTTGACCGAGCCTTCAATGCGAACTGCATTGAGGCGAGAGCTGCTGTCGATCGCGTAGGTCTTGCCGTTGACCTGTATCACCGCCGGGCCATGAATGCCGCCCGTATCGTCGACCGTCACCTGCACATACTGGTGCTCACCAGTGGCACCCAGGATGATCACGCTGTAGTTCTGCCCCACCTTGACGTCATAGCCCGGCAACTGCCCACCCAGCCGCGCCGCGCGCTCACGCGATTTGCGCCGCACATAGGCAGCCAGCGCCACCAAGAAACCGGGGTCGGCATGGGCCACATCTTCGGCAGCGAAGCCCTTGCCATAGTGCTCAGCGATGAAGCCGGTGTTGAAATTACCGGCGACAAAATCGGGATGAGCCAGCAAGGCCGCTTGGAAGGGGATGTTGGAGCTGATGCCCCGGATGATGAATCCGTTGAGCGCCTCGCGCATCTTGGCAATCGCCTCAAGACGGTCACGCCCGTGGACGATGAGCTTGGCAATCATCGAGTCATAAAACATCGGGATCTCGCCGCCCTCCTGCACGCCGGTGTCGACCCGCACACCCTGCAGCGCCTCGGTATTGCCCTGGAACATGGTCGTGCTCGGCGGCTGAAAGCGCACCAAGCGGCCGGTCGAGGGCAGGAAGTTACGGAAAGGATCTTCGGCGTTGATGCGGCACTCGATGGCCCAGCCCTCGCGCTTGACCTCCTCCTGGGTCAGGGGCAACTTCTCGCCAGCAGCCACACGGATCATGAGTTCAACCAGATCCAGCCCCGTGATGCATTCGGTGACCGGGTGCTCGACCTGCAGCCGGGTATTCATCTCCAGGAAATAAAAATCCTGGTCCTTGCCGACCACGAACTCCACCGTGCCCGCGCTCTGGTATCTCACGGCCTTGGCCAGGGCCACCGCCTGCTCGCCCATGGCCTTGCGGGTGGCGTCGCTGATGAAGGGCGAAGGCGCTTCCTCGATCACCTTCTGGTGGCGACGCTGAATCGAACATTCGCGCTCGTTGAGGTAAATCACATTGCCGTGGCTGTCGCCCAGCACCTGAATCTCAATATGGCGCGGCTCGAGCACATACTTTTCGATGAACACACGGTC
>JBILDR010000183.1:0-6996 GCA_044352515.1 Polaromonas sp.
ATTCCGCGCGGGGTGGTCAAGCGGGTGCGCGATCTGATCGACGGTGTTTACAGCGAGAAGTCCGGTCAGGACGAAAGCCGGCTCGACCAGCAAGCCATGGCGGTCGACGACATGAGCGAAAAAGACCTGGCCCGTGAGGTCAAGCGCCTGGAAAAAGCCATGCTCGAGCATGCCAAGAACCTAGAGTTTGAAAAAGCCGCCCGGGTGCGCGACCAACTGGCTCGCCTGAAGAAGCAGGTGCTCGGCGCCGCCGGAACCGACGCCTTGCCGAACGTTGCCTGAATTTTTTTGCATCCCCTTGCGCAAAACCCGATAAAAACGGTAAAGTTCATTCCGCGACTGATTGGTATCGGTGTCCCATTAATTTAGTGGGATTTTGCTGATATACTTGATGAAAACGCTCAACAAAGAAAAGTGACAGGGCAGTCCGCAAAGTCGCCGGAACAAAAGGCGCGGGGAGGGTGGAAATCGTACCGGCCGCTCAGGTGGTCGGCGGACTTAACGTCAGTCAAGCAACATTGAAGGAGCTTGAAAATGCGTCTCACAACTAAAGGCCGCTTTGCGGTCACTGCCATGATCGACCTGGCCCTGCGCCAGAACAACGGCCCTGTCACCCTGGCCGCCATCAGCCAACGTCAGCAAATCTCGCTGTCGTATTTGGAACAACTCTTCGGGAAACTGCGGCGGCATGAGCTGGTCGAGTCCACCCGTGGACCTGGCGGTGGCTACACCCTGGGTCGCAAGGCCAGCGACATCACCGTGGCCGACATCATCGTCTCGGTCGACGAGCCCCTGGATGCCACCAACTGCGGCGGCAAGGAAAACTGCCACGGCGAAGGCGGTCGCTGCATGACCCACGAGCTCTGGGCTTCCTTGAACAGCCGCATGGTCGAATTCCTGGACTCTGTCAGCCTGCAAAAGCTGGTGGACGACCAGCTGGCCAAAGGCGTGGTTATCGAGAACACCCCGCCGGTCAAGAAGGCCGTCTTTGCCGCTCCGGCGGTCAAGCCGGTTCGCATCAATGCACCTAATTCAGTCTTCGCTTTAGGGGCAGCCTTCTCCAAGACCTGAGTCTGCAGGCCGGTGCGGCCCTGATTTCAGTGGCTGCGGCCTCCGGTTGGGGGCTGCAGCATCCGAACCTCTCCAGAGTTCATATGCAAACACCTCACTTTCCAATCTACCTGGATTACAGCGCCACCAACCCCTGCGATCCGCGGGTGGTCGACGCCATGATTCCTTGGTTGCGCGAGCATTTTGGCAATCCGGCTTCGCGCAGCCACGCTTGGGGCTGGGAAGCTGAGGCGGCGGTGGAAAAAGCCCGTGAGCAGGTGGCCGAGCTGATCGGCGCCGACCCGCGTGAGATCGTCTGGACCAGCGGCGCCACCGAATCCAACAACCTGGCCCTTAAGGGGGCTGCCCACTTTTACAAAGGCAAGGGCAAGCACATCATCACCGTCAAGACCGAGCACAAGGCGGTGCTCGATACCTGCCGCGAACTGGAGCGCCAGGGTTTTGAGGTGACTTACCTCGACGTGCAGGCCGACGGCATGCTCGATCTTGAGGTGTTCAAGGCCGCCATCCGGCCCGACACCATCCTGGCTTCGGTGATGTTCGTCAACAACGAAATCGGCGTGGTGCAAGACATTCCCGCCATCGGCGCGATCTGCCGGGCCAAGGGCGTGATTTTCCATGTCGATGCCGCCCAGGCCACCGGCCGGATCGACATTGACATGACCCAACTGCCGGTCGACCTGATGAGCCTGACCTCGCACAAGACCTATGGCCCCAAGGGCATAGGCGCCCTGTTTGTGCGCCGCAAGCCCCGGATCCGCATCGAGGCGCAGATTCACGGCGGCGGCCATGAGCGTGGCATGCGCTCAGGCACCTTGCCCACCCACCAGATCGTGGGCATGGGCGAGGCCTACCGCATCGCCAAAGCCGAGATGCATGCTGAGAACGAGCGCATCCGCGCGCTGCAGCAGCGCCTGCTTAAAGGCCTGTCGGACATGGAGGAAGTTTTCCTCAACGGCCACCCTGAGAAACGGGTGCCGCACAACCTGAACATGAGCTTCAACTTTGTTGAGGGCGAGTCGCTGATCATGGGCATCAAGGGTGTGGCCGTCTCCAGCGGCTCGGCCTGTACCTCGGCCAGCCTGGAGCCCAGCTATGTGCTGCGCGCCCTGGGCCGCAGCGACGAGTTGGCCCACAGCAGCCTGCGCATGACCATCGGGCGCTGGACCACCGAAGAAGAAATTGATTACGCGGTGCAAACCATCCGCGAGAACGTGGCCCGCCTGCGCGAGCTGTCTCCCCTGTGGGAGATGCACAAGGACGGCATCGACCTCAATTCGATCCAGTGGGCGGCGCATTAAAACGACTTTTCGGGCGCATGCAGCGCCTGCATTCAGAGGGACTTGAACATGGCTTACAGCGACAAAGTGGTTGACCACTATGAAAACCCCCGCAACGTCGGCTCCTTCGAAAAGGGTGACGACTCGGTTGGCACCGGCATGGTCGGCGCGCCCGCCTGCGGCGACGTGATGAAGCTGCAGATCAAGGTCAATGCGCAGACCGGCGTGATCGAAGATGCACGCTTCAAAACCTATGGTTGTGGCTCGGCGATTGCTTCGAGCTCGCTGGTGACCGAGTGGGTCAAGGGCAAGACGCTCGACGAGGCCGCATCCATTAAAAACAGCGCCATCGCCGAGGAGCTGGCCTTGCCGCCGGTCAAGATCCACTGCTCCATCCTGGCCGAAGACGCCATCAAGGCGGCGGTCAGCGATTACAAGCAGCGCCACGGCCAGACGCAGGCGGCCTGAGTTTTGCCATCCACCGAGTCGACCACCATGTCTGTAACCTTGACCGACGCAGCAGCCCGCCATGTCACCCGCTACATGGCCAAGCGCGGTAAGGGCGTGGGCATACGCCTGGGCGTCAAGACCACCGGCTGCTCTGGCCTGGCCTACAAGCTGGAGTATGCGGACGACTTCGCCGAAGAGGACGTCATCTTTGAAGACCACGGCGTCAAGGTGCTGGTCGACCCCAAGAGCCTGGCCTACATCGAAGGCACCCAACTGGACTTCGTGCGCGAGGGGCTCAATGAGGGCTTCAAGTTCATCAATCCGAACGAGAGAGACCGCTGCGGCTGTGGCGAGTCCTTCCGCGTGTGAACCTGCAATCAGACGACTTCGAGCTCTTCGGTCTGCCAGCGCGCTTCGCCCAAGACACTGCCGCCATTGATGCGCGCTGGAAGCAGTTGCAGCGCCAGGCCCACCCCGACCGCTTCGCCGACCAGGGTCAGGCCGCGCAGCGCCTGGCCATGCAGTGGTCGGTGCGCATCAATGAAGCCCACCAGCGCCTGAAGAACCCTCTCAAGCGCGCAGCCTACCTGTGCGAGTTGCGCGGCTCGCCGATCCGGGCGCATGACAACACCGCCATGCCCGCCGAGTTTTTGATGCAGCAGATCCAGCACCGAGAAGCGCTGGAAGAGGCCGACAGCCCTGCTGCCTTGCAGTCGCTGGCCGATGAAATTCAGGCGCAAAAAGCACAATTGCTCCAGCAGTTGGAAGCCAGCCTAGACCAGCAGGCCGATGCGGCTCAGGCCGCCCAGCAGGTCAGGGCGCTGATGTTCGTCGAGCGATTTGCCCAGGAGATCGATGCCCGCATCGACCAGATCTGCGCCTGAGCGGCCAGCCCCGGCCGCGCCGTGCGGCCGACATGCTTTTGCACCTTCTTACAACGAATCTCAGCCTATTTACGCATGGCCCTTCTGCAGATCTCCGAGCCCGGTCAGGCGCCCGATCCTCATGCCCGCCGCATCGGCATAGGCATAGACCTGGGCACCACCCATTCGCTGGTGGCTGCGGTGCGCCACGGCCTGGCCGAGTGCCTGCCCGATGAGGCTGGGCAGGTGATCCTGCCCAGCGTGGTGCGCTACCTTGAAGGCGGCGGCCGCCAGATCGGCCAGACAGCCCTGGCCGCGCAGGTCGCCGACCCGCGCAACACCATCGCTTCGGTCAAACGCCTGATGGGCCGGCGGCTGGCCGACATCAAGTCACTGCCGCCCTATGAGCTGATCGACCAACCCGGCATGGTGGCCATCAGCACCGTCGTCGGCCAAAAAAGCCCGGTCGAAGTCAGTGCCGAAATCCTCGCCACGCTGCGCTACCGGGCCGAGGACAGCTTTAACGCCGACATCGACGGTGCCGTCATCACCGTGCCAGCCTATTTTGACGACGCGCAGCGCCAAGCCACCAAAGACGCCGCGCAATTGGCGGGCCTGAACGTACTGCGCTTGATCAACGAGCCAACCGCAGCGGCCATTGCTTATGGCCTGGACAACGCCAGCGAAGGCTTGTTCGCGGTTTATGACCTGGGCGGCGGCACTTTCGATATTTCCATCCTGCGCCTGACCCGGGGTGTGTTCGAGGTGGTGGCGACCGGCGGTGACTCGGCCCTGGGCGGTGACGACTACGACCGCGCCCTGGCCGAGGACATGGCGCGCGAGGCCGGCTTGGGCCCTCTGTCTGCCACCGACCTGGCCGCCGTGATGTGGCAGGCCCGACAGGCCAAGGAAGCCCTGAGCAGCAGCGAACAGGCGACGGTCACCTTAGAGATCCAGGGTCAGACCAAAAACTGGACGCTCCAGCGCGACCGTTTTGAACAGGTGACCGGCGCCCTGACCCAGCGCACCATGATTGCGGTGCGCCGCGTCTTGCGCGATGCGCAGCTGAACAGCCAAGAGATTCAAGGCGTGGTCATGGTCGGCGGCTCAACCCGCATGCCGGTGGTACGCCAGGCCGTGCGCGAGTTTTTCGGCAAGGAGCCCTTGACCAACCTCAACCCTGACGAGGTGGTAGCTCTGGGCGCGGCCATTTCGGCCAACCAGCTGGTGGGCAACCGAGGCACCGAAGACCTGCTCCTGCTCGACGTGATTCCGCTCTCGCTGGGCTTGGAGACCATGGGCGGCCTGGTCGAGCGCATCGTGCCGCGCAATCAGACCATCCCGACTGCCATGGCGCAGGACTTCACCACCTACCAGGACGGGCAGACCGCTCTGGCCCTGCATGTGGTGCAGGGCGAGCGCGACATGGTGGCCGATTGCCGCAGCCTGGCGCGTTTTGAACTGCGCGGCATTCCCCCCATGGCCGCCGGCGCTGCCCGCATCCGCGTGACCTTCACCGTTGACGCAGATGGCCTGCTCACCGTGAGCGCGCAGGAGCAGCTCAGCGGTGTGCAGGCACAGATCGACGTCAAGCCTTCTTATGGCTTGTCGGACGACGACATCGCGCGCATGCTCAAAGACGGCTTTGCCACGGCCCAGCAGGACATGCAGGCCCGTGCCTTGGCCGAGGCCCAGGTCGATGCCGACCGTATGGTGCTGGCCACCCGCAGCGCAATGCAGGCCGACCCTGAGTTGCTAGAAGATGCCGAGCGGCAAGACATTGAAGCCCTTATTTCGGCCCTGCAGCAGCAGCGCAGCCAGGGCGATGCCGCCGCGGTCGAAGCGGCCACCCAGGCTCTGGCCCAGGCCACCGAAGCCTTTGCGGCCCGCCGCATGAACAAGGGCATCGCGCAGGCGCTGGCCGGCAAAAACATCGCAACACTCTGAGTCCTCCCATGCCCATCATCCAGGTCCTGCCTCACCCCGAGTACTGCCCGCAAGGCGCGCAGATCAGCGCGCCATCCGGCACCTCGATCTGCGAGGCCCTGTTGGACAACAACATCCCCATCGAGCACGCCTGCGACATGAGCTGCGCCTGCACCACCTGCCATGTGCTGGTCAGGAAAGGCTATGAGTCGCTCAACGAGCCCGACGAGAACGAAGACGACATGCTCGACCGCGCCTGGGGCCTGGAGCCACAGTCCCGCCTGAGCTGCCAGGCCATCTTGGCCCAGCAAGACCTGACGGTGGAAATCCCCAAGTACTCGATCAACCACGCCAAAGAAAACCACTGACTGAGCAGTGGGGCTGGGCGGTTCAAGACTCGAACAGCCCGGTTTGCGGCTCCAGACAGGCGGGCAACTGCGCCGGCATGTCAGGCGCACCGGCTCTCAGATGCCGCCGTATGCGGGGCGCGACCCGCCACGGCTGAGTGCTGCCGCTCCAGATTGCGGGCTCAACAATCTTCATCGCCTCGGCGCTGCCGTGCAGTAGCACCACCGCCGGATTCAAGGCGTCAAACGACACCTCTGCCAGCCACCAGGGGCCCGAGCGCAACACTTGATGCAGCTGCGCGCTGTGTGATTGTGGCGGGCTGAATTCTCGAATGCGGGCCAGCGCGGCTAGGGCCCCTGAGTCTTTTAGATCCACCCTTTGCACCGCACCGCAGCTGCGGGTCAAGGCGTTGGCCTGATCTTCCAGCCAACCCAGGGGGTCGTAAAGCCGGCCCTGGGTCGCCAGGAAGCCGCGGCCGTCGACCTCGTTCAGATCGACATGGGCATCGACCACACCCAGCGTGGTGATGATCAGCAGGGTCAGGGCAACGTGGCGCTTCATGGTGCGACAAGGAGTATGTCACGCAGCCCCCCTTGCCCCGGGCCTGCGGGATAATCCGGCCGATGCGCCAAATTGTTCTGGACACCGAAACCACAGGCCTGTCGGCCGAGACGGGCGACCGCATCATCGAAATCGGCTGCGTGGAAATGTTTGCCCGCAAGCTCACAGGCAACAACCTGCACTTTTATCTCAACCCGGAGCGCGACAGCCATGAAGACGCGCTTAAGGTGCACGGCATCAGCAATGAATTCCTGAGGGATAAACCCAAGTTCGCGGCGATCGTGGACGAGCTGCTGCAGTACCTTGAAGGCGCCGAGCTGATCATCCACAACGCGCCCTTCGATGTGGGTTTTCTCGACAAAGAACTCGAGCTCTGCGGCCGCCCCAGCCTCAAGAGCGTGGTCGGCAATGTGATCGACAGTCTGGTGTTGGCCAAGCAGACCTTTCCCGGCAAGCGAAATTCTCTGGACGCCCTGTGCGACCGCTTGGAAGTTGAC
>JBILDR010000184.1:0-6973 GCA_044352515.1 Polaromonas sp.
GTTGTTGACCAAAATATCGACCCGTCCGAAACGCTCAGCCGCAAACTTCATCATGGCCTCGATCTCGGCCGGCCGGCTCATGTCGGCGCCGTGAAAAGCCACCTGCACGCCCAGCGCGGCAACTTCAGCCTGCGGCCCGGCGTTGTCGCCAAAGCCGTTGAGAATCAGGTTGGCGCCTTCGGCAGCCAGGGCCTTGGCGATGCCCAGTCCGATGCCGCTGGTCGATCCGGTGACGAGTGCTGTTTTGCCCTTGAGCATGTTCTTCTCCTTTTGATTAGGGTGACAATGAGGCCTGCCCGAGGCCGCGCCCCGGCTCATCGCCTGAAAACTTTGATTATCAAGCGCCTGTCTGGCGCCGAGCTTGCATGACCGAACCCCAACTGCACCACCTGCATTGCAAGGACAGCACCGGCACTCACCGCATGGGCTATTGGCAGTGGGGCCCGAGCGATGCGCAGGCGGTGGTGCTGTGCGTCCACGGCCTGACCCGCCAGGGGCGCGACTTTGATGTGCTGGCCCGGGCCCTGCTGCAGGCGGCGCAGACCCAGGGCCGGAGTTTGCGGCTGATCTGCCCCGATGTGGTGGGTCGGGGCAGCAGCGACTGGCTGGCAGACCCAGCTCTGTATCAGCCGCTGACCTACCTGGCCGACATGCAGGCCTTGCTGGCCGATTTGCATGCGCAAGCGCCTATAGCGACGCTGGACTGGGTGGGCACCAGCATGGGCGGGATCATCGGCATGCTGGCCGCCGCTCAGCCGCAGGCTTTGGTGCGGCCGGTCAGCCGCTTGCTGCTCAACGACGTCGGCCCGCAGCTCAGTTGGGTTGGCCTGGCGCGCATCAAATCCTATGTGGGGCAGGGCGGCCCGTTTGGCAGCCTACAAGCTGGCATTGCCGCGCTGCGGCAGACCCTGGCCGGCTTTGGACCGCATACCGACGAGCAGTGGCATGCCCTCAATGCGCCCATGTTCAAGCAAGGCGCTGAAGAGTCTTGGGTGTTCCACTACGACCCGGCCATCGCCCTGGCTTTTGCTGGCTTGAGCGAAGCGTCCAACCAGCAGGGCGGCCAAATCATGCAGGCGGTCTATGAGCAGATCACCGCCGACACCCTGCTGCTGCGCGGCGCCGACTCCGAATTGCTCAGCCGCGAGAACGCCCTGGCCATGACCGTCTGCGGCCCGCGCGCGCGCCTGATTGAGTTGGCTGGCGTGGGCCATGCGCCAACCCTGGTCGCCAGTGAGCAAATCGAGCCTGTGCTCGACTTTTTGCTGCGCCCTTGAGCGACCGGGCCTGGGCATGAAGACCGCAGCGCCGTCCGGTGATGGGCCTGATGCTCCTTTAGCCGGCAATCCGCTTTTGGCCGTCACTGGCCAGGCCATGGCTGAAGACGATCAGGCCCTGGCGCGTGCGCGTGCCTTTGCCCAGCCCCTGCTGGCCGGGCGACAACTCGATACCGGCGAGCCCATCCTCGAGCATGCCGATGGCGTGGCCGCCATCTTGCAAGGCCTGGGCGGCTCGCCCGCCATGCAGGCGGCCAGCTATCTGGTGTATGCATGCGACCACCTGAACAAACCGGCTGAAGTGATTGCCGCCGGCTTCGGCCAGGGCCATGCGCAACTGGCGCTAGAGACCACCAAGCTGGTCAAGCTGCAGCGCCAGGCCCGGCTGGCGCAAGGCGCCGCTCAGCGCAGCGATCAGCGGGCGGCGCAGACCGAGACGGTGCGCAAGATGCTGCTGGCCTTCTCGCGCGACTTGCGGGTGGTGATGCTGCGACTGGCCTCGCGCTTGCAGACCTTGCGCTACTTCGCCGCCAGCAAGCAAGAGCCTGCGCCGGCCATGGCCCATGAGTCGCTGCATGTGTTTGCGCCGCTGGCCAATCGCCTGGGCATCTGGCAACTCAAATGGGAGCTCGAAGACCTGGCTTTTCGCTTCACCGAGCCGCAAACCTACCGCGAGATTGCCCGCCTGCTCGATGAAAAGCGTCTGCAGCGCGAAGACTATGTGCAGACCCTGAGCCAGCAACTGCAGACCGAGCTGCGCGAGCAGGGCCTTGCCGTCACCGTGCACGGCCGTCCCAAGCACATCTACAGCATCGTGCGCAAGATGCGCGGCAAGTCGCTCAATTTCGACCAGGTGTTTGATGTGCGGGCCTTGCGCGTGATCGCGCCCGACGTCAAGGCCTGCTACGCGGTGCTGGCCCATGTGCATGAGCGTTTCGCGCAGGTCGAAGGCGAGTTTGACGACTACATCGCCCGCCCCAAGGCCAACGGCTACCAGTCGCTGCACACCGTGGTGCGCGACGCGGCGGGCCGGCCCATCGAAATCCAGATCCGCACACCGGCCATGCACGCCCATGCCGAAAGCGGCGTGGCCGCCCACTGGGCCTACAAGGAAGCGGGCAGCAAGGGCTATGCGGGCGTGTCGGCCAGCGGCCCCTACGAGGCCAAGATCGCGGTGCTGCGCCAACTGCTGGCCTGGGAGCGCGAGATGTCGGAGCCCCTGACAGGCCAAAGTGGCAGCCAGGCCGAAGGCCAGACGGGGCTGCTGGAAGACCGGATCTACGTGCTCACCCCCGATGCTTCGGTGGTCGAACTGGCGCAGGGTGCCACGCCCGTGGACTTTGCCTACAGCGTGCACACCACCTTGGGCCACCGCTGCCGAGGCGCGCGGGTAGACGGCGCTCTGGTGACGCTCAACACGCCGCTGCGCAACGGCCAGACGGTGGAGATCATCACCGCCAAGGAAGGCGGCCCCTCGCGCGACTGGCTCAACCCAGAGCTTGGCTTTCTGGCCAGCCCACGCGCCCGGGCCAAGGTGCGCGCCTGGTTCAATGCCCTGGCCTTGCAGAGCACCATAGCCCGCGGCCGCGAAGCGGTGGAAAAGCTCTTACAGCGCGAAGGCCGGACCGCCATCGCGCTGGACGTGCTGGCCGGGCAGCTGGGCTTCAAGAGCGCCGACGAACTTTTCGAGGTGGTCGGCAAGGACGAGTTTTCGCTGCGCACCATCGAGAACATGCTGCGCCCGAGCGAGCCTGCGCCCTCGGCCGACGAGCTGGTGCTGGCCAGGATGCGCGCGGGCGCCGACCGCGCGGCCCAGGGCGGCGTTCTGGTGGTGGGCGTCGACTCCCTGCTCACCCAACTGGCCAAATGCTGCAAGCCGGCGCCGCCCGATGCGATACGCGGCTTCGTCACCCGGGGCAAAGGCGTGAGCATCCACCGCAGCGATTGCAGCAACTTTCGCAACATGGCCGCCCTCAGCCCCGAGCGGGTGATCGAGGTGCGATGGAACGCAGCGGTACAGGGCCCGGCGGTCTACCCGGTGGACATTGCCATCGAAGCGGCCGACCGCCAGGGGCTGCTGCGCGATATTTCCGAGGTGTTCTCCCGCGAGAAGGTCAACGTGATCGGCGTGCAAACTCAGTCGGTGCGCGACCAACACGGAAGCAGCGCCCGCATGACCTTCACCGTGGAAGTGAGCGACGCCAGCCGCCTGCAAAAAGTGCTGCGCGCTGCCACCGAGGTGGCCGGCGTGCGCTGGGCGCGTCGCCGCTGAGCAGCCAGCACCGCCCCAGGGCAGGACCCTTCAAGCGCACAAGGTCAGGGGAGGGCTCAAGCTTGGATGCTACAATCTAGAGCTTCAACCGATCCCAGGCGCGTAGCTCAGCTGGTTAGAGCACCACCTTGACATGGTGGGGGTCGTTGGTTCGAGTCCAATCGCGCCTACCAAATTCGGTAGTTTTCAGAGACAAGTCACCGCAGCGAAACGGGTTTTTCAACCTAGGCACTTCACAGTGCCCTAACCGAAAGACTTGGCAATGACCGACTTTGAACCCCCCGTCTCCCGAGTCCTGCGTGGGACTCGCAAGATCGACCTGAGGGCTGCCCTTGATCAGCAAGAGCAAGCCAATCAGGTTGCCGCCGATTTGCTCTTTTGTGAGCTTTGTCGCGCATACAGTCGCACCCACTACGATGGATCTGACCTCCAGCTCAGAAAGTGGATCGACCTCTTCGATGGACGAGGCGCATGGTCGATTACCTCTGAAGAGCTTGATAGAGCAGGCGTTGCCATGATCGAACACGGCTATTCGCCGGCGACAGTAAATCGAAATATTTCACAAATTGGCAGCCTCTACAAATGGGCGGCCAGACGACGCATTGTTCCCGTTGGTTTTCGGTCGCCGACCCTTGGCATGGTCCGCTACGAAGAGCAACTCAGGCGTGTCGAATTAACCGACGAAGAGGTCTCCAAATTGCTCGATGGTGCCAACGCCATCAAGGACAGGCGCTTTGCGGCCCTCATTCGTTTACTGGTGGATACGGGTGCCAGGAGGGGGGAGGTTCTCGAGCGGACGTGGGGGCAGGTAGACCTCGAAAAACGAGAAATTATCGCCCCCAAAACTAAAACGGGTGCCCCGAGGGTGTTGTACTTCTCTGAAGAGACCAGGATTTTCATGGAGCGTGTATGGACACGGCGTGAGATGGAAAAGGATTCGGCGATGCTGTTTGAGAGCAAACGCGTTCCTCTTCAGCCAATTGCGTTCAAGCGCCATTGGCTTTGGCTGACCTCTTCGATTGGACGTCCGGATTTGCGCCTGAACGATCTGAGGCATCACCGGGCTAAACAAATGCTCGACACGGGCGCACCTGTTGCAGTGGCCGCACAGGCGCTGGGCAATAGTTCACAAATTCTTACTCGTAGGTATGGGCACCTTGATACCAGCAGCATGAAAAGGGTGGTGACGCAGTCATGGTGAAAAGGTCCCAACTCATGTACACGATTGCCGACTGGCGAAAGGACCACCCGGTCGAAGCAGGCATCATGGACTTGATTTCAGCCGCAAAGGCATACGCTTCGTCTCAAGTCCCTCATGTGGGGGGAGATAGTGACGATCCGGAAGACATCCCCGAAAGATTTGATGACGAGGCCACTCCGCTCGAGTTGTCCATCTACAGGGGAGAGATTGCCATTAGGGCGATGATGGAAACCAGCCAGGGGAGGAAGGCTGCTGGCTTAAGAAGGAGAGGCCGGGGAAGGGATAAATCATACGATCCGGAGACCACCTCTCTTTCCGATCCGCAGGTGCAAGTAGTTTTAAAAATGCTCAGAGGGGAATTGATGCAAGATGCTGCATTCGATGAGATAACCGAGATGATTGCTCCTCGCCAAAAAATCGATACGCGGACGCTTGCATGTTATGTTGAGGGGCTGATCCAGATATGGGGTCATCACGCCGATCCGAATTTGCCGTCATTTTTGGTTTGCGGCACTGATCTGTAAATTTCCAATATTAAAAGTAAAGCCACCTTAGGGTGGCTTTTTTATTAGGTTGTCAAGCAAAAAAATGGTGATTATTTTGTTCCGACGTTATTCTTTTTGCTTGGTATATTCAATCGCATCTCGTTCGCTGCGGGACTTTTTCGAGGATGAATGTGATGGAGAAAAAAGAGGAAATCAAGCTGGTTCACACGGTGAATCATTGGAGAAGTGGTCGGGCAGTGCTCAAAGAATTTTTCGGCCTGCATCCTGAGCTCGGGATCAGATACACGGAGAATGTTTATAACAATTTTGTACGAATCCAGGGGCCCAGACTGGCTGAAATGGACGTGATGCGAAAGGCAGGCTTGAGGTCGCCGGCATTATTTGATGTCACGAGGTTCGATAGCGCGGCCTTTGACATTCTTACGAGGGCACGTCAGACCAGCCAGGGTCGGCCAGATCGTTCGTCGGCAGGTGTGGCGGAATGAACCCGAGGCGTGACAGACCGACGAGTCAGATGAAAAAGACGCAAGTGTGTGAACCGCCTGCGTACCAAGAATATACCTCTGGTTCTGTTGCCAACTCAGGTTCGCGAATGATGAGCTTGGTGAACGGCCAACAGGCCGCTTTACCTCAAGCGGTACTGAGCCAGTCCCAAGCACGTCTGGCTCGGTTGATCGCCGACGTAAAGCCGCCGCCATACGAAATGGCTGCTGCTCATGCCGAGCGATTTTCTCCAACCCGAGGCAGCACACGAGTTCGAAACCACCTGGAGCGCGCCTGGACAGATTGGATTCATCCGATGGCGGCATGGACGATGATGGTCACTCTGACCTTCAGACGGTCTGGCATTAGTGGGTTTAAGGTGACCGAAACCGCGGTTCAGATCGCTCTTGAGCGGCTGCTGCGTCTAATTAACTGCGACTTGTTCGGCAAAAGACGGACGAATAAGGGCTGGACGATTGCGCATGCGGTCACCGTCGACTGGGGCGCATACGGCGACCACCCCCACGGCCATCTACTATTGACCGCACCTGACGGTGTTGCCGACCGACAGTTGTGCGCTGTAGTCGAGCGTGCCGCGCGACGGATTCGTATTGTTAACCGCGAACGGCGATACAAGCAGTACTACAGCGCGGGCGGTACCGAGTATTTGATCGATCACGGCACTGATCGCATGGTCGTGTCGTTAATAGCCCCTGCGCATCAAGGCAGGTAAGCTGTCTGCGCGCATCTGCGGCAGCTTTCTGGGGTACGGATCAAGGCAACACCGAGCGGTGCCCTTGATAGCCCGCCTATGCCTGAACGATTACTGTCGTTGCTGCGAGTATCTGTTGGTTGCCATGGCAGTGGTCGGTCAACACAAAGCGAGCATGGTGCAGGGAGAGCGCAGCACCTCTTGAAGAAGTGTGGCAGTCGCTGAGTCTGAATGGTAAGGCCCGCTGCCATGACCGAGGGGGGCTCCGGAGGAATGACCTCGAGGGCGTGAGGCCCTGTAAATGCAGGAGAAGAGCAGTGACGACAACCAAAACGATTGGCCGCTGGAGGCCTGGGCAATCCGGCAACCCTGCTGGTCGAAGACCCGGATCTGGATCGGTTCAGCAGCTTCGGCAGGGGATCGAGGAGTCCTTGCCAGCGATCATCCAATCCCTGACCGACAAGGCTCAGGCTGGAGACATCGGAGCAGCTCGATTGCTTCTTGAGCGAGTCATACCCCCTC
>JBILDR010000192.1:0-6557 GCA_044352515.1 Polaromonas sp.
ACCTGTAGGCAGGAGGGCGGGGCGGCCTTCATGGCTGAAGCCCATGGCAAGCTCACCGGTCGACCGGGGGTGTGCATGGTCACCCGTGGGCCGGGCGCCACCAATGCCTCTATTGCGGTACACACCGCCTTCCAGGATTCAACCCCTTTGGTGCTGCTGGTAGGCGATGTGGCCAGTGATTGCCGCGACCGCGAGGCCTTTCAGGAGCTGAACTACGAAAGCTTTTTCGGGCCAAGCACCAAGGGCATGGCCAAGCGGGTTGAGCGCATCGATGACGCCCACCGCATTCCTGAATATGTCGCACGCGCCTTCGCCACCGCCACCCATGGCCGGCCCGGCCCGGTGGTGCTGGTGCTGCCCGAAGACATGCTGATGTGCCCGACCGACGCACAGCCCTTGGCCGCAGTGCCAGCGGTACAAGCCTGGAGCGACCCCGGCAGCTTGCGCACGCTGCGCACCATGCTGCTGGACAGCCAGCGCCCGCTGGTGATCGCCGGTGGCAGCGGCTGGACCCCGCAGGCCGCGCAGGCGCTCGAGCGCTTTGCCGAGAACTGGCAGTTGCCGGTGGCCAACGCCTTTCGTTTCCAAGACACCTTCGACAACCACCACCGCCTGTATGCCGGCGAGGTGGGCATAGGCATCAACCCCAAGCTTGCTGAGCGGGTGCGGCACAGCGATCTGCTGATCGTGATTGGCCCGCGCCTGGGCGAGATGACCACCGGCAGCTACACCCTGCTCAAGCCGCCCAAGCTGGCGCAAAAGCTGGTGCACATTCACGCCAGCGCCGAGGAGTTGCACCGGGTCTATCAGGCCGATCTGGCGATCAACGCCACCATGAACGCGGCAGCGCGCTCGCTGGAGGTACTCACCGCGCCGGTCAGCCTGCCTTGGCAGGACTGGACCGCGCAGGCCAACGCGGACTACCTGGCCAATTTGCAGCCGCCGCCGGCTGGCACCTGGCCGGGCGAGATTGATATGCCGGCCATCGTCGCCCTGCTGCAAAAACACCTGCCCGCCGATGCGGTGCTGACCAACGGCGCTGGCAACTTTGCCAGCTGGGTACACCGCTTCTTCAAGCATCACGGTCTGGCCAAAGGCCACAAGACCCAGCTTGCGCCCACCGTAGGCGCCATGGGCTATGGGGTGCCAGCGGGTATCGCAGCGGCGATCACGACCGGTCGGCTGGCTTTGACCATGGCTGGCGACGGCGATTTCCTGATGAACGGGCAGGAGCTGGCCACGGCGGTTCAGCATGGTGGCAAAAGCATCATCGTGCTGCTCAACAACGGCATGTACGGCACCATCCGCATGCACCAGGAGCGCGAGTTCCCCGAGCACTCGAGTGGCTCCCATTTGCGCAATCCGGACTTTGTGGCTTTGGCCCTTGCCTACGGCTATGTCGGCCAGCGCATCGAGCGCACCGCCGAGTTCGAGCCGGCGCTGCTGGCGGCCCTGCAGCGGCCGCAAGGCACGCTGATCGAGGTGATGCTCAACCCCGAGGTGATCACCACCCGCGGCACGCTGTCGGCCATCACCGAGCAGGCCAAGCGGCGCTGAACTTCGGAGCGCTGCGATCCTGGGCCAACGCCCATGAAAAAAGGCCGGTGTTGCCACCGGCCTTTTGTGCCATCAACGCGGAGTTGATTACTTGACGTGCTTGCCGATCAGGCCGGCCATCTCGAACATCGAGACTTGGGCTTTGCCAAACACAGCCTTGAGCTTGTCGTCGGCATTGACCATGCGCTTGTTGGCCTTGTCTTGCAGGCCCTTGGCCTTGATGTAGGTCCACAGCTTGCTGACGATCTCGGTGCGCGGCAGCGGCTTGTCGCCCACCACTGCAGCCAAAGCGGCGCTGGGGGCCAGCGGCTTCATGAATGCAGCATTGGGGGTGCGCTTTTTAGCAGGAGCGGCTTTCTTGGCGGGAGCCGCCTTTTTAGCCGGAGCAGCTTTTTTGGCAGGAGCGGCTTTCTTGGCGGGAGCAGCTTTCTTGGCGGGAGCCGCCTTTTTAGCCGGAGCAGCTTTTTTAGCAGGAGCGGCTTTTTTGGCCGGAGCAGCTTTCTTAGCAGCGGGCTTTTTTGCTGCAGGAGCCTTTTTGGCCGGGGCTTTCTTTGCAGGAGCTTTTTTCGCAGTTGCCATGATTGATTTTTCCTTCTAGAAGTTGAGAAATCACCTCTTCGGGGCGCGCGCCCCTCAAGGCACTGCGGATGCTACTGGAGAAAATCGCGTTTTCATAGGGAAAAGCGGATTTTTTCGAGAGTTTTTGTTGCGTATTCGCGCCGTGCACGGCCTCTGCTCCCCAATGGGCGCCGCTGTATGGGTGCTGGGAGATCGCCTCAGAGGGAGCTCAGAGGGAAGAAACGCCCTTCCAGAGCATGTAGGCAGCCAGCAGGTAGAGCACGCTGGCGAAGATGCGCTTGAGCTGCTTGACCGGCAGGCGGTGCGCAATGCGCGCGCCCACCGGGGCAATAAAGACGCTGCAGCCGGCAATGACCGCCAGCGCCGGCAGCCAGATGTAGCCAAAGGAGCCGCCTGGCAGGTCCTGTGCGCTCATGCCGGCAAACACATAGCCGGTTGCATTGGCCAGCGCGATCGGAAAGCCCAGCGCTGCTGAGGTGGCCACCGCGTTGTGCATGGCCACATTGCACCAGGCCATGAAGGGCACGCTGATGAAGCCGCCGCCCGCACCGACCAAACCGGACAGCAGGCCGATCACCCCGCCGGCCAACCACTGCCCGCCGGCTTGCGGCATCTGGCGGCTGGGCTTGGGTTTTTTGTCCAGGTACATCTGCGTGGCAGAAAAACCCACGAACAGGCCGAAGAAGACGGCCAGGTAGCTGCCCTTGAGCAGCGCAAACAGGCCCAGGCTGCTGATCAGGCTGCCCACCACGATGCCTGGCGCCAGGCTGCGCACGATGTCCCAGCGCACCGCGCCCCTGCGGTGGTGCGCGCGCACGCTGGATATCGAGGTAAAGACGATGGTGGCCATGGAGGTGGCGATGGCCATCTTGACCGCCAGATCAGGCGGGCTGCCCCGTGTGCTCATGATCATGGTGAGGAAGGGCACCATCACCATGCCCCCGCCTATGCCCAGCAGCCCGGCCAGGAAGCCGGACATCACGCCCAGGCCAATGAGTTCAAGCAGCAGCAGGGGGTCAAGTGCCATGTTTGTTCTTGGTTTTTGGGGGCACATCGCCCGAGAAAGGGTGTCTGCGGTGACCACCGGACCCTCATCCTGAACCGGGGTTCAGGTGGGCGAGGGCAGACTGACGTTGGGTTCATCTGACGCGAGATGATCACGCTCACCAGCCGATGTACCAAGCCCGAGCTCAAAGAGCATTGGTTCAAGGAAATATAAAGCCCGATGCGAGCCGCAGACGGCGCCATTCTATGTCCTCACGGCACTGTCGGATGGGACCGCTTGCGCAGCTGTGCGCAGCGGGCCCGCTCAGAGCAGTTGGCCGTCGTCGCCCAGGGCCTGATCGAGCCGGGCCAGCAGGCCCGCGAGCTGCTGCGGCGATGCCCCCGCCGCGTCATTGGCCGCCACGGGCGCAGCGGCGGCCGGGTTGCTGGCGCGGTCACTGAGCTCGAAAGCCAGGTTCAGCGCCGCCAGCACCGCGATGCGGTCACGGGCCTTGAGCTTGCCGGCGTCGCGGATCTTGCACATGGCGCCATCGACCTTGCTCACCGCATCGCGCAGCTTGTCTTCGCCACCTTCGGGGCAGCCCAGCAAATAGCTCTGCCCCATGATCTGGACTTCAAGCTGCTTCATGAGGGTGTCGCCGGCGGGGCGGAGGTGTTACTGGCTGGCAGCCGTTCTAGCAGCGCATCGACCCGGGCACGCGCTGCACTCAGGCGCGACTTGAGGGAGTCGCGCTCCTGTGAAAGTGTTTGCACTTGTTCGGTCAGCAGGGCATTGGTGCGCTGCAATTCCTCGTAGCGCAGGAGCAGCCGCTCGACGCGGTCTGCCAACTGATCCAGGGAAGGGGGAGTTGCCATGGCGACGCCGATTGTAGGGTTTCAGACAGGCCGCTGCTTACAATCAGTTGCGTTGGTGCTCGCGGTGTGGTTCGCATGCCGCAGTTCAACGGGAAGCAGGAGGCCAGGCCCCACAGGGCCAAGCCAACCTGCGCTGCCCCCGCAACGGTAAGACGAACGGGTTTTATTCTGAACTGAGTTCAGGTTCAAAACCCCGCTGCCCTCCAAAGCCACTGAGCGCCCTGAACAAGCGCTTGGGAAGGCGAGGACAGTTGCTTCGTCAGCCCGGATACCGGCCAACACGGTGAAGGCGCGCCCCTGGGCGTGCCTTCGTGACGCTCATGCACTGGCGGGGAAGCCGGTGAGGGCTTATGTTCTGGGACGGTTCATCATGAACTTTTTGCACAGACCCGCGCGCTCGCTCGTGCTGGGTTTTTCTTTGTCTTTTTCGTTGGGGGTGGGATGGGCGCAGCCGGCGACGGTGCTTGAGGAGGTGGTGGTGACGGCGACGCGGGTGCCGACGGTGCTCAACCAACTGCTTGGCGACGTGACACTGCTGACGCGCAGCGATATTGAGCGCTCTGGGGCGCAGACGCTCACAGATTTACTCGCACGCCTGCCCGGCCTTCAGGTCAGCCCTGATTCGGTGCGCGGCGCCAACGCATCGGTCTTCATCCGTGGCGCCAATCACGCCCATACGTTGGTGCTGGTGGACGGTCAGCGCATTTCTTCGGCGACCGTGGGAGCCACGGCCGTGCAGCACCTGCCCCTGGAGCAGATCGAACGCATCGAGGTATTGCGCGGACCGGCCAGCAGCCTGTATGGCTCTGATGCCCTGGGCGGTGTGATTCAGATCTTCACCCGCGGCGCGCGGGGGCCGGTAGGGCCGAGTGCTTCAGCTCAGGTCGGCAGTTTCGGGTCTTCGTCGACAAATCTGGCCTATGTCGGTCAAATCGACCAGACCCGCTATCGCCTTCAGGTGGGGCGCGACTACAGCAGCGGCATCAATGACATCAAGGCGCCCAAAGGGGGTTACTACGACCCTTACAACCCGGACCGTGATGGCTATCAACAAAGTAATGTCGGCCTGAATCTGACGACACAACTTGCGCAAATCCAGCTGGGCCTGAACTTCATGCAGAGTCGGGCGGTCAAGCACTCGGACAATGCCAATTGCGACCCCAGCGACTGGGTGGGCAGCACGTGCACCACAGCCTTTGACAACCGGGACCGCCACCAACTGAGCAGTCTGGCGGTGCATGCAGCCTACAGCTTCAACCCCGATTGGCGCAGCACCTTGCGCCTGGGTCAAAGCCAGGATGATCTGACGTCCTGGTTGTTCAACCCTGCTGGGGTGGGCGCCTATGCTGAGAACTACCTCACGCGTCAAAACCAGTTGGCCTGGCAAAACGACGTGCGCGTCGGCCCAGGCCTGCTCATGGTGGCATTGGAGCGCCGCACGGTATCGGTGAAGTCGGCGCAGGCTCTGGACGTTCGGGGTCAAACCACCGACTCGCTGGCGCTTGGCTATCAGGCGACCTTGGGATCGCATCTATGGCACCTGAGCGCAAGGCGTGACGAGATTTCCCGCCTGGGGCCCCAGGAGGCCTACTCTCTGGCTTACGGCTACCGAATGACTCCGGCCCTGACCGCGCGCGCCGCTGTGGGCACAGGCTTTCGGGCGCCGAGCTTCAACGACCTGTACTGGCCGGTGGATCGCGCCAATTTCTACCAGGGCAACCCCTCGCTGCGTCCTGAAACCTCCCGCAATCAGGAATTGGCACTGGCCTTCGACAGCGGCTCGAGCAAGGCGTCGGTGGCGGTCTATCGCAACCGTGTCAAGGACCTGATCGCTTATCAGTGGGACGATGCGTCCAACATGGGAACCATGGTCAACCTTGCTTCCAGCACCCTGAAGGGCATCAGCCTGCAAGGCGCGCAGACTGTGGGTGCCTGGCGGATCGATGGCCACTTCGATTTGCTCAGTGCCCATGACGATGCCACGGGCAAGACTTTGCAAAGGCGGGTGCCCAGGGTGACCAGGCTGGACTTCAGTCGGCGCTGGCAGCAATGGGACGGCGGCGTATCCCTCCAGGGCTTTAGCCATCGCTTCAACGACACGGCCAACCGCCAGCGCCTGCCAGGCTACGCGCTGCTGGGCTTGCGCGCCACCTATGCGGTGAGTCCTTCGCTGCGCCTCATCGGTACAGTGAGCAACGCGCTCGGCAAGGACTACGCGGTGCTGCGCGTCAGTTCAGCGCCCTACAACGACTACGCCACCGGCGGGCGCGCTGTTTATGTGGGGCTGCGTTACCAGCCGCGGTGACAATCTACCCATGACCCCTCAACGTATCGTCTGCCTGACCGAAGAGCCCACCGAGTGGTTGTACCTGCTCGGGCAGTCGCATCGCATTGTGGGGATCTCGGGCTACACCGTGCGGCCGCGCCAGGCGCGGCATGAAAAGCCCAGGGTCAGTGCGTTTTTGAGCGCCAAGATCGACAAGATCCTGGCGCTCGAGCCCGATTGCGTGATTGGCTTTTCCGATCTGCAGGCCGACATCGCCGCCCAACTCATCCGGGCC
>JBILDR010000028.1:0-22313 GCA_044352515.1 Polaromonas sp.
TGGGGACATGACAGCTCCTCAGGATGTGGCTGGGCGCGGAGCGCCCTTGAAATCGGATGCGTAGCGCGTGCCGGCTGCACCGCCAATCGGCAGCAGGGCCTCGAGCGCCATGCGCTCTTGCGCCGACAGGCTGATCGAGGTGGCGCCGACGTTTTCTTCGAGGTATTTGATGCGCTTGGTGCCAGGGATGGGAATGATGGCCTGCTCGCGGCCCATGATCCAGGCCAGCGCAATCTGACTGGGCGTGCAATTTTTGGCCGCACACAGCTGGCGCAGTTGCTCGACGATGGCCAGATTTCTGTCAAAGTTCTCGCCCTGAAAGCGCGGCGAGGACAGGCGGAAGTCGTCGCTGCCCAGCTGCTGCGCATTGGCGATGGCACCGGTCAGAAAGCCGCGGCCGAGCGGGCTGTAGGCGATGAAGCGGATGCCCAGCTCCTGGCAGGTGGGCAGCACGTCGAGCTCGGGCTCGCGCGTCCACAGCGAGTACTCGGACTGGATGGCCGACACCGGATGCACTGTGTGGGCGCGGCGCAGCAGATCGGCCGAGACCTCGGACAGGCCGTAGCCGCGGATCTTGCCGGCTCGCACCAGATCGGCCAGGGCGCCCACCGTGTCTTCGATCGCCACCGCCGGGTCGGCCCGGTGCACATAGTAAATATCGATGCAATCGACCTGCAGACGGCCCAGCGACTCCTCCAGGCACTGACGCATATAGGCCGGCGAATTGTCGATGTCGCGGTCATAGGTGCTGCCGGACGGACCATCCGGGTCGCGCACCACGCCGAACTTGCTCGACAGCATCACTGCATCGCGCTTGCCCTTGAGAAAGCCCGACAGCAGGCGTTCATTGTGACCACGGCCATAGACATTGGAGGTGTCGTAGTGGGTCACGCCCAATTCGAAAGCGCGCTCCAGGGTGCGCAGCGACTGGGCATCATCGGCCTGCCCGTAAAACTCGGACATGCCCATGCAGCCCAGGCCGATGGCGCTGCTGCGCAGCCCGGCGTGGCCGACAGAGACGGTTTGCATCGCGGTCAGCCCAGACGTTCGATGATGGTGGCCGTGCCCAGGCCACCGGCACAGCAGATCGCCTGCAGGCCGTAACGGACCTGGCGGCGTTCCATCTCATGGAGCAAGGTGGTCATCACGCGGGCACCGCTGGCACCCAGGGGATGGCCCAGCGCGATCGCGCCTCCGTTGACATTGAGCCGCTCATGGCCCACGCCCATGTCGTGCATCCACACCAGAGGCACCGGCGCGAAGGCCTCATTGATTTCGAACAGGTCGATCTGATCGAGGCTAAGTCCGGCGCGCTCGAGCACCTTGCGGGTGGCGGCGATCGGGCCGGTGAGCATGAGCACCGGGTCGGATCCGACCGTGGTGCTGGCCACGATGCGCGCGCGTGGACGCAGGCCCAGTTTGCGCGCATGGCTGGCACGGGTCAGCAGCAGCGCCGATGCGCCGTCGGAGATCTGCGAGGCGTTACCCGCCGTGACGCGGCCGCCGTCGGGGCGAAAGCTGGTCTTGAGCGAGGCGAGCTTGTCTCGGCTGGTCTCGCGCCGTATGGTCTCGTCGCGGCTGACTGCTCCCTCAGCGGCGGCCTCGCGTTCAGCCCAGTCGGCCAGCGCGACTGGCACGATCTCGCGGTCGAAATGGCCGGCGTCGGCGGCCCGCGCGGCCCGGCTGTGGCTCTCGATCGCATAGTCGTCCAGGGCCTGGCGGTCGAGCTTCCAAAGGTCACACAGCCGCTCGGCGGCCTCGCCCTGCGAGGTCAGGCCAAAGCGCTCATTGAGCCGCCAGCCAAAGGGCTTGCCATGCACGTCCCGGTTGCCGCCCATAGGCACACGGGTCATGCTTTCGGCGCCGCCGGCGATCACCACATCGCTCTGGCCGGCCGCGATCGAGCCGATCGCCACATGCACCGCCGCCTCGGAGGAGCCGCACTTGCGGTCCACCGTCATGCCCGGGATGGTCTCTGGCCAGCCGGCCGACAGCAGCGCGGTGCGGGCGATGTTGCCGCACTGTTCGCCCACCTGCGAGACGCAGCCGAACACCACATCATCGACCTGCTGGGGCTGCAGGCCGGCCCGTTCGAGCAGTGCGCCCAGCACAGCCGCGCCCAGATGGTCGGCCCGCACATCCTTAAGGCCACCCTTGTAACGCCCGATGGGCGTGCGCGCCGCTTCCAGGATGACGATGTCGTCGCTCACCATGGCTTGACTCCCGAGCCAGGTATGCGCTGGCCCTTGTCATCGTATTCATAGATCCCCCGGCCGGTTTTGCGGCCGTGGCGCCCTGACTTGACGAGTTTGATGATCAGCGGGCAGGGCCTGAATTTCTCGCCCAGGGTCTGGTGCAGGTACTGCAGCACGGACAGACGGGTGTCCCAGCCGGTCAGGTCCCCCAGTTCGAGCGGGCCCATCGGATGGTTGAAAGCCATGCGCAGCGAGGTATCGATGTCCTCGGCGCTGGCCACGCCCTCGGCCAGCATGTACATGGCCTCATTGCCCAGCAGGGCCGAGATGCGGCTGGTGGTAAAGCCGGGCGCCTCGTTGACTTCGATCGAGGTCTTGCCGATCGCGTCTGACCACTGGCGGGCCTTGGCCACGGTCTGCGCGCTGGTCTCCAGGCCACGCACGATTTCCACCAGCTTCATCTTGTGAACTGGATTGAAAAAATGCATGCCGATCACGCGACCCGGCAGGCGGGCTAAGCTGGCGATCTCGGTGATGCTCAGTGCCGAGGTGTTGGTGGCAATCACTGTGTCATCGCCAAAGCGGCTTTCCGCCTCGCGCACGATGGCCTGCTTGATATCGATCTTCTCGGTGGCGGTCTCGATGACCAGGCCGGCATGCTCGGGCGCGGCATCAAGGCCGCCTGAGCTGTGCAGGCGGGCGAGGGCGGCGCTGGCATCGTCTTGGCTGCTCTTGCCCAGGCGCACGCCGTCGGCCAGGATTTTCTCGATGGTCTGCCGCGCCCGCGCCAGGGCTTGGGCTTGGGTGTCGACCAGGGTCACGGTGTGGCCGGTGGCGGCAAAGGCATGGGCGATGCCTGTGCCCATCAGGCCAGCGCCCACCACGACGATAGTTTTTTCGGTATTCATGCGGTCTCCTCCTTCATCGGCCTTTAAATCGGGGCGGCCGTTTTTCCTTGAATGCCAGCGCAGCTTCGGCCCGGTCCTCGGTAGCCATGAGCAGCGAAAAAAGGGATTTTTCGAGCGTCAGGCCGGCCTGCAGATCCAGCTCCATGCCGGACTTGGCGGCCTCTTTGGCGTAGGCGGTGGCGGTAGGCGGACGGGCCGCGATGCGCTCGGCCAGCGTGCGCGCTTGCACCAAGAGGCTGTCACGGTCCTCGCAAAGCCGGCTGACCAGGCCCATCGCATGGGCCTGCGTTGCATCGATGCGGTCACCGCTGAGCATCAGGTCCAGGGCACGGCCCAGCCCGATCACCCGGGGCAGACGCTGCGTGCCGCCGCCGCCGGGAATCAGCCCAAGCCCGGTCTCGGGCAGGCTGAAGACTGCATCTTTGGCGGCCACCCGGATGTCGCAGGCCAGCGCTAGCTCCAGCCCGCCACCGAGGCAATAGCCATGGATGGCTGCAATCACCGGTTTGGAAATATGGGCCACCCTGTCGATCCAGGCGTTATCGCGCAGTCGGCGACGTTCCTGCACCGAGCTGCCGATCACCCGCTGCTCCTTGATGTCGGCGCCGACGCAAAAGCCACGCTCGCCCGCGCCGCACAGCAGGATGGCCGCACAGCGCTCATCCTTGTCCAGGCCTTCCAAAAGTTCAGGCAGGCGATGCCGCACCTCCTCGTTGAAGGCGTTGCCGACCTCCGGTCGGTTCAGGGTGATCACAGCGACCTGGCCATGCAGGTCCATCAATACCGTTGGGGCTGGGGTGCTCATGCTCGGTCTCTGCGGGGTTCTCAGGGGCGCGTGCGGTCGCGGGTGCGCGGCCCCACGCCTTGCTCGCGCAACTGCTTCTTGCGCACCTTTTCGGTGGGTGTGCGGGGCAGTTCAGCCATGGCTTCCAGGTAGCGCGGGACCATGAAAGCAGGCATGCGGGCCTCGCACCAGGCCCAGATCTGTTCATAGTCCAGCTCAGCGCCGTCACGGGGCACGAGGAAGGCCATGACCTCATCCTCGCCGGCTTGCTGGTCGGCCGGTACACCAATGACCGCGCAGTCGGCCACGCTCGCGTGGCTGCGCAGCACCGCCTCGACTTCGAAGGAAGAGATGTTTTCGCCGCGGCGGCGCAGCGCATCCTTGACCCTGTCGACAAAGTAGTACCAGCCCTGCGCATCACGCCGCAGCGCATCGCCGGTGTGGAACCACAGGTCTCGCCTGGACTCAATGGTCTTGTCCGGCATGCCCAGGTATTCGGTAGAAATGATGCCCGGATGCTTGTGGCGCACCAACAATTCGCCAACCTGGCCCTCAGGCACAGGCTCGCCCGTCTCCGGGTCGGCCAAACGGACTTCGAACCATTGGTCGACCAAGACGCCACTGGCGCCCGGCGGCCGCGGCGCACCCGGCGGGGTCATGAAGACATTGGAAATCTCGGTCTGTCCAAAGCCATCGACGAATTGAATCGGGCCGAAGCGCTCGGTGAAGGGGCCGGCCAGGTCCACCGACAAGGGCGCGGCATAGATGCAGCGCAGCTTGTGCGCACGGTCGTCAGGCGAGGGCGGCTGGGCGCTGATGAAGGCCATGGTCGCGCCCAAGAGGTTGGTCACCGTCGCGCCGCTGCGGCGGGCACGTCCGGCCCAGTCCGAGGCGCTAAAGCGCGGATAGAGCACACAGTGCGCGCCGGCGATCAGGCAGGGGTAGACGGTGAGGAACTGCGCATTGCCGTGAAACAGCGGAAACCCCGTCATATAGACATCGTTCGGGCCCAACTGCATCAGTTGCACATCTTCTTCCGCGAAGAAGTAAAACTGCGAATGGGGCATCACCACGCCCTTGGAGGGCCCGGTGGTGCCCGAGGTCAGCAACACGGCTGCTGCATCGCTGGTGCTGACGAAGACACCCGGGTTGTGGTCCTGCGGCGCGTACAGATCGGCCAATCGGTGCAGGCGCATTTTCTTGAAAGGCGGCGCCTGCGGTGCCGGCTCGCTGTCGGGCTCGTCGACCAGGATCAGGTCGGTGATCGCAATCTCGTCTTCGATGTCACGCAGCCGTTCGGCCAGACGGGCGGTGGTCACCAGGATGCGTGCCTGAGCCAATGCCAGCGGATGGGCTAAGAAGCTGCCCTTGTAGGCATCGCTGATGGCCACCTCGACCGCGCCCAGTTTATTGAGCGCGAACCAGACAAAGATGAATTCAGGGCAATTGGGCAGCAGGATGCAGACGCGCTCGTGCTGGCGTACCCCGAACGCGGCCAAGCCATGCGCCAGGCGGTTGACCTGCTCGTTGGTCTGGCTGAATGTCCATGTCGGCCCAGCGTCGGTCCATGAAAGAAAGGGGCGCTTGGGATACACCCTGGCCTGCTGCTCCAACACCTGAGGGAGGGTCCAGCGCTCGCGCGGGAAGTGTGGCTCGAAAGGCGGAAAAGTTAGCATCTGATCTAGCGTTTTGGGAGGAGATTGACTCACAATCGACCATGCGCTTGATCCATGATAGCGTATCTTTTATAAATTAAGTCTAAGAAAAATATATTGAGGGAGGACTCATGAAGTCAAAGAAAGCGGTTTCCGCCGCCTCGGCCGCCGATGAGAGGCCCGCAGCTCTCCCTGCGTCGCCCGCACGGGGGCGGCTCAAGAGCGGCGACACGCGCAAGCTCACCCAGTGTGAGATTGTTCGCAGTGCGATCGAGAGGGACATCTTTACAGGTCGCTTGCCGCCCGAATCTCCCCTGGACGAGGATCTGATTGCCAAGCGGTTCTCGGTCTCCCGCACGCCCGTTCGAGAGGCCCTTTTGCAGCTCATTGAGGCGGGCCTGGTCGAAAAACCGTCCCGCCAGCGGGCGGTGGTGGCCCCCTTGGATCTGCGTCGGCTGATCCAGTCTTTCGAGACCCTTTCCGAATTGGAAGCCACTTGCGCCCGCATTGCCGCGCGCCGCATCACCGAAGCCGAGCTGCGCAATCTGACGGAGATCCAGCGCCTGTCCGAGGCCGCCCTGGCCAAGAACGACCAGGATGAATTTGGTCGCCAGGGCGCTCGTTTTCACCTGGCCCTGTGGCGGGCTGCACACAATGATGTGTTGTTCGACATCACCCGCAATCTCGCGGTGCGCATGAACCCTTACCGCATGTTCCAGTTGCGGGCCCAGGGGCGACCCGAGGCCAACAACGACGACCATCGGCACATCCTGGAGCTGCTCTCAGCCGGCAAGGCCGATGAGGTCTACACCCTGATGCGCGGCCATGTGACGGTGCAGGGCGACGTGCTGGCCGAGTACATCTCCAGCGGCCCCCGGCCGGTGCTGTACATCGACTACGCGTAATCCGGGTTGACTTATCGGCCAATATACCTGTACCGTAGAGCCAATATAAAAATTCGGTCACTAACCATCATCGGGAGACAAGCAACATGACCTCTTTTCGCCGCAACCTGTACAGCCTGGCCCTCTTTTCCGCTCTGGGATTGGCCACTCAGGCCTCGCTGGCCGCCGACCGCAAGATCGTGATCTTGCAGGCGCTCACCGGCGTCGCATCGTTTGTCGGCGTGCCGGCTTCCGAGGGCATGAGGTTCGCCGCCGACGAGCTCAATGCGAGCAAGTTCCTGGGCAACGACCGCATTGTTGTCGAGGTGGCAGACAGCGCGTCCGCACGCGCGCAGGCCATGGCCGCCATCACGCGCTATGCCGCCGATCCCAGCGTGTTGTTCATTTTGGGGCCCACCACCGCCGTGGAAGCCATCCCCTCGGCCGGCGTGGCCAATGATGCCAAGATTGGCATGAAGGCCATGACCAATGCGGTGGGCTTGCTCAATGCGGGTCCCTGGGGCTTCATCTCGGCCCAGCCGCCGTCTATCACCATGCCGCAGCTGGGCGATTACGCCATGGACGTGGCCAAGGTCAAGGCCTGCGCCACCATCCGCTTTTCTGACAACGAGGCCTATGTTGATCTGGAGCGGATCTTTGTCGAGCACACCCAAAAGCGGGGCATGAAGATCGTGGACCGCTCCGGCATCAAGCAGGCGGACTCCGATTTCTCCACCATCGCTACCCGCATCGTGGCTGCCAAGCCCGATTGCGTGGTGCTGTTCACGCTGGGCCCCTCGGCTGCGAACCTGGCCATCCAGCTCAAGCAAGCGGGCCTGCCGGCCAGCGTCAAGCTGATTGGCCAGACCGGTCTGTCCTCGCCGCAGCTGATCTCGATCGGCGGCGCGGCGGTGGAAGGCTTGGTCTTCAACTCCGACTGGACCCCGGGCGGCAACACACCGGCGTCGCAAGCCTTTGCGGCCGCCTACAAGGCCAAAACCGGCAAGGACGCCGACAACTGGGCCGCCCTGGGCTACAGCTACATGACGGTGGTGGCGCATGCCGTCAAGGCCGCCGGCCCCAACCCGACGCGCGAGCGCATTCGCGACGCCCTGACCAAGACCAAGGACGTACCGGTGGTGGTCGGCACGGGCAAATACAGCTACATCGACCGCATCCCCAATTACGGCTCGAGCTTCCTGATGGTCAAGGACGGCAAGTTCGTCGTCGCCCCTCAATAAGAAGACTGACGGGATGATCGCCTGCGGCTTAGGCCGCGGGCTTCAATGGCAAGGCAGCAGACCATGATTGCTCAGCAATTACTCAACGGGCTGGTCTTGGGCGGTGTCTATGCGCTTTTTGCGCTGGGCTTTACGCTCATTTTCGGCATTCACCGCATCATGAACATGGCGCACGGCGCGGTATTCATGACGGGCGCCTTCATCGGCCTGTACACCGTGCGCGCCGGCATGCCGCTGTGGTTTGCCCTGCCGGTGGCCATGGTGGCCGCCGGTCTGGTGTCCATCCTCATCGAGGTGATCGCCTTCAAGCCGCTGCGCAAGCTGGCGCTGGCGGACGCGGAGCTCGCCTCCATCATCTCCAGCATCGGGGCCGGTCTCATTGTCTTGAGCATCGGTCAATATGTCTCCAAGACCGAGACCATGCGCTTTCCCTTTGGCACGGTGTCGCCCGATGCGATCGTGGTGCTGGGCCTGCGCGTGACCATGTTGCAGCTGCTCATGCTGGGCGTAGCCGTGCTCGGCGTGGGGCTGCTGGCCTTCTACCTTTACCGCACCGCGCAGGGTCGTCAGATCCGGGCCGTGGCCGGCAACTACCGCGCTGCGCAGCTGCTGGGCGTCAATCCCGACGCGATCTTCTACCAGACCTTTTTCCTCTCGGGTGCGTTGGCCGGAGCGGCCGGCGTGATGGTCGGACTGGCCTTCAATGCGGTGCAGTTCCTGATGGGCGAGCCATTCTTGCTCAAGGCCTTTGTGGCCATCATCATCGGCGGCTTGGGCAGCGTGCCCGGCGCGCTGATCGGCGGCCTGGTGCTGGGTCTGCTGCAGTCCTTGTCGGCCGCCTACCTGCCCTCGCTGTTGGTCGATGCGGTGATCTTCATGCTCCTGTTTGTGATTCTCATGATTCGTCCGGACGGCCTGTTTGCGCAGGCCGTGCTGGAGTCTCCTACCAAGCGCGTGTAAGCGCCGGGCCGATCTGCCATGATGGAACTGTTTGCGCCCCACCTTCCGCTGCTGGACCTGATTTTCATCGGTACCGGCTACGCCCTGAGCCAGGCCATTGTCTTTCGGGCCGGTACATTTTCTGTGGCCAGCTCCGGCTTTGCCGCCCTGGGCGCCTATTGCGCGGCTATCCTGACGGTCAAGCAGGGCTTGCATCCGGCCGCTGCCGTGGCCATGGGCACCATGCTCGGTCTTTTGGCCGGTTTGCTGCTGGCCATGCCGCTGGCCCGCCTGCGCGGCGTCTACCAGGCCATCGCATCCCTGGCCTTCGTCGAGGTGGTGGTGGCCCTGATCCTGTATTTGGAGAACCTCACCGGGGGACCGCTGGGATTTCACAACATCCCACGGGTGGTCACGCCATGGATGCTCTTTTTTGCCATGGTGATCACCATGGCGCTGCTGATCATCCTCGGCCGAGGGGGCATAGGCCGGGCTTTTGACGCCATGCGCCAGGACCCGGCGGTGGCGGCCTCCCTGGGTGTCAATCCGACGCGTTACCACATTCTGTCCTTTGCCCTGTCGGGGGCCATCGCGGGTTTGTTCGGCAGCCTGGACGCGTTGCGCAACTTCAGCCTGACCGCCGAGCAGTTCGGCTTTAGCATCCTCATTGGCACCTTGTCGGCGGTGGTGCTGGGCGGACGGCGCACGGTGTTCGGCCCGCTGGTCGGGGTGACCATCCTGGTGCTGTTGCCTGAAATCTTCCGGCCGCTGGCGCAGTACCGGCAGGCGGTCTATGGGCTGCTGTTGGTGCTGGTCATGGCCTTCCTGCCCTTTGGCGTGTTTGACAGCATCATGATGAGTCTGCGCAACCGCCGTCTGGCGCGCCAGGGCATGCTGCCTCAGAAAGCGGGGTCCTGATGAGCACGCTGACTCTCAAGGGCGTGAGCAAGCGCTTTGGCGGCTTGCAGGCCGTCTCTCCCTTCGACATGGAAATCGCCCATGGCAAGATCACCGGCCTGATCGGGCCCAACGGCGCTGGCAAGACCACGGTGGTGAACCTGATCACCGGGGTCTACAAGCTCAGCGGAGGCAGCATCCGGTTTGGCGACATCGACCTGACCGAGGCCTCCCGGCACGAGGTGGCGCGCGCCGGTATGGCGCGCACCTTCCAGACCATCCGCCTGCTGCCCGACGCGACCGTGCTGGCCAATGTGATGATCGGCATGTACAGGTTGCAGAAGACCTCTTTGATCGCGCAGATGTTTGGTCTGCCGTCTTCGCGGGCGGAGACCCGGCGTTTTCGCGACGAAGCGTATGTGCTGCTCGAGCGCTTTGGCATGACCCGCTACGCCGACTATCCCGCCGGCACCCTGTCCTACGGCGACCAGCGTCGGGTGGAGATGATGCGGGCGTTGGCGCTGCAGCCCGATGTGTTGTTGCTCGACGAGCCCGTGGCTGGCATCAACGATGTGGAGTCCGCCAAGCTCGGGGAGATTTTCCGCGCGCTGGCCACCGAGGGCAAAGGTATGGCCGTGTTCCTGATCGAGCACAACATGCGCTTCGTCACCAATCTCTGCGACTACGTCTACGTGCTCGACAGCGGCCAGTTGATCGCGCAGGGCAGCGCCGAGCAGGTGATCAATGACCCGGTGGTGATCAAAGCTTATCTGGGAGACTCCGACGATGCTTGAGGTCAGCGGTCTGCATGCCGGCTATGGTGGCAACGAAGTGCTGCACGGGGTCACGCTCAAGGTCTCCGAGGGCGATATGGTGGCCATCATCGGCCCCAACGGCGCTGGCAAGTCGACCTTGCTCAATTGCATCAGCGGACTGGTGGGCGCCAGCAGCGGCAGCATCGAGCTTGAGGGCCGCCCTATCCAGGGCCAGGCGGCTTTTCGCACATCAAGGGCCGGACTGCTGCAGGTCCCCGAAGGACGCCAGATCCTGGGTGACCTGACGGTGCTGGAGAACCTGCAGCTGGGTGTGACCGCCCTGCACGGACGCGCGCCCACCCATGACCTGCGCCGCATCTACAGGCTCTTTCCCATCCTCGAGGAGCGTGGGCAGCAACGCGCTGGCTCACTGTCAGGCGGTCAGCAGCAGATGCTGGCCATCGGCCGGGCCCTGATGGGCGCGCCGCGGATGCTGCTGCTCGACGAGCCCAGCCTGGGCCTGTCCCCCCTGCTGGCCAAGCAGGTGCTCGGCGCCCTGCGCGAGCTCAACAAGGAAGGTCTAACGATCCTGCTGGTCGAGCAAAACGCGCGGGCAGCCCTGCGCGCGACCAGCCGGGCCTATGTGCTGGAGCAAGGCCGAGTGGTCCACCAAGGCGACAGCGCGACGCTGGCCGAAGACCCCGAGGTCATCGCCCATTACCTGGGACGGGCCCAGCCCAAGGCAGCGCAGTCTGCGCCGCATTAGCACCGTCCGCACACCGAGGAGGCCAGACCATGAGCGATCAGGATTTACGTCAGCAGGTGCTGGAAGCGGTTCGCGGCTTGGCCGCCTACGGACTCGGCCCCTCGATCGGTGGCCATGTGTCGGTGCGTGTGCCCGACCAGCCCCGGTTTTATATCAATGCCTTCGATAAGACCTTCGAGGAGATGCGGCTGCAAGACATTGCGCTGCTGGACTTTGAGGGTCGGGTGCTGGAATGCGAGACCATGGTCAGCCTGGGGCAGACTTTTCATCACGGGATCTACAAGCAGCGTCCCGATGTCCAGGCCATCGTCCACACCCATGGTTTTTGGCTGACGGCTCAGTCCGCATTCGGCCGGCCGGTGCGTAATTTGCACAATCTGTGCACCTATTTCGACCAGCGCACCTGCGTGAGCCCCAGCGATGATTTTTCGGCCATCGGCCCGGCCCTCAAGGACAGCGACATTGCCATCATCATTCCCTGGCATGGCGCCATCACCTTCGGCGCCAGTCTGGCCGCTGCCAGCGCCCTGCATGTGACGCTGGACTATGCGGCCAGGCTCGATGTCACCCTGCCGGCCGACGCACCGCAGATGCCTGAGCATTTGTGCGCCGAAATGAAGGCGGTGCTGGCGCGCGCCAATTACCTGGATGTGACCTGGGATCTGATCCGGCGCAAAGGCCGGGACAACTTCGACGGCCAACGCGTCATTGCGCGACCGGCCCACTGAGCGACGAAAGGGACCGACATGTTGCAAGCCACCCCGCCAGTTTCAGCCGCTTCCAAGACCGAGGAAATTGCTGGCGTACAGACCAAGCCACTGTCCTGGCGCCTGGGCACCGAGGTCAGCGGCCTGGACCTCAGGCACAGCGAAGGCATCCCACAGGAGACCATCTCTGCCCTGTGGCGCTTGCTCGGTGAACGCGGCATCTTGCTGTTTCGCGGCCAGGGCCTCAACCATGAGCAGCACTTGGCTTTCACACGGCGCTTTGGCCCCCTGGCGGACACCGGCATGACCAGCCGCTATGCGCCGCCGGGCTATCCGGACCTGTTCACGGTGACCAACATCAAGTCCAATGGGCAGCGCTCCGAAACCGAGAACGCCGCCCAGCAGTGGCATACCGACCAGTCCTTTTTGCCGGTGCCGGCACGCGCCTCGATGCTGCGCTGCGAGATTGCGCCGCAATTCGGTGGCGACACCATGTTCTCCAGTATGTACGCGGTCTACGACAGCTTGTCCGAGGGCCTGAAAGCCACCCTGGGCACGCTGCGCGCTTTCCATACCCTGTTCAACACCCGCTGCCTGGTGATGAGCAACCGCAAACCCATGACCGCCGAGGAAGCAGCACGGGTGGAAGGTGCCTGGCATCCGGTGGTCATGACCCATCCGGACACCGGCCGCAAGGTGCTCTACATCAACGACCAGATGGTGGACCATTTCGAAGGCTGGACCGTGGCCGAAAGCAAGCCGCTGCTCGACCACCTGTGCCACTTGATCGAGCATCCGGCCCACACCTATCGCCACCGCTGGCAGCCGGGCGATCTGATCGCCTGGGACAACCGCTGCACCCAGCACTACGCGCCGCTGGACTACGATTTTGCGGGCATGGACCGGCCCGAAAATCACCGGCTCATGTTCCGCTCCACCCTGGCCTGAAGGCCTGCACCATGAACGCCCCCACCCAAGAGATGCAGGCCCAGGCCATTTTGGAGCAGGCGGGCCTGAAGGTGCAGCCGCTGTCCTGGCGCACCGGCAGCCAGGTCGACGGCCTGGATTTGACCCGCTCCGAAGACATCGCCGAATCCACCATCGAGGCGCTCTGGCAGCTGCTGGGCGAGCGTGGCATCTTGCTGTTTCGCCAGCAACAGTTGGACCATGACCAGCACCTGAACTTCACCCGCCGCTTCGGCCCGCTGGCCAAGACCGGTCTGCTGGGCAGGCATGCGCCGCCAGGCTACCCCGACCTCTTCAAGGTCACCAACATCAAGACCGACGGTAAGCGCTCCGAAACCGAAAACGCCGCCCAGCAATGGCATTCGGACCAGTCCTTCATGCCTGTGCCTGCTCGCGCCTCGCTGCTGCGCTGTGTTCATGCGCCCGCATTCGGCGGCGACACCATGTTTGCCAATATGTACCAGGCTTGTGAGGCCCTCTCAGAGGGGCTGCGGGCCACGCTAGGCTCGATGCGTGCCTTTCACTCGCTCTTTAGCTCGCGCACCCTGGCGGGCACGGGTCGTCGGCCTTTTTCCAGCGTGAAGGAGGGAGAGTTGGAGGAACTCAGCGGCACCTTCCATCCGGTACTGCGCCGACACGAGGATTCTGGCCGACTGGCCCTGTACGTGAGCGAGCAGATGGTGGACCATTTCGAAGGCTGGACCGTGGCCGAAAGCGCCCCGCTGCTGGACTATTTGTTCCAGCTGAGCGTGCGCCCGGCGCACACCTACCGCCACCGCTGGGCACCGGGCGACATCATCTTCTGGGACAACCGCTGCGCCATGCACTACGCGCCCATCGACTACGACTTTGACGCCTTGGACCTGCCAGAGAACCGGCGGCTGATGTTTCGCTCCACCCTGGCCTGAGCGGCGGGCACAGCCATGGCATTGTTCGAAGGCTTTGAGCGTCGTCATGTGCAGGTCGGTGAGCTCAGCATCCACTGCGTCTCAGGGGGCCAGGGCGATCCGGTCCTGCTGCTGCACGGCTATCCGCAGACCCTGTCCGAATGGGCCCTGCTCGCACCGCTGCTGGCGGAAAAACACACCGTGGTCTGCGCCGACCTGCGCGGCTATGGCGACTCCTCCAAGCCCGCGGGCCTGCCCGATCATTCCAATTACGCCTTCCGTGCAATGGCGGCCGACCAGGTGGGCCTGATGCGGGCCCTGGGCCATGAGCGCTTTCATGTGGTGGGCCATGACCGGGGCGGCCGCGTGGCCCACCGCATGGCACTGGACTGGCCGCAGCAGGTGCGCTCATTGACGGTGCTGGACCTGGTGCCTACCCATGCCCTGTACCACCAGACCAACAAGAAGATCGCGCAGACCTACTGGCAGTGGTATTTTCTGCCGCAGCCGGCGCCTTATCCCGAGCGCCTGATTGGCGCCGATCCGGACTTTTATTTCGAGAGCTGCCTGGTGGCGGTCGGCGGTAAGGGGCTGGATAGCTTCGATCCGCAAATGCTGGCTGAGTACCGGCGCTGCTGGCGGGACCCGGCCATGATTCATGCCTCCTGCTGCGACTACCGTGCCGGGGCGAGCATAGACCTGGACCATGATGAGGCCGATCTGCATATCCGGCTGGCCTGTCCGACGCTGGCCCTGTGGGGGGCCGACGGGTTGATGTGTACGCTCATGGACATCGAGGCGGCCTGGCGTGCGCGCTGCGCCGATCTGCGTGTGGGCACGGTCCCCGGGGGGCATTGGTTCCCCGAACATGCTGCACCCCAAACCGCCCAAGCCCTGCTGTCCTTCTTTGCCAGCCAGGCGGGCTGAGGCCGCCGCACTTTCTCTTTTGACCATGGGAATCGACGATGACAAAACGTTTTGAGGGCAAGGTCTTACTGGCCACGGGTGCAGGCTCGGGGCTTGCCGCTGCCGTCGCGCGCCGTTATACGCAGGAGGGCGGGCGGGTGGCCCTGCTCGACATCGACGGCGACAAGGCGCAAGCGGTGGCCGCGCAATTGCCGGGCGCGATCGGCCTGGCCTGCGATGTGGCCAGCGAAGAGGGCGTGCGCGATGCGGTGGCTGCGGCCATGAAGACCTTCGGCCGCATTGATGCGGCCTTCAATGCCGCCGGTCATGCCGATTTCGGTCCCATCGAAGAGTGGACGCTCGAGCGCTGGAACCGCATGATGGGCGTTCATGTGGGCGGCACTTTTTTGGTGTGCAAGAACGTGCTGCCCATCATGCGTGCCCAGGGTGGCGGCGCCATCGTCAATGTGGCCTCGATCGCGGCCATCGTGGCGCAACCCTTTAATGCCCCCTACGGTGCGGCCAAGAGTGCGATTGCCGGATTCACCCGCCAACTGGCGATGGAGGCCGCGCCCCTGGTGCGGGTCAATGTGGTGGCGCCGGGGCGCATCCGCACCGGCATGACCGAACCGCTGTGGAAGATGCGTGGCGGCGGCGACATGGACAAGGGCACGGCACAGGCCGCCAGCCTGAACATGCTCAAGCGGGTGGGCGAGGCCGAGGACATTGCTGGACCGGTGTGTTTCCTGCTCTCTGACGATGCCGGCTTCATGACCGGAACCACCACCGTGCCCGACGGCGGCGAGACCCTGCTCTGACCATGGGCGCGCAAACCGAACTCTATGCAGGCTCACGGGGCCGCATCATGGCCATGGATTCGGCCTATGACGTCGGCGAGCACAATCGCGGCCGCGACGTGGTCGTCAATGCCTCTTACTGCGGCGTGCTGCCGGCGCGCTTCATTGCGGCGCAAGGCCCGCGGGGGGCCATCGGCATCGACTGCGGGGTTGGCCCGGCCGGCGCCTCGGTGGCCGGCCTGTGGTACCTGGAAGCCTTGAACATCGCGGCGGCGACCGCCGATGTGATGGGCGTGCGCCTGGGCGATGGCGTGGACCTGTATCAGCAAGGCCGCATCAGTTTTGCCAACCGCCCTGCGACCGATTGCGGTGTGCGCCTGGGCATGCCCGTGCGCGAGGCGGCCTTGGCCATGCTCGAGCGTGAGCCGGCCCAGCCGCTGGCCAGCGAGGTGACCAACCGCACCGTCATGGAGACGGCGGCCGACGGCCGGCAGGTGGTGTGCACCGACTCGATCGCCTTTGCCCTGCCGGAAGATGTGCGCAATGTGTTGGTGACGGCCGGGCACACCGGCCGCAGCGCCGTGCCCTATTTGCTCAAGGCCCGACCTTTCGGCTTCATCTGCTCCGACGGCGGCAAGGGGCGTGATGATGCGGGCATCGCCGGCCTGGCGATGGTGGAGTCAGAGGGGCTGGCCGGCGCGACGGTGGATGCGCGGCTGGCGCGCATGGGCGACGGGCTGAGCAGCTACCACGAGGGCATCATCAGCGCCTGCAATGCCCTGGCCCGGGCCGCCGGCGTGCAGGTTGGCATGGCGGCGGCGCAGGCGGCTTCGCTGCTGCTGGCCCGCCGGTGATCGCTCAGGGCTGCGGTGTGGGCGCCGCCGAGCCCGTGCTGGCCTCTGCCAAAGCCGTCTTAGACCTGGCGGCGGCCGGCCCAGAAAGGCTCGCGCAGCGCCTTCTTGTCAATCTTGCCTATGGTGTTGCGCGGCATGGTGGCGATGATCTGCACCCGTTCAGGCTGCTTGATCGACGACAGCTTGGAGGCTCGGCACAGGGCGAGCAGTTCATCGGCGCTGGCCGTGGCGCCGGGCTTGAGTGTGACCAGGGCCAGCACGGCTTCGCCCCATTTGTCGTCCGGAGTCCCGACCACGGCGGCATCGAGCACGGCCGGATGGCTGTAGAGCACGGTCTCGACCTCGCTGGGTGCCAGGTTATGGCCGCCCCGGATGATCAGGTCCTTGATGCGGTCGACGATGTAGAAGTAGCCGTCCTCGTCCATGCGCCCGACATCGCCCGAATGCAGCCAGCCGCCGATCAGGCTCTTGGCGGTGCGCTCGGGCTCGCGGAAATAGCCGAGCATGGTGTGCGGCCCGCCAAAGACGATCTCGCCGCTCTCGCCGGTGGCCACAGACGCGCCGTCGGCTCCGACCACCCGCACCGTGGTGGCGTAGGACGGCTGGCCGCAAGAGGCCAGCAATTGCGGCTTATCGCCGAGCGCGGCCACATGATCTTGCTTGCGCAGCAAGGTGCCGATGGAGGCAATCTCGGCCATGCCGTAGAGCTGGATGAAGATGGGACCGTAGCGCTCGATCAACTGGCGCAGCCGGTCAGCGGGAATCGGCGCCGAGCCATAACCCAGGGTGGTGATCGAAGCCAGGCGCTGCGGAAAATCACCGGGATCCTGTTCGAGCAGCGTGGCCAGCATGGTCGGTACCAGAAAGGTGTGCGTGACCGCATGGCGCTGCACCACTTCGCACAGGGCAAAGCCGTTGAAGCCGCGGCTTTCGGCAAATCCCACCGCCGCCCCGGCCATCAAGGCCGGCACCATGGTGATGTTGACGCAGGAGCTGTGCGGGATCTGGATCAGGTAGCGCGACTGGGCCGTGATCTCATACTCCAGGCAGGCCACCGCACCATGCTGCAGGGCCGCCGCATGGTCGAACAAGATGCCCTTGGGCAAGCCGGTGGTCCCGCTGGAGTAGACGATGGCAAACGGGTCCTTGGGAAAAGCGGTTTCAGCCCAGGGGCCCAGCGCCGCGCTGGCAGCGGCCAGCGCCGGCTCATAACTGCCGCCCTCATCGAGCACCAGCAGGACGAGCCCATGGGCCTGCGCCAGACGCTCGGCCATGGCCTGAAACTCGGGCTCGGTGATCAGCAGCCGCGCCTGGGCATTGCTGAGCACCGCATCGAGCTCGGCTTCGGTCGTGCGAAAGTTCAGACCGACATAAACCATGGCCGCCTTGCTCACGCCCACCAGCACCTCGACCACCTCCATGCGGTTGTGCACCAGCAAGGCCACCCGCTCGCCCGCATCAAACCCATAGCTGCCGCGCAGCAGATGCGACAGGCGGTTGCTGCGGCCCTCCAAGGTGGCATAGTCCATGGTGCGCTGGCCATCGAAGAGGGCCAGGCTGTGAGGGGCGCGTTGGCAGATGCGGTTGACGGCCAATCCGACGTTCATGGGCGAGGGGCTGCGGTGGCAGGCGTGAATCACAGGGGGCGCACGCCCGGGGCGCGCGAGCTCCAACTGACTTTACCATCGGCCACCGGCCTTTGCCCGGTCCGCTCTTATCTCGAAGAAAGTGTTCCATGACCTACGCCTATCCCTCCTACGAGTCTCTGCGCCTGGACCGGCCCGCCGATCGGGTGCTGCGCATCACCATGTCGCGCGGCAAGATGAACGCGATGGACTTCGATTTCCACCATGCCATGACCACGATCTGGCAGCACATCGAGGATGATCCCTCGGTCAGCGTGGCCATCCTCACCGGCGAGGGTCGGGCATTTTCAGCCGGGGGTGATTTCGAGCTGGAACAAAAACTGGTCAATGAATTCGAATGGCGCGCCCGCATGTGGAAGGACGGCCGCAATCTGGTCAAGAACCTGATGCATTTCTCCAAGCCCCTGATTTCAGCGATCAACGGTGCGGCTGCAGGCGGCGGCTTGGCCGCGGCCATGCTCTCGGACATCACCATTGCTGGCCGTTCGGCCAAGATCGTTGATGGCCATGTGCGCCTGGGCGTGGCTGCCGGCGATCATGCTGCCATCATCTGGCCCCTGCTGTGCGGCATGGCCAAGGCCAAGTACTACCTGATGAGCGGCGAGCATCTGTATGCTGAAGAGGCCGAGCGCATCGGTCTCATCTCGCGGGTGGTCGATGACGACAAGCTACAGGAGACAGCCCTGGAGGTGGCGATCAACCTGAGCAAGGCTTCGCCGTCGGCGATCCGGTGGACCAAGCTGTCCATGAACAACTGGCTGAACATGGCCTGGCCCATCTTCGAAAATTCCCTGGCTCTGGAGATCCTCGGGTTTTCCGGGCCCGATGTGGTTGAAGGTCTCAAGGCCTACGAAGAAAGGCGCCAGCCGAACTTTGATCCCCACTCTCCGGTCTGAGACCGACCCCACCCAGGACTGGCCATGAACACAGCTTCCCAAGCCCCAAGCCATCCGCTCGATTTCAGCGGCAAGACCGTGCTGGTCGTCGGCGGCTCCAGCGGCATCGGCAATGGCATCGCCCAGGGCTTCAGGCGTCAAGGCGCCCATGTCCATGTCTGGGGCACACGCGCCCGGGCTGAGGACTATCAGGCCGAGCCAGGCAGCGACCTGCAGGGGCTGCTTTTCTCGCAGGTGGATGTGGCCGATGCGGCATCGCTGGCGCGGGCCGAGATGCCGACAGAGCTCGATGTGCTGGTGCTGTGTCAAGGCACGGTGGCCTTTGGCCGCAAGGAGTTCGAAATGGACACCTTCCGGCGCATCATCGAGCTCAACTTGAACAGCCTCATGGCCTGCACCGTCAAATACCGCGAGGTGCTGGCGCGGCGCCAGGGCAGCATCATCACGGTGTCTTCGGCAGGTGGCCTGCGCGCCACCCGGGGCAACCCGGCTTATGCGGCCTCCAAGGCCGGCGCGATCCACCTGACGGCCACACTGGCCCAGGCCTGGGCACGCCAGGGCATCCGGGTCAATGGGGTGGCGCCCGGCCTGGTGGACACCAAGCTGACCAAGGTCACCATCGCCAATGAAGAGCGGCTGCGCGAGCGGCTCGAGGGTATTCCGGCCGGCCGGCTGGGCACGCCCGATGACATGGCCGGCGCCTGCCTGTTTCTGGCTTCACCCCTGGCCAGCTACATCTATGGCCAGACTCTGGTGGTCGACGGGGGACGGATTCTGTGAGCCTGCGTGTGGATGTGTGCGGCGCTCAATGACGCAGAGCCAGCCGACAGCCCCAGCGCCAGACCGGCTCACCCGCTGGGAACAATGGCTGGCCCAAAGCCAGGAGCCGGCCCTGGATCCGCAGCTTCCCATTGTGGATCCGCACCATCACCTCTGGGACCGTGGAGGCCACACCTACCTGCCTGCCCAGTTTGCGGCAGAGGCCGATGCCAGCGGCCACCGCCTGCTGTCCTCGGTCTATGTGGAATGCCTTTCGCACTATCTGGACAGTGGGCCCGAGCATCTGCGGCCAGTCGGTGAAACCGCCCATGTGGCGCAACTGGCACGGTCGGCGCAGGGGCGCATCGCGGCGGGCATCATCGCCTATGCGGATCTCTCGCTCGGTGATGCTGCCGACGAGGTGATGGAGGCCCATGCCCAGCAGGCCGAGGGGCGCTTGCGCGGCATTCGCTACAGCACCGCCCATGACAGCGACCCGGCGATCCACAGCGCCTACCCGACCCACCCTGGCATGTTGCGCGAGCCGGCGGTGCGTGCCGGCGCGGCGCGGCTGGCGCAGCGCGGACTGACGCTGGATGTCTGGGTGTATTTCCATCAGCTGGGCGATGTGCTGGAGCTGGCCCGGGCCTGCCCGGATCTGAGCATCGTGATCGACCATGCCGGCGGACCGATCGGTCTGGGTGCTTATGCCCGTCGGCGTGAGCAGGTCTTCCAGGCCTGGCGCGCGGCGCTCAAGCCCTTGGGCACCCTACCAACTGTGACGCTCAAGTTCGGCGGCCTGGCCATGCCCCTGGCTGGCTTCGAATGGCGCAAGCAGCCCCAGCCGCCCGATTCTGCGGCGCTGGCTGCGGCCTGGCAGCCCTATTGGGAGACCTGCCTGGAGGTCTTTGGGCCTGAGCGCTGTATGTTCGAAAGCAATTTTCCGGTCGATCGCAGCGGCTGCACCTATGCGGCCCTGTGGAACGCCTTCAAGCGCCTGGCCTCGCCGATGAGCCAGGCCGAGCGGCAGCAGGTCCTGTCTGGCAACGCCCAGCGGGTCTACCGGCTCTGATGCAAGGTTGGTTCAGGCCGGCTGGCGCTGCACCAGCAGCAAGGCTGCCTCACGCGCGCTCATGCCCACCCGGACGCCACAAGCCTGGGCCAGGCCGCTGGCCGCGCTGATGATGCCCTCGTCATAAGTGCTCATGCCATCGCCCATGCGCGCCAGACGGCCATCGACAGTCGCTCCAGGAATGCCCTCGGGGTCTGTGATGGACAGTCCTGCCATGCCCGAATCGTTGCGACCCCGCCCGCCGTCGGAGCAGATGAAGCCATAGGGCCGAACATTGATGATGTGGCGCGCGCCGCTGCGGCCGGTGTGCCCGGCTGTCACCAGCACATTGCGTCGATCGGCTTCGGTGCCGAACACAATGGAGTCGGTGACCACGATCTGGCGGCCTTCGGGCGTTTCATGCATGACGCGCCGGTTCGTCACCTGATAAGCGCCCGGATTACCGGGGTCGCGTTCGAGCATCAAGCGGGCCGCCTCATGAGCGGCCATGCCGACCTGCACGCCACAGTCGGCCGCCGGCCGGTTGAGGTGGCTGATGCGGCCATTTCGGTAGGTGTCAACCCCGTCACCCAGGATGATGCTCATCACATCGACCGCCGCCGCCGGAATATTGAGCGCCTCCATGTACCACAGGCCGGCCATGTTCGCGCCCAGCGGACCGACCCCGCCGTCAAAGCCGATGACCGCACGCGGCAGATGCTCGCGCAGCAGACGGGCCGGCAAGACACCGATGTAAGAGGCGGTAACGAGCACATCGCATCCACGGTTGTGCGGCAGGATGTCGGCGGCGCTGTCCAGGGCCATGATGGCGCCGCGCTCGCTGCGCAGCATCTCGGTCTGCAGGTCTTTCATCCGGGTCTCCTGTCTCCGTGAGGAATCTATAGCGTCGCCACCTCTGGGCTGGGTCTGCGCTCAAAGGCCAGCCAGCCCAGCTGCGTTTCTGGGCTCCATGGTAGTCTGTTCTTTGGCGCGCAAGGGGGGCGCAAGGGGACGCAAGGGGGGCGCAGGCCAGTGCGGTCCGCATCTTCACTCCCCGGAGCTCCGGTGCACCGCAAGCCTGCAAGAGTGCGCCGACTGCGTCCTCAATCGAGTGCGGAAAAACCGGTGGCCTTGACCACGCGAGCCCAGCGCTCGCCTTCCTGGTTCATCTTTGTGAGCCAGGTGTTGCCGCATATCTCGGGCGTGGCGTTCAGGCCGGCGCTGCTCATGCGGGCCTTGAATTCGGGCGTGGCCATCATTTGCTGATGCACTGCAGTCAGGCGCTGGGTGATGGCCGGCGGCAGGTTCTTCGGTCCCGACAGGCCAAACCACACCGAAGTGCTCAGCTGCGGCATACCGACTTCGGCCACCGTGGGCAGATCGGGCAGCTGGGGCGCGCGCTTGTCGCCGGTGGTGGCATAGGCCAGCAGCTTGCCCGCCCTGATGTGGGGCGCGGCGGTGGCGATCTGCACAAAGCCCAGGGGCGCGGTAGCGCTGAGCATGTCGGTGATTTGGGGCGGGCTGCTCTTGTAGGGGATGTGGGTCATCTCGATGCTCAGCGCTTCGGCCAACTGGTGGCCGAGAAAATGTGCCGGCGAGCCTGCTGAGTAGGACGAATAAGAGGGGGGCGTCTTTTGGGCTTTGAGCCACTGGGTGAGCTGGCCGATGTTTTTCGCACCCAGCTGGGGATGGGCGGCGAGCACCAGGGCTGCGTCAACACCCTGGCAGATCTGGGTGAAGTCGGCCGGCTTGTACTGGGCGCGCGGGTTGGCGCTGGGGGTGATGGTCATCATGCCTGCGGTGTTGACCAGCAGGGTGTA
>JBILDR010000185.1:0-6918 GCA_044352515.1 Polaromonas sp.
CATCCGATCGGATGATCTGGGCGAATCGACTGGCCAGAGGCCAGCGAAGGTGAGCCGGATGTATGGCAGGGCAGCAAGATGCTGAAATTGGCGCCGCCCAGGGCAGAGCTCTGGTAAGTGATGGTGCCACCATGACGCTCCACAATGTATTTGCACAACCAAAGGCCCAGCCCCATGCCCGAGGTCTTGTTGCTGGAAAGAATTTCAAACAACATGTCTTTGATTTCGGCAGCCACTCCGGGTCCGTTGTCGGCCACGGTGATTTCCAGCTGAGCGCCTCGACGGGCGGATTGAATCAAGAGCCGGGGCTGCTTGCCAGGGTGCTCGCCGAGAGCCTCCAGGCTGTTGAAAATCAGGTTCATCAACACCTGTTGCAGTTCGTCTTCAGGGGTCTGAATGTATACCCCGTCGATCAACTCAAGCTCAAGCTGGACCTGCCGTTTTTCAATCTCCTTGCCGAGCAGCTGCAGCGTCTTTCGGATCAGTAGCGCCGAATCGACACCTTCGGTGGCAACCGGAGTCTGGCGAAAGATTGAGCGCAGAGTGACGATGATTTGGGAGGCACGCTCGTTGTCTTGAAGAATGTCCCTGACGATGGAGGTCATTTCGAGGGAAGCGCCGCCAGCTTGAGCGCCTGGCTGCGCCTCCAGCGCTTTGAGCAAGACCTGACCGTTGATGCGCATGGCGGCCAAAGGCTGATTGAGCTCATGGGCGATGGACGCCGAAAGCGCACTCGATGTCACCGTCTTGTTGGCGCGGGCCAGTGACTTCCTGAGCTGCTCCTGTTTGTCGTTTTCGGTCTTCTGCAAAAGCAGCAGGGGAAAGACCATGTACTTGACGATTCCGGTGATGAAAATCGCCACCCAGATCAAGGTGTTGATGAGTGCCGTGTCAAATGCATGCGTGACCTGTACCCCCAGCGCGGCGAGGATGCGCCCAAGCCAGAGCAAGGCCACTGTGATGTAGAGGTAAGCGAAATTCCTCGCCAGCTTCAAGCCGTACTGCTCATGGATCTGCAGGCAATACCTCGCCCCCAGGCAAGACATCAGCACCACCCAGACCGAGACAAAGCTTGTTTTGGCCACATCCTTGAAGTCGCCAGTCATCCACCGGTCCAGCACATACAGGCTGATGGTGTAAACCAGAAAGATGAGCACATCGCTGACTTCGAGCCTTGCCGGACGCGCAGAGACGGTGATGAGGGACTTCAATGCGCGGTTGAGCACCACATAAGCAACGGCCGCGATGCCATTGGCCATGAAGTAGGACAAGAGCAAAGGCAGCTCTTGCCGAAAAATGGTCAAGAGGATGGCGCAGCCCCAAATCAGGCTGCCCAGGCTCCAGTGGTCGACGGCCTGCTGGTCTTTGATCTTCAAAAAATAATGCAGCGCTGCCGCATAGATGATGGAGATGATCCCGAAAAACAGAAAGAGAGACGGGACAAGTGAGAGGCTGGACATGCTGGTTACACATCTTAACGACAGGCCGGCGCAGTCCCAAGGCCTTGGCCCATCACCGGCGGCCTTTGACCACCTGATGCGGCTGCCGACCGTGGCCCAGAAAGAAGAACGGGAAAGCGCCCTGGCTCATTGAGCCTGCGCGCAGGCTGAGCTAACGCGGCCCCTGCGGGGGCCGCTTTTCATTTCTGCCGCCATCATGGGGCAGATCTGGCTTGCAAGGGCTGCGCGTGAAGTTGGATGCCCAGGGCGGCCGTCACCTTGAGAATGGTCGCCAGGCTGGGGTTGCCCTCCCCCGACAAGGCCTTGTACAGACTCTCCCGGCCCAGTCCCGCCTCACGAGCAAATGCGACATGCCCGCGTCCAGCGCGGCTTTGTATTGTTTTTTATTGTGAGTTGTTCGGATATCCATGAGTCGCTCCTTGGGTCTGGGCAAAGCCCTTGTGCATCAGGCCATCACAACGCGCTCATGAGCATTCACATTGAGCCGTCGTTTAAGGGCTGCAAAAACAGCTGAAATATTGCTCATGGTGGGATTGCCCTGGTGGGACAGCATGCGGTGCAGGCTCTTGGCGGGTTTGTGGACTTCTTCAGCCAGCGCCTCAAACCCCACCGTTGCATTCACCAGATCACGCAGGATCAGCTTTGACGACTCGGGGTCGCCATTGACGAACAAATCAATCGCCTCGTCCAAGAGCGCCTGCGCAAAGGCGGGGTCGGTTTGCACACGCGCCGCCACGGTTTCCTTGAAATCTCGGGTCAATGCCATGTTAGTTTCCTTGTCCGCTTGATGCCTTACGGCGTTTGTAGTCATCCCAAAGCACCAGGGCTTGGTCGATGTCTTTTTGTTGGCGTTTCTTGGTTCCTCCGCCAATTAAGAGGATGAGCTTCAAACCGTCTTTGGCCAAATAGATGCGCAAGCCCGGGCCCCAATCAATCTTGTACTCACCAATGCCACGGAACCATTGCACGTTGGAAAAATTGCCCTGCTCCATTCGGACAACAGCCACCCCCACTTTGGCGGCAGCGACCGGATCCAAGGTCCCGAACCAATCCGCAAATGGACTGTCGCCATCGGCCTTTATCAGCTCTTTAATCTGAAAGCTCACGCCTTTAATGGTAACTTATATGTTTCCTTTTGCAAAGCATCCCCACCTCACCCCCGCCTCGGCAAATGCAACACCGCCAGCGCCCGTAACTCCGCATCGCTCAGAGCCGCTTTGCTGGCCACCACCCCCAAATCAAACGCTGCGGGGCGGGCGATGCCAGCGGTGCGGGCAAAGCCGCAGCCGTGCAACGGGCTTCACAGAAGTGTCATTTTTGAAACCTAGCCTCGGTAGATTTTTGGCCGCGCAATAAAACGCAAGGCGAGCCAGCGCCGGAGCCTCCTATGCATGCTTTTGTCAGACTGTTTTCCCTTGCCGCCCTGTCGCTTTGCCTGATGGCCTGTGGCGGAGGCGGCGGCTCGGGTACCCAGGCCTCAGCTACCCAGGCCTCGGGTGCCCCGCCCACAAACCTTGCCAGCGAGCCCCCCATGACCCCGACACCCGCCCCCTCGGCACGGGTGCTCGACAAGCCGGTGCTCAATTTCACGGACACCGGCCTGAGCGTGACCGATGGCGTGACACGCAACGGCATCTGGGAAGTCAGCACCCTGGAGGGTTGGCAGTATTCCCTGGACATGGGCAACACCTGGATCCTGGGCGATGGTGGTTTCTTCGAAGTCCAGGGAGATGGGCGCAAAACCATCTGGGTCCGCGCGATCGACGGCTTGGGCAATACCTCGGAGGTCGTGGTCGTCAGCTGCGTGCTCGACACCATGCCCCCGGCCCCTGTGCAGGCGCAGCTCGCCTCTCAGGGCCTGACCCGTCTGCTGCGCGTCACGGGCCTTGAGAACCAGGCCCGCTGGGAATACTCCGTGGATGACCAGCGCTCCTGGAGGCCCGGCAGCGGCGACAGCCTGGCGGTGATGGGCAATGCCCTGCCAGCGCTGTGGCTCAGGCAGGCGGACCTTGCGGGCAACCTGTCGTCCGCGCAGCAGATCGCTCTGCAAGAAGCCGACAGCGCCACATGGCACGAAGCCTCCGGCAACCCGCTGGAGCCCAGCGTGTTGTCATTGCAGGGGGCCCGTACCGTGTTGCTGCATGGCTCGGTGGTCCGGAACGACCTGGACTACATGCGCTGGGACATTCCTGCCGGTCAACAACTGCAGTCGATGCGGCTGATCCGCTATGTCTCCTCCGACGCGATCGCGTTCTTTGCCCTGCAGCGCGCCGCAGTCTTCGACGCCGGTGAAAACACCAATCGAATGGTGACATTCGGCCACATGGGGCCGCCCGACCTCCTGCGCAATGTGGTGCAAAACATCTCAGCTGCCCAACTGGCGGCTGGACCCATGACGCTGTGGTTCCAGCAAACCGGCCCAGCGCCGACCGAGTACGCCATCGAACTGGTGTTTGCACCGGCACCCTAAGGCCTCAGATTTGCGAGGCATAAGAACCAGCCGATCGGGCGTCAGAGGGCATGCGAACTTTTGCGTTAGCGGCCGTCACAAATGTTTCTTATTCGCTTCACGCCACCTTCATTTGCGCCCACTCTACTAAGGCGTCTTTAACCCCCCACTCCATGGAGTCTCGACATGAGTAACGTGAATGCCGGCGAAACCTCTCGCCATTTTGACGAAGTCTTGCAGGAGGCCCAAGCCGGCGCCTCGCGCCGCCAAGTCCTGCGTGGTGGCTTGGGCCTGTCGGCCCTGTCTTTCCTGGGCCTGGCCGGTTGCGGCGGCGGCGACAGCACGGCCGCAGCAGCTTCACCCCTCAAAGCCTTGAACTTCACCGCCACCCCGATGAACCAGACCTACGACGGCGTGAGCGTGGCCAGCGGCTACAAAGCAGAGGTACTTTTGAAATTGGGCGACCCGATCAAGGATAAGGATCTTGCCAACGTCACCGTCCCTGCCTATTTGAACAATGGCACAGAAACTTCCGCATCGTTTGATTTCCGCGCTGGCGACCATCACGATGGCATGTATTTCTTTGGCATGGGCAGCAACAACCAGTGGAACAAAACCGTTTCGGACAAAGGCATTTTGTGCATCAACCACGAGGCCATCACGCCTTTGTTTTTGCACGCCAATGGGCCGACCCCTGCCACGGGCAACCGCACGGTCGCCGATGAAGTCCAAAAAGAGTTCCGCCTGCACGGCGTGAGCGTGGTCGAGGTGAACAAGGCCAGCAATGGTGCTTGGCAAGTTAACTTGGCGTCTACATTCAACCGCCGCATCACCACCTTGACCGAGATGGACATCTCTGGTCCCTTGCGCGGCCACAACTTGCTCAAAACCAAGTTCTCGCCAACGGGCGTCAAGACACGCGGCACGATCAACAACTGCGCTTCAGGTTACACCCCTTGGGGCACCTACCTGACCTGCGAAGAAAACTACGCGGGTTACTTCAAGCGCAGCAACGACCCTGCCCTCCTGGCCCATCGCAGCGCTAACGAATTGGCCAGCGAAGCACGCAACGGTGTCACCAGCACCTCTGGACGTGAGCGTTGGTCGTCGATTGTTGACCCCACCACCGACGATTACGCACGTTGGGACATCAATCGAGCCGCCGCTGGCGCAAACCCTGCTCTTGATTACAGCAATGCCGCCAATACTTTCGGCTTCAACGTCGAAATCGACCCCTTCAAGCCCACCAGCACACCCAAGAAGCGTACCGCCATGGGCCGTTTTGCACATGAAGGTGCTTGGGTTGGCCCCGTCACCGTCGGCAAGCCTGTGGTGTTTTACATGGGCTGCGACTCGCGCGGCGAATACATCTACAAATTTGTGTCCACGGCTTTGTGGGTGGCCTCCGATGTCAATGGCGGCATGGCCGCTGGTGACAAATACCTGGACGATGGCAAGCTGTATGTCGCCCGCTTCAACAGCGATTTTTCAGGCGAATGGCTGGAGCTCAGCAACTTGGCCGGCACACAAGCAGCACCATCGGGCACCACATTCACCTTTGGCGACGCCACCTCAGATGCTTACCTGAACACACGCCTGGCCGCCGACAAAAAGGGCGCAACCCCCATGGACCGTCCAGAGTGGGGCGCTGTGAACCCTGTGAACGGCGAGGTGTACATCACCTTGACCAACAACAGCAACCGCACGGTGGCTATGACTGATGCGGCCAACCCCCGTTCCTACAAGGACAACGACTCCAACACCACGACTGGTAACGCCAATGGCCACATCATTCGCTGGCGCGAGGCAGGCAGCAACCCAGCTGCCACCACATTCACTTGGGACATCTATGTCTTCGGCGCCGAAGGCGATGACGTGAACAACAAAGATGTCAATTTGTCGGGTTTGACCGCTGACAACTTCTTGTCCGCGCCCGATGGCCTGTGGTTTTCTGAGAAGACCGGCATCTTGTACATCCAAACCGATGACAGCGCATTCACCAACGAAGTCGCGCCCAAGCAGGGCACCACCTGCATGTTGTTGGCAGCCATCCCAGGCACTGTGGGTGACGGCCGCGAAGTGGATGTGACGAATACTCTGACGAATACTATGGGTACCACCACAAAGACCGTGAAAACCAAGGTGGGCAAAACCGGCGAACTCAAGCGCCTGCTGACTGGACCCATTGAGTCTGAAATCACGGGCATCACCGAGTCCTACGACGGCAAGGCCCTGTTCATCAACATCCAGCACCCGGGTGAAGATACGGTCGCGGCCAATATTGCAACCCCCACCAGCAGCTGGCCTTACAGCAACACGGGCAGCGGCAACCCTGCTACGCCCACGACTGCCAAGAGCGCCCGCCCGCGCTCGGCCACCATTGTGCTGACGCGCATTGATGGCGGTGTGATCGGTACCGACTTCAGCCTGAGCTGATCTCGTCCCGAGCAGGGCCCGGCTCCTTCAGGGGCCGGGCCCTTTTTCTTTTGTCATCGGAGAAAACGGCTCGCTGGGCGATGCCCGCCTGCGCCGCTTCCTGCTCGGCCCAAAAGGCGCAGAGATTACCGAACGGTCGAGCAAATCACCACGGTCGAGCGCCCAAGGCCGGATCATCTCTATTGGCCCATTCTGGACGTAGACCTGTCGGTAGAGTCGATTCGCAAGCCGCAGGCTTTTCCCCTGGTATCACGGCCCTGAAGGGCCTGGCCGCTGAGCTTGGCAGCAAGGTCAACCGTTGCCCAGCTTCAGGCCCCAGCGCGCCAGCGCCGCATCGTCGCTGACCCGCGCATCAACCCAGCGCGCGCCCTCAGGCGTGACTTCCTTTTTCCAAAAGGGCGCCTGGGTTTTGAGGTAATCCATCAGGAACTCGCAGGCTGCAAAGCTCTCGCCGCGGTGGGCTGAGCTCACCGCCACCAGCACGATCTGCTCGGTAGGCAGCATGAGCCCGACCCGGTGCACCACGCGGGCGGCGTAGATGTCAAAGCGCTCAAGCGCCGCATCGATCATGGC
>JBILDR010000029.1:0-22205 GCA_044352515.1 Polaromonas sp.
GATGAGGATCAAGGTGGTATCGGCTTCCTCGCGGTTGAGCTGCGGGGTGAGCGTGCCCCGCACATCGTCGAGGCTGGCAAAAGCGCTGACGATCAGAGAAACTGGCGAGGTGACCTTCTTGGCGGCATCGCCGTCCTTCCAGACGGTGCGCATCGACAAGGAATCTTTGCCCACCGGAATCGATATGCCCAGGGCCGGGCACAACTCCATGCCAACAGCATGCACAGTGTCATACAGGGCAGCGTCCTGGCCTGGCTCGCCGCAGGCTGCCATCCAATTGGCCGACAACTTGACGCGGCTAAGCTCTATCGGTGCGGCCAGCAAATTGGTGATGCTTTCCGCTACTGCCATTCGGCCCGAGGCCGGCGCATTGGTGGCCGCCAGCGGCGTGCGCTCGCCCATGCTCATGGCCTCACCGGCAAAACCCTGGTAGTCGGCCAGGGTCACCGCACAGTCGGCCACCGGCACCTGCCAAGGGCCGACCATCTGGTCGCGGTGGGTCAGGCCACCCACGGTACGGTCGCCGATGGTGATCAAGAAACGCTTGGAGGCCACCGTGGGATGCGCGAGCACCTTGATCACGCAGTCCTGCAAGTCCAGGCCGTCAAGCACCAAGGGCTTGATCTCTGGCTTGATGCGCTGCACGTCGCGCTGCATCTTGGGCGGCTTGCCCAGCAGCACATTCATGGGCATATCGACCGGCTTAGCTAACTCGCCATCTACAAGCTGCAACTGCTTGTGCTCAGTGGCTACACCGATCACCGCAAAGGGGCAACGCTCGCGCTCGCAAAAAGCCTGGAAGGTCGCCAGCGATTCGGGTGCTATGGCCAGCACATAGCGCTCCTGGCTCTCATTGCTCCAGATTTCCTTCGGGCTCAAGCCGCTTTCTTCCAGCGGCACAGCGCGCAGGTCGAAGCGGGCGCCCTGCCCGGCATCGTTGACCAACTCCGGGAAGGCGTTGGACAGGCCACCGGCGCCGACGTCGTGAATAGCCAGTATCGGGTTGGCTGCTCCGAGCTCGGCGCAGCGGTTGATGACCTCCTGCGCCCGCCGCTCGATCTCGGGGTTGCCGCGCTGTACCGAGTCGAAGTCGAGCTCAGCGGCGTTGGCGCCCGAGGCCATGGAGCTGGCCGCACTGCCTCCCATGCCGATGCGCATGCCGGGGCCACCAAGCTGGATCAGCAAGCTGCCCGGACCGAAGCGCAACTTCTGGGTGAGCTGGGCGTCGATCGAGCCCAGGCCACCAGCGATCATGATGGGCTTGTGGTAGCCCCAACGCTGACCGGCCACCGTCTGCTCGTACTCGCGAAAGTAACCCGCCAAGTTAGGCCGGCCAAACTCGTTGTTGAAAGCCGCGCCACCGAGCGGGCCTTCGGTCATGATTTGCAAGGCGCTGGCCATGTGCTCGGGCTTGCCCAAGCCCGGGTCAAACAGCCGCGAGACGGTAAAACCGGTCAGGCCCGCCTTCGGCTTGGAGCCGCGGCCGGTGGCGCCCTCGTCGCGGATCTCACCGCCAGCGCCGGTCGATGCCCCCGGGAAGGGAGAAATGGCGGTGGGGTGGTTGTGCGTCTCTACCTTCATCAGCACATGGGTCAGTTGCTCTTGCGCCTGGTACACCGGCAGACCTTGCACGCCCACCGCCGCAAACCGCTGCTGCACCCGTCCTTCCATGATGGAAGCATTGTCGGCATAGGCCACGACCGTGTGCTGCGGGTTCAGCTGCTCGGTGTTGCGGATCATGGCAAACAGGCTTTTGTCCTGTTTGAGGCCATCGATCAGGAAGTCGGCATTGAAAATTTTGTGGCGGCAATGCTCGCTATTGGCCTGCGCGAACATCATCAGCTCGACGTCGGTGGGATTGCGCCCCAGGGCGGTAAAGGCATCCACCAGGTAGTCGATCTCGTCATCGGCCAGGGCCAGGCCAAACTGCCGGTTGGCCGACTGCAGCGCTGCCTTGCCGCCGCCTCGCACGTCGACCTCCTGCATGGGCTGAGCTTGCAATTCGGTGAACAGGGCCTGCGCCTGCTCGCGCGCGCTCAGCACACTCTCGGTCATGCGGTCGTGCAGCAAGGCCGCCGCCTGTTCGCGCTGCTCGGCGCTCAGGCTGGGCTTGCTGAGCAAGCCGCTTCTGAGGCTCACCCGGTACTCGGTAATGCGCTCCACACGCCGAATCGCCAGCCCACAGTTGTGGGCGATGTCTGTGGCCTTGGACGCCCAAGGCGAGACCGTGCCCACCCGGGGCGTCACCACAAACAGGGCACCGTCGGCCTCAGGCAGCGGCGGGCAGGGCTCGCCGTAGCTCAGCAGCTGGGCCAATTGCGTCTGTTCGGCCGGTTTGAGCGCCTCTGCCGAGGCCACCAGATGCACGAAGCGCGCATGGATGCCGGTAATGCGCTCATGGATGGCCTGCAAGCGCGGCAGCAATTGCTGGATGCGAAAGTCGCTCAGGGCATTGATGCCAGGCGCATCGCCCTCAAAGAAGGTCAGGTGCAAGGTCACGGGTGGCGGCAGATGGCGCCCAGAGGGCGAGCCGGCAGACACCGTCGCGCAGAGCCGGCCAGGCGTTGAAAGTAAAGATTGTAGCCACGCATCCCTCGCGCAAGCCTGCCGATGGGCCCACCGGGAAGATCGGCTTGAGCCCAGTGCATAAACCGGGTCCGCTCTGGGTAGAATGCCCAGTCAGTTTGCGACCGCCGGCACCTGGCCCGGCCATCCCTTGAGGCCCTTCCTCCCATGTCCATGATCACCGGCAGCATCGTTGCACTGGCCACGCCCTTTCACGAAGACGGCAGCGTCGACTATCCCGCTTTGCGCAAGCTGGTCGACTGGCACACCGAGCAAGGCACCGATTGCATCGGCGTTGTCGGCACCACCGGCGAGTCGCCGACGGTCAATGTGGAGGAGCATTGCGAAATCATCCGCGTCTCGGTCGAGCAGGCCGCCAAACATGCCCGCCGGGTTCCCATCATGGCTGGCTGCGGCGCCAACTCCACCTCCGAGGCCATAGAGCTCGCCCAATTCGCCAAAAAGGTCGGCGCCAACTGCCAATTGCAAGTGGTGCCCTATTACAACAAGCCGACCCAAGAGGGCCAATACCGGCACTTCAAGGGCATCGCCGAGGCGGTCGATTTGCCCATGGTGCTCTACAACGTGCCCGGCCGCACCGTCGCCGACATGGCCCATGCCACAGTCATGCGGCTCGCTCAGGTGCCTGGCATCGTCGGCATCAAGGAAGCGACCGGCAACATCGAGCGGGCGCAGTGGCTGATCAAAGACAAGCCGGCCGACTTCGCGATCTACTCCGGTGACGACGCCACCGCAGTGGCGCTGATGCTCTGCGGCGGCCAGGGCAATGTCAGCGTCACCGCCAATCTTGCGCCGCGCCAGATGCACGAGCTGTGCATGGCAGCACTGGCAGGCGACGCTAGACGCGCGATGCAAATTCAGCTGGAACTGCTGCCCCTGCACAAGCATTTGTTCGTTGAGGCCAACCCGATTCCCCTCAAGTGGGCCATGGCCCGCCTGCAGCTGTGCGGCCCCACCATGCGCCTGCCTATGACCGACCTGGACCCGGCCCAACAGCCGGTGGTCGAAGGTGCCCTGCGCGCCAGCGGCCTGCTCTGACCCTCTGAACCCGCCTCCGAATTGCAAGGAATTCAAGTGACCCTCCCATTGCGCACCAGCAGCGTATCCAGCGGTAAATCTCTCCTGGCCTTGGCGCTAGTGCTCGCGCTGAGCGCCTGCTCTAGCGTGGGCGACCTCATTAAAGGCGACCGGGTTGACTACAAGTCTGCTGGCCAAAGCAAGTCGCCCTCGCTCGACGTGCCGCCCGACCTGACCCAGCTCAGCCGCGATGCGCGTTATGCGGTGCCTGGCGGAACCGTCACGGCCAGCGGCTACCAAGCAGGCCAGGCCACTGGCACCTCGGCTGTCGCCGCCAGCACGGCCCCGAGCCAACTTGGCGACGTGCGCATTGAGCGCGCCGGCAATCAGCGCTGGCTGGTGGTCAAGCGCCCGCCCGAGGCTTTGTGGGACACGGTGCGCGAGTTTTGGCAAGAAAACGGCTTCCTGCTGACCATCGAGCAGGCCAACACCGGCATCATCGAGACCGATTTCGCTGAAAACCGCGCCAAGCTGCCGCAGGACTTCATTCGTCGCACCATCGGCAAGGTGTTCGATGGCATTTACTCCACCGGAGAGCGCGACAAGTTCCGCACCCGGCTTGAGCGCAGCAGCGATGGCACCGAAATTTATATCAGCCACCGAGGCATGGTCGAGACCGTACCTAATGCCAGCACTGGCAGCACCATCTGGCAGCCGCGGCCAGCAGATCCGGAACTCGAAACAGAGTTCCTGCGCCGCCTGATGGTCAAGCTCGGCGTGCCCGGCGAGCAGGCCCGTACGGTGGCCACCGTGACGCAGCAACCGGTGGCCCAGGTCGCTGCCGGCAGCCAGCCGACCCTGAAAATCAATGAGGGTTTTGACCGGGCTTGGCGCCGCGTCGGCCTGTCGCTCGACAGGACCAGTTTTACGGTCGAAGACCGTGACCGCGCTCAAGGCTTGTACTTCGTGCGCTATGTGGAGCCCACCGCAGACAAGAAGGATCCTGGATTCTTCGGACGTATGTTCAGCAGCACGTCCACAGCTGCTCCTTTGAAATTGCGCATCTCGGTACGCGGCGAAGGCCAAACCAGCACAGTCGCGGTGCTCAATGCCGAAGGCGCACCGGACACCTCAGCCAATGCCAAGCGCATTTTGCAACTGATCGCCGAAGACTTGAGATAAGCGATCCGTGCTCAGACTGCGCAGCCTGGGCAGCGGCAGCACCGGCAATGCCACCCTGGTTGAGGCCGGTAACAAGCGTCTGTTGATCGATTGCGGCCTGGGCCCGCGCATCTTGAGGCAGCGCCTGGCTGTGGCTGGGCTCGAAATGGCGCAGATCGACGGTCTGTTCATCACCCATGAACACAGCGATCACGTCGGTTGCGCCCACCGCATCGCTTGCGAGTACCGCATCCCAGTCTGGATGAGCGAAGGCACTTGGCGGGCCAGCGGCGCGCTCGATTACCAGGGTTTGCTACGTCTGACCGGCCACGACCAAACAATTGACTGGGGCGATCTAGAGCTGCGGGCCTTTGCCGTTCCCCACGACGCGCGGGAGCCGCTGCAACTGCACTGCACGGATGGTGCGCACGCCCTGGGGGTGCTCACAGACCTGGGCCATGTTCCGCCGGCGGTGCGCGAGCAACTCAGTGACTGCCACACCCTGCTGCTCGAATGTAACCACGACCGGCAGTTGCTGGCTGAATCAGCCTACCCTGCCTTCCTCAAGCATCGGGTGGGCGGTGACCTTGGCCACCTGGCCAATGAACAGGCTGGCGAGTTGGTCAGCCAGTTGCGAGGCGGTCCCTTGCGCCAGGTGATCGCGGCCCACCTCAGCCTGAAAAACAACCGGCCCGATCTGGCCAGGGCGGCTTTAGTCGCTGGTCTGGGCGATGCGGTGGGGATCGAGGTGGCCGATGCACGCAGCGGTACGCCCTGGATCTCCGTGGGATAGCCAAAGAAAAAGCCGCCCGAAGGCGGCTTTTTCGTCCGGAGGCGGAAGATTACTTCTTGTCCGAAGCTGCAGGAGCAGCAGCAGGGGCAGCAGCAGGAGCCGATGCGTCGGCTGCAGGTGCGGGAGCAGGAGCTGCGGCAGGAGCCGGTGCGGGAGCGGGAGCCGGTGCCGGCTCTTTTTTGCCGCAAGCAGCCAGGGCGGCGGCGGCGATAACTGCTGCCAGAACGAGAGACTTGTTCATTTTTTGATTCCTTGATGAATGAGAAAAATATTTTCCACTTCGCCGAAAACCCAGAACATGAAGCTCCGGGCCTTCGCCAGGCTGAGCAACTCGAGCTCACCCAACCCAGCCCATTAGTATAAGCCCTAGGGTACTGCTTTGTCCAAATCGGTGCACGGCGGCCCCAAAACGGCTAGTAAGGAACCTAAGGGCGAGGTGATCGCTGCGCCTGAGCGCACGGGGTCAGCCTGCGAAATCTGCCAACAGCCAGCCGTCCTCCAGCCAGTGACCGAGCAGCTGAAGCGCAGAAGGGCTCAGACGGGCCAGGCTTACCGCGGGCAGACGGCGCTCATCGGCCAGCTGGCGCATCAACCGGGCATCCATGCCTCGGGCGACAAAAGCTTCCCCGTTGATGAAGACCCGTTGCGCGTCGTAGAGCATGCGCGAGCGCGGATGAAGACGAACCCCCTGCCCTTTTTGCAGCTCCCCGTCGGCTTGAGCCCCGGACTCAAACCATACATTGGGCTTGGGCTCCGACAAATACTCCCCCAAGGCAGACGCCAAGGCCTGCGGCTCGCGCAGAGCCCGCGCCAGCGCCTGCTCGGCAAAGCGCAGCAAAGCTGGCGGCACCTGCGCCGGACTGAGACTGGCTGGCTGGCTGGGATCCCGATAGAGTTTCGGCGCTGCGTCGCCATCTTCCTCCTGCGCCATTTCGGCCAGGCGAGTCAACAAGGCAGCCGCCAACTCGTGCTGGGCAGGCGCCCGAAAACCGATGGAATAGGTCATGCAGGCCTGCGGCCTACCGTCTGTGCCAGTGCCAGGCTGCGCCACCCCATCGTGCGCATAGCCAGGGGGCAGGTAGAGCATATCGCCGGCATGCAGCACGAACTCCTGCTGGGGCTCAAAGCGGCGAAGGATCTTGAGCGGCGCATCGGCTTGCAGGCTCAGGTCGGTCTGGGCACTGATCTGCCAGCGCCGGCTGCCACTGGCTTGCAGCAAAAACACGTCATAGCTGTCGAAATGCGGCCCGACACCGCCGCCTTCGCTGGCATATGAAATCATCAAATCGTCGAGCCGGGAATCGGGGATGAAGCGAAAGCGCTGCATCAATTCATGGGCAGCCTCTGAATGCAGATCCACCCCCTGCACCAACAAGGTCCAGCCGGGCTGGGCCAGCGGTGGCAGGGCGCGGCGCGCAAATGGGCCACGCCGAAGCTGCCAAGCGGCAGGGCCGTGGTTCGCCCGGCCACGGCGCTCGGGGCTGCGGGTGATCAGACGCGACTCCACCTCGTCTCTGGCGGCCAAGGCAAACAGTTGCGCAGCGCTGAGCACGGGCTTGAAGCCGGGGATGGCCTGGCGCACCAGCAAAGGCTTTTTTTGCCAATGCCGGCGCATGAATTGATTGGGGCTGAGGCCGCCCAGGAGGCTTAAAACTTGCGTGGGTTCCATGGGACAATTGTCGGATGAAAATTTCCGAGTCTTGTGTGGTCGGCCTGACCTGGGTGATGAAAGACAGCCTGGGTGAGGTGCTCGATGAATTGGATGAGCCCGTCGAATTCCTGCTCGGTGGGCGCGACCTGCTCGCGGCGGTCGAACAGGGCCTGCTGGGCAAAGAGGCGGGCGACAAGGTCGAACTGCACCTGGAGCCTGAACACGCCTTTGGCGACTATGACGAGCAGCGCGTGTTTCTCGAAGCACGCAATCTATTCCCGGCAGAGCTCGAAGAAGGCATGATTTACGAGGGCAGCGCCCTGCCCCCCGGCGTCGGCCGCGAGGCGCCCCAGGACCTGATGTACACCGTCACCGACATCTATCCCGAGCACGTGGTGATCGACGGCAATCATCCGCTAGCCGGCATGGCCATACGGCTGCAGGTGCGCATCGCGTCGGTACGTGCAGCGAGTCTGGAAGAAGTCGGCGCGGGCACCTTGGGCACCGGATTTTTCCAGCTCGAATCCTCGCCTTTAACCGGCGAGCCGCGCTTGCACTGAAGCGCTTCCAGGCTGCGCGCCTGCCGACCTAGCGCTTGCCCGTCGAGCCGTAGCCGCCTTCGCCACGCTCGCTGGCGGCAAATTCATTGACCAGATTGAACTGGGCCTGCACCACCGGAACGATCACCAACTGGGCAATGCGCTCCATAGGTTCTATGGTGAAAGCCTGGGTACTGCGGTTCCAGGCGCTGACCATAAGTTGACCTTGATAGTCACTGTCGATCAAGCCGACCAGATTGCCCAGCACGATGCCGTGCTTGTGCCCCAGGCCTGAGCGCGGCAGGATCAGCGCTGCATAGGCCGGGTCTTGCAAATGCATGGCCATGCCGGTGGGCACCAGTTGCCAGGCACCGGGCTGCAGGATCAGGGGTTCATCCAGACAAGCCCGCAGATCGAGGCCGGCGCTGCCCGGGGTGGCGTAGGCCGGCATGGCTTGGTGCAGCCGTTCATCGAGTATCTTGACATCGACTTTCATGAGCTTGTCTTTCTGAGATCCTGGGCGATGCGTTCAATCAGGCGGCAGGCCAATTGCAGCTTGGGTGCGCGCGGCAGTTCTTTAGAGCCGTGGGCATCGACCAAGAGCAGTGCGTTGTCGTCCAGCCCAAAGGTCTGCGGTCCGATATTGCCCACCAAGAGCGGCACCCCTTTGCGCTCACGCTTGGCCTGGGCATGGGCCAGCAGGTCGTGGCTTTCGGCGGCAAAGCCCACGCAATAAAGCTGCCCGCTGCGCGCCCGCTCAGAGCGGGCCAGGCTGGCCAGGATGTCGGTGTTTTCGGTAAAGCTCAAGACCGGGGCTAAACCGCCCTCGGTCTTCTTGATTTTTTGATCAGCGGCACTGACCGGCCGCCAGTCGGCCACGGCAGCCGTTGCCACAAAAACGCTGGCCTGCTCGGCGCAAGGCTGCACCGCCTGCCACATCTGCTCGGCCGAGCGAACATCGATGCGCCGCACACCCCGGGGCGTGGCCAAGCTCACCGGCCCCGCCACCAAAGTCACCTGGGCGCCGGCGCGCCAGGCGGCCTGGGCAATGGCAAAACCCATCTTGCCGCTGGACAAATTGGTGATGCCGCGCACCGGGTCTATCGCTTCATAGGTCGGCCCGGCCGTCACTAAAACATGCTGCCCAAGCAGGCGCTTGGGGGTGAAGAAAGCCTGCAGCTCTTCGAGGAGTTCCTCGGGCTCAAGCATGCGCCCGTCGCCAACCTCGCCGCAGGCCTGCTCGCCTGCGCCCACGCCCAGCACATGGGCGCCGTCTGCGCGCAGTTGGGCCAGGTTGCGCTGCGTTGCCGGATGCCCATACATCTCGCGGTTCATGGCCGGCGCCAATACCAGGGGCACCTTATCGATCGGTCGGGCCAGGCACATCAGGCTGAGCAGTTCATCGGCGCCGCCATGCAACAGCTTGGACATGAAGTCGGCACTGGCCGGCGCCACCACAATGGCGTCGGCCTGGCGCGAGAGATTGATATGGGCCATGTTGTTGCCCTCGCGCGCGTCCCACTGGCTGGTGTAGACCGGCCGGCCGCTGAGGGCCTGCATCGTCACCGGGGTGATGAATTGCGCGGCTGCATCGGTCATGACCACCTGAACCGTGGCCCCGGCCTTGACCAGAGCGCGGCACAGCTCGGCCGCTTTGTAACAGGCAATGCCACCGGACAGGCCAAGCACCAAGTGCTTGCCGGCCAGAGGCTGGGAGGGATCGGTCGCGTGCATGGCGAGACTGTAACGGATGCGGCCGAGCCGCCGACCGGGCAGTTTGCATCGGTTTGCAGCCGCAGAGGCACGCCTATAATCCGCGTTTACCACCTCAAGGAACTCGCGGTTCCTTCCTGACATGACCAAATTTGTCTTCGTCACCGGCGGTGTGGTGTCCTCCCTGGGCAAGGGAATCGCCTCAGCCTCCCTTGCTGCGATTTTGGAATCGCGAGGCCTCAAAGTCACTCTGATCAAGCTCGATCCCTACATCAACGTCGATCCGGGCACCATGTCGCCCTTCCAGCACGGCGAAGTGTTTGTGACCGAGGACGGCGCAGAGACCGACCTGGACCTGGGCCATTACGAACGCTTCATCACGACGCGCATGCGTCGCTCCAACAACTTCACCACCGGCCAGATCTACAAGAGCGTGCTCGAAAAAGAGCGCCGCGGGGACTACCTGGGCAAGACGGTTCAGGTGATTCCGCACATCACCAATGAGATTCAGGAATTCGTCAAGCGCGGCGCCGGCATAGGCACTGGCGACGCGGTCGACGTGGCCATCGTCGAGATTGGCGGTACGGTGGGCGATATCGAGTCACTGCCCTTTTTGGAGGCGGTACGGCAGATGAGCCTGAAGATGGGGCCCAACAACACGGCCTTCGTCCACCTGAGCTATGTGCCCTGGATCGCGGCTGCCGGAGAACTCAAAACCAAGCCAACCCAGCACACCGCGCAAAAGCTGCGCGAAATCGGCATACAGGCCGATGTGCTGCTGTGCCGCGCCGACCGGCCCATCCCTGACGAAGAGCGGGCCAAGATCTCGCTGTTTTCCAACGTGCCGGAGTGGGGCGTGATCTCCATGTGGGACGTCGACACCATTTACAAGGTGCCGCGCATGCTGCATGAGCAAGGTCTGGACGGCCTGATTTGCGACAAGCTGCGCCTGAACACCCCGCCGGCCAACCTCAGCCGCTGGGACGAGCTGGTGCATGCGGTTGAGCACCCGGCCGCCGAGATCAGGATCGCCATGGTCGGCAAGTATGTAGACCTGTCGGACAGCTACAAATCGCTCAATGAAGCGATCCGCCACGCCGGCATGAAGAACCATGCGCGGGTCAACATCGAATACGTGGACTCCGAGACCCTGACGACCGATAACGTCTCGCAGCTGGCCCGCTTCGATGCGATCTTGGTACCCGGCGGCTTTGGCAAAAGGGGCATTGAAGGAAAGATCTGTGCGGCCCGCTTTGCCCGAGAAAACAAAGTGCCCTACTTGGGGATTTGCCTGGGCATGCAAGTGGCCACCATCGAATTTGCCCGCCACGTAGCCGGTCTGGCCGAAGCCAATTCCACCGAATTTGAACCCGACAGCCCGCATCCGGTGATCGCCTTGATCGCTGAATGGAAGGACGCCGACGGCACCATCAAGACGCGCACTGAAAAATCCGACCTGGGCGGCACCATGCGTCTGGGCGCGCAAAGCTCTGACGTGAGCGCCGGTACCCTGGCCCACCAAATTTATGGCGATGTGGTGACCGAGCGTCACCGCCACCGCTACGAGGCTAATGTGAACTACCTCGAGCGCCTGCGCGCCAGCGGGCTGGTGATTTCCGCCCTGACGCAGCGCGAGCATTTGACCGAAATCGTCGAACTGCCGCAGACAACACACCCCTGGTATATGGGGGTGCAGTTCCACCCGGAATTCAAGTCCACCCCCTGGGATGGGCATCCGCTGTTCAACTCCTTCATCAAGGCGGCCCTGGACCACCATGGCTCGGGCAAATCTTTGAAGGTGGCGGCATGATGGCAGCGCAGCGTATGAAGGTCTGCGCATGAAGCTCTGTGGCTTCGAGGCCGGGCTGGACCAGCCTTTCTTTCTGATCGCCGGCACCTGCTCCATCGAAGGCCTGGAGATGTCCTTGGACGTGGCTGGCCAGCTCAAGGACATCTGCGAGCCGCTGGGCATTCCCTTGATTTACAAAGGCTCCTTCGACAAGGCCAACCGTTCGTCTGGAAGCAGCCAGCGCGGCGTGGGCATAGACGCCGGCCTGAAGATCCTGGACGAAGTGCGTCGCCAGCTCAAGCTGCCGGTGCTTACCGATGTTCACGACGAGTCACAAGTCGCCACCGTTGCCAGCGTGGTCGATGTGCTGCAGACGCCCGCATTTTTGTGCCGGCAGACCGACTTCATCCGCGCGGTGGCGCAGTCAGGCAAGCCCGTCAACATCAAGAAGGGGCAGTTCCTCGCGCCCTGGGACATGAAGAACGTGATCGACAAGGCTAGAGGCGCCGCACGGGAGGCCGGCCTGAGCGAAGACCGCTTCCTGGCTTGCGAGCGCGGGGTGAGCTTTGGCTACAACAATCTGGTGGCCGACATGACGAGCTTGGCCGAGATGCGTAACTCGGGCGCGCCGGTGGTGTTCGACGTCACCCACTCGGTGCAAAAGCCTGGCGGCCTGGGGCAAGTCAGTGGCGGCGCCCGCGAAATGGTGCCAGTGCTGGCCCGCGCCGGCGTGGCCGTCGGCGTGGCGGGGCTCTTCATGGAGACGCATCCCCGGCCCCAAGAGGCCTGGTCGGACGGACCGAATGCCGTGCCGCTGCGGCATATGAAGGCCCTGCTCGAAACCCTGGTCGTGCTCGATCGCGCTACCAAGCAAAATGGCTTTTTAGAAAACAATTTCACCGCCTGAACGCCATGCCCAGTGCCTACATCATTGCCAATGTCAGCGTCACCAACCCCGCCCAGTACGAGCAATACAAAAAGCTATCGACGGTGGCCATGCAGACCTTCGGCGCGGAAGTCTGCGTGCGTGGCGGCGCCATAGAGGTGATCGAGGGCGACTGGCAGCCCGAGCGGCTGGTCATTCTGAAGTTCCCCTCCACCGAGCAGGCCCGACGCTTCGAGGCATCGCCCGAATACGCCAGCGCCCGTGCAGCCCGCCAAGGCGCTGCGGTGATGCGCATGCTGCTGGTCGAAGGTACCTGAGTCCCCGTTTTTTAATCTCTGCTCCCAAGAAAGAAGAAAGTTCAATGAGTGCCATAGTTGACATCGTAGGTCGCGAAATCCTGGACAGCCGCGGCAACCCTACCGTCGAGTGCGACGTGCTGCTGGAGTCCGGCGTGATGGGCCGCGCCGCCGTGCCTTCGGGCGCTTCCACCGGTTCGCGCGAGGCCATCGAACTGCGCGACGGCGACAAGTCCCGCTATCTGGGCAAGGGCGTGCTCAAGGCGGTTGAGCACATCAACACCGAAATCTCCGAGGCCGTCCTGGGCCTGGATGCCTCCGAGCAGGCCTTTCTGGACAAGACGTTGATCGACCTGGACGGCACCGACAACAAAAGCCGCCTGGGCGCCAACGCCATGCTGGCGGTCTCCATGGCCGTGGCCCGGGCCGCTGCCGAGGAAGCCGGATTGCCGCTGTACCGCTACTTTGGCGGCTCGGGCGGCATGCAGATGCCGGTGCCTATGATGAACGTGGTCAATGGCGGTGCGCACGCCAACAATAACCTGGATCTGCAGGAACTGATGATCATTCCCGTGGGCGCTCCCAGCTTCCGTGAGGCCGTGCGCTACGGCGCTGAAGTGTTCCATGCCCTCAAGAAAATCATTCACGACAAGGGCATGAGCGTGGCCGTGGGCGACGAGGGTGGCTTCGCACCCAATGTGCCCAGCCACGAGGCCGCGATACAAATGATTCTGGAAGCCATCGACAAGGCCGGCTACGTGGCCGGCGAGCAGATTGCCCTGGGCCTGGACTGCGCCGCCAGTGAGTTCTATCGTGAAGGCAAGTACCACCTCGAAGGCGAAGGCCTGGTGCTGTCGGCCGAGGAATGGACCAACATGCTGGCCACCTGGGTCGACAAGTACCCCATCATCAGCATCGAAGATGGCATGCACGAGGGCGACTGGGACGGCTGGAAGCTGCTGACCGAGCGCCTGGGCAAAAAGGTGCAGTTGGTGGGTGACGACCTGTTCGTCACCAACACCAAGATCCTCAAGGAAGGCATCGACAAAGGCATTGCCAACTCGATCCTGATCAAGATCAACCAGATCGGCACACTCACCGAAACCTTTGCCGCCATCGAGATGGCCAAGCGCGCCGGCTACACCGCCGTCATCAGCCACCGCTCGGGCGAGACCGAGGACTCCACGATTGCCGACATCGCCGTGGGCCTGAATGCCGCGCAGATCAAGACCGGCTCGCTCAGCCGCTCGGACCGCATGGCCAAGTACAACCAGCTGCTGCGCATCGAGGAAGACCTGGGCGACATCGCCAGCTACCCGGGCCGCGCCGCCTTCTACAACCTGCGCTGAAAGAAGCTGCAAGGTGGGAAAACGCCTCGTCACCGGCCTCTTGCTGACCCTGCTGCTGGTGCTGCAGGCGCAGATCTGGTTTGGCCGTGGCAGCGTGCCCAACGTCAGACAGATGCAGCTCAAGCTTGACGAGATGAGCCGCCAGAACCAGCAGGCTCAAGCCGAAAACGAAAGGCTGGCCTCCGAGGTGCGCGACCTCAAAGAAGGGCTGGACATGGTTGAAGAAAAGGCCCGCAGCGAGCTCGGCATGGTCAAACCCAACGAGATCTTCGTGCAATTTAGCAACGCCAAGTAAGGCCTGGCGATGACATCGCCGGCTGAGCCCACCACAGTTGCTGCGATCCAGGTCTTGGTGCTGGGCCACGATGCCAGCACAGCGCGCAACTTCAGTGCGGCCTTGAATGCCGCCGTAGCAAGCCAGGCCAGCGCAGGCCCGCAGGCCTGGCAGTTCGCGCATCGGTCCGAAGCCGGAGACATTGGCGATAAGGACTTTTGCCTGCTGCTGCCTTGGGACGAAGGCCAAACCGAGGCGCAAGAGCCCGACTTGAGCGCACTACAGGCCCACAGGGCGCTGCGACAATCGCTGCTCAATCAGCAGCAAAGCTTCCAGGCCCTCAGAGGATCGCAGTCTCAGCAACTGCAGCAGGCCCTGGCCGCACTGGCTGTGCGCGACCGGGCCCTGATGCCCGTCGGTGCGCAAACCCTAGGCCGCCCCGGCTGGCGCCTGGCCTGCGAAAAATGCGATGACCCGGATTGCGAACACATCTTGCTGGGGCTGATGCAAGCCGAGCGGCAGGCCAAGCTGTCCAAGCTCTAGTGAACGCCGCCGGGGGCCGGCGGCTTGCTGCCTTCGGTAAAGATCTGCGCCGCGTCGACCGCGTCAAAGTGGTAGAGAACGCCGCAAAACTCGCAGCCCACCTCCACCCGACTCTGCTCGGCCAAGATCTGCTCGACTTCGGCAGAGCCCAAGCTGCGCAGCATGCCGCTGACCCGCTGGCGTGAGCAGGTGCAGGCAAACCGCGGCCGCAAAGGCTCGTAGCGGGTCAGACTCTCCTGCCAGAACAGGCGGTGCAAGATCTCATCAGCCCCCAGGCTTAGCAACTCCTGCGGCTTGAGGGTGGCCGCCAGCATGGCGATGCGCTGGTAGTCCTCGCTGCGACCAATCTGGTCTTCATTGGCGTCGCGGTCGAGTTGCCCGGCCAAATTGCCCTGCCCCATCACCGGCAGGCGCTGGATCAGCAGGCCGGCAGCCACCTCGCTATTGGCCGCCAGCACCAGGCAGGTATCGAGCTGCTCGCTTTGCAGCATGTAATGCTCGAGCACCTCGCTGAGCTTGTCCAGCTTCTCGTGGCGGTCGCCAAACAGCGGCACCACGCCCTGATAAGGCTGCTGACCGGGCAGCCTGTCCTTGGGGTCCAGGGTGATCGCACAGCGCCCCTGGTTGTCCACATTGACCATCTGGCTCAGGCTGGCGCCCGCGGGCACGGCGCTGGCGCCAGCCGGGCCAAAGGTGGCCGTGGCGCGAAAGCTCAGGTCCGACTGCACCTCGGCCACCGCCAGCTTCAGCGGCCCGTCGCCAAAGATCTGCAGCACCAGAGCGCCATTGAACTTGATGTTGCCTTGCATCAGCACACCGGCAGCCAACATCTGCCCGAGCAGGTCTTGCACCTCGGGCGGATAGCCGCCGGCCACACGCCGGCGGGCAAGCACTTCCTGCCAGCCCTCGGTCAGACGAACCAGCATGCCGCGCACCGGCAGGCCCTCAAAAATGAATTTATGCAACTCGGACATGGCAGGGCAGTGCCCCTTTCAGGCTGAGGAAATTTTCGAAAACCGACCCACAGGCGGCCAGCGCGCTTGGGCTCACCCGATCTGTTGCAGACCCGTCTTGAAGCGGCGGGCGTTGTCCACATAGCCCAGCACATTGCGGCGGATGTTCTCGATCTGCTCAGGCGTGAGCTGTCGCACCACCTTGGCCGGGCTGCCCAGGATCATCGAGCCCTCCGGGAACTCCTTGCCCTCGGTCACCAGCGCGCCAGCGCCGACCAGGCAGTTGCGCCCGATGCGCGCACCGTTGAGGATGACCGCCTGTATACCGATCAGGCAGCCGTCGCCGATGGTGCAGCCGTGCAGCATGGCCTGATGCCCCACCGTCACATACTGGCCCACCGTCATGGGCTGACCGAGGTCGGAATGCAGCACGCTGCCGTCTTGCACATTGCTGCCCTTGCCTATGCGGATCGGGTCGTTGTCGCCGCGCAGCACCGCGCCAAACCAGACGCTGCTGTCTTGCTCCAGCACCACCCGGCCCATGACTTGGGCGCTGGGCGCCACCCAGGCGCTGTCATGAATCTGGGGGATGACATCGCCGATCTGATAAACCGCCATGGGCGCCCTCTCGCTGGAAAATCGAAGATTGTAGGAGCCCGGCACTGCGGCTGCGGGCTGGCTGCGTATTCTTGCCACCTTGGGTCGACAGCGCACCCAAATCCTGAAAGACTGGAACTCTTGCCCAGGGATTGAGCCGCCTTCGGTGGCCGCTGCGGGCCAGCTGAGACTTTAAATGTACCTCATGGGGTACAATTTTCGAATGGCTGCGATGCCCAAAATACCGGCATTTTTCTACCGCTCAGCAGGTGGCCAGGAGCCAGTGCGCGAGTGGCTCAAAGCGCTGAGCAAAGCGGATCGCCAAATCATTGGTGAAGACATCGCCTACGTCCAGTACAAGTGGCCTATCGGCAAACCCCGGGTTGATCACTTAAGGGGATCCATCTGGGAAGTGCGCAGCAAGGTCGGGAATCGGATCGCGCGCATCCTTTTTGCCGTTGATCAGTCTGAAATGATCCTGCTGCATGCATTTATTAAGAAAACCCAGCAAACCAATGCTAAGGACATTGAGTTGGCCATTCAACGCTTGAAGGAGTGGAAAGATGCCCAAAACGGCTAAATCAAATCCCCATAAAGGCAGCAGCCTCGACGACTTTCTCAGAGACGATGGCATCTACGAGGAAGTTCAAGCCCGAGCACTCAAGCGTGCACTGGCCGAGCAATTGGACGAGGCCATGGTCAGTGGCAAGCTCAGCAAGGTCGACATGGCCCTACGCATGGCGACCAGCCGCTCGCAGCTCGACCGAGTACTCGATCCGGCCAACCTGTCGATACAGCTAGACACGCTCATTAAGGCCGCGAGCGCCGTAGGAAGAACCGTCGAGATTCGCCTGAAACGTTCGGCCAAACGAGGGCGTCTGAGCGCGCCCTGAAGATATCCTGAGAACATGACCTGCCTACGCAATCACGCACTGGCCCTGATCGTCCTGCGCGATGCCGATGAAAAGGCGCTCGCTTTACGGCAGTGGCCTGAGCACCTTGTCCTGGATAAGCTAGCCCGCTGGAGCGAGCCCGAAGGCCTGCCCGGCCGCTCTGACCGGCCGCGCTTGCTGCCACCGCGCGAAGTGCCTCAGCGGGCTGTGGGCAGCCCCGAGGGCCGCGCCGGTCTGATCCATGCCCTGGCCCATATCGAGTGCAATGCGATGGACCTGGCACTCGATGTGATCTGGCGCTTTCCTGCCATGCCGGAAAATTTTTATCACGACTGGCTCAAGGTAGCGCGCGAGGAGGCGCTGCACTTTTCGCTGCTGCACGAACATCTGCAGGCCATGGGCTACCGGTATGGGGACTTTGACGCCCACGAGGGACTGTGGGACATGGCCAGACGCACACAGGATGATCTGCTGGCCAGGCTGGCGGTGGTACCGCGCGTACTGGAGGCGCGCGGGTTAGACGCTTCGCCGGCCATCGCCCACAAGCTGCGCTCAGCCGGCGACCGGCGGGGGGCAGAAATTGTTGAGCTGATCCTGCGCGATGAGATCGGGCATGTGGCCATCGGCAACCAATGGTTCGGCTGGCTGTGCGAGCAAGGCGAGCTGGACCCCCTGGCGCAGCAATTGAGCCTGTCTGAGCGCTATGGCGCGCCCCGTCCTCGCGGGCCTTTCAACCTGAGCGCTCGCAGCGCTGCAGGCTTTACGCCCCAGGAATTGGCTCAGCTCGCAGGCTGATGCCAGGGCGCGGGGCCGGCTTGCCCATCGGACAAGTGCTTGCCGCTTTGCCAGTGGCAAAGCCAGTCCAGCGCAGGCCAGCGCCGGAAAAACCATCACTTCACACGGTCGCGCTTGTGTACGGAGCAGCAAGCCGCTTAGCATTTTGACCTGCAGCGCATGAGGCCGCGCCGCATTCAACACCCTGAAGAGGTAGCCTGATGCTCCTGCGCCCTAGCCAGTCGGCGGCCACACTTTGGCCGGCCCTGCAACTGCAACTGCCATCGGGTCAGCTCATTGGCCCGCAAGAAGCGCCCGTGCGGGTACAGCTGCATCACTGGTCCAGCCTGGATCGCCTGCGGTCCGCACAGGTGGGCGCGCTGGCTGAGGACTATGTCGAGGGGCGCCTGAAACTCGAAGGGAGCATGCGCCAAATCATGGCGGCTACCGCAGCCATGGTGCCAGGCCATGCGGTCCAGCCCAAATCGGCCCTGGGCAGCGCCTGGCTGCAAGGGCTGCGCTCGCTGCTCCTGCACACCCGCCAGCGCGATGCGGCCCAGATCCAGCACCACTACGACGTCGGCGACGACTTTTATGCACTTTGGCTGGACCCCCGGCGCGTCTATTCCTGCGCCTACTTCCGGCAAGCCGACATGAGCCTGGCCCAGGCCCAGGAAGCCAAGCTCGAACACATCTGCCGCAAGCTCATGCTCAAACCCGGTGAGCGCTTTTTGGACATCGGCGCTGGCTGGGGCGCACTCTTGCTGTGGGCGGCTGAGCGGCATGGGGTCCACGCCACTGGCATCACGCTCTCGCGCCAGCAACATGCCCATGTTCAGGTCTTGATCAGGGAACGGGGCTTGCAGGACCAGGTGCAAATGCGGCTCCTGGACTACCGCGACCTTGAAGAAGGCCTGCCTTACGACAAGATCGCCTCGGTAGGCATGTTTGAGCATGTGGGCAGGGCCAGGCTGCCCGAGTACTTTGGCAAGATCAGGCGGCTGCTGCGGCCGGGCGGCCTGCTGATGAACCACGGCATCACCGCCGGCGGCACCCAGCACCACCAGCTTGGCGCCGGCATGGGCGACTTCATTGAAAAGTACATCTTCCCCGGCGGCGAACTGCTGCACACCAGCAGCGTACTGGCGGCCATGGCCGATGCCGGTCTGGAGATGGTCGATACCGAGAACCTGCGCCCCCACTACGCCAGAACCCTGTGGGCTTGGTCAGACGCCCTGGAAGCTCAGCTCGGGCCCGCCCAGCAAGTGCTCAGCGCCCGACTCGGCGGCGAGCAAGGCGGCAAGGTCCTGCGGGCCTACCGCATCTACCTGGCCGGCTGCGCCATGGGTTTTGAACAAGGCTGGATGGCATTGCACCAGATGCTGGCCACTAAACCCTCAGGGCAGATCGATACCGATGATCTGCCAGGCAGCCAGAGCGACTACCCCTTTAGCCGTGAGCACATGTACCAGCCATCGTCCTAAGTGCCGCGCGGATGATGCGCCGCATGCACTTGGCGCAAGCGCTCGCGCGCCACATGGGTGTAGATGGTCGTCGTGGAAATATCGGCGTGGCCCAGCAGCATCTGCACCGCACGCAGGTCAGCGCCGTGGTTGAGCAAATGGGTGGCAAAAGCATGGCGCAGGGTGTGCGGCGACAGCGGCACGCTGATGCCAGCCAGCAGCGCGTACTTCTTGATGATCATCCAGAACATCACCCGGCTCATGCCCTGGCCGCGGGCAGTCACGAAGAGGTCTTCGGTCTGCTGGCCGGCCAAAATCATGGCCCGCGCTTGGCTGAGGTAGGCCTGCAGGTGCTCGCGCGCGACCGCCCCGAACGGTACCAGCCGCTCCTTGCTGCCCTTGCCCATCACGCGCAGCACGCCCTCGTTCATGCCCAGGTGAAAGGTTTTGAGTCCGACCAGCTCACTGACCCGCAAACCGCTGGCGTACAGCAATTCCAGCATGGCCTTGTCGCGCAGGCCCAGCGGGGTCTGCAGATCGGGCGCACCAAGTAGGCGATCGACCATGTCCTCGCTCAAACTTTTGGGCACCCTCAGCGGCTGGCGCGCAGCCTGCAGACGCAGGGTCGGGTCCTCTTGGATGCGGCCTTCGCGCAGGGCCCAGCGGAAGTAGCGCTTGAACACCGTCAGGCGCCGATTGGCCGAGGTGGCGCGGGAGCTCGCGTGGCGCTCAGCGAAATAGGCATGCAGATCGGCCTCGCCGGTGGCGTCAAGCGCTTTGGCGCGCTGAGCCAGCCACAGGCCGTAGTGGCTCAGGTCGCGGCGGTAGGCGGCCAGGGTGTTGGGCGCCAGACCATCTTCCAGCCAGACGGCGTCGAGAAAGGCGTCAACCTCATCAATACCGCTGGCCGTCACACGAACTCCCAAGCAGGGCGCATAAAAAAACCGCCGCAGCGCCTTAGGCGCAGCGGCGGCTGATCTCTGCGCTTCGTCACTCCAGCCGCAGCTTGGCGCTTTCGACCACCTTTTTGTAGACCTCAAACTCGGCCTTCATCTGGGCTGCAAACTGATCGGGCGTGTTACCGATGATGTCCGAGCCTGTGTCTTCAATGCGCTTGCGAATGGCGGGATCTTCCAAAGCCTTTTTGACACCGGCGTGGATCTTGTCAACCACATCCTTAGGCAGGCCTTTGGGGCCGAGGATGCCGTAATAAGCCGGGCGATTGACCGGCTCAAGCCCGACTTCCTTAAAGGTAGGCACATTGGGCAGGGCCGCCAGTCGTTTAGGCGCAGCCACCACGATGGGAATCAAACGCCCCTGCTGAATAAAGGGCAAGGCCGAAGGGAGGTTGTCAAAAATGATCTGTACCTGACCGGCTACCGTGTCGTTCAAAGCTGGCCCAGCGCCCCGATAGGGGATGTGGGTGATGAAGGTACCGGTCAGGCTCTTGAACAGCTCAGTCTGCAGGTGGCCTATGCCGCCGGTGCCGGATGAGGAGTAGGAGTACTTGCCGGGGTTGCGCTTAACTTCCTCGAGAAAGCCCTTGTAGTCCTTGGCCGGAAAGCTCGGATGCACCGCGATGATGTTGGGTGTGGCCGCGATGTTGATGATGGGGGTGAAGTCGGTCAGGACGTTGTAGGGCATCTTGGGGTTGATGGCCGGATTGGCCGCCGTCGTCGAGACAGTGGCCATGCCCAGGGTATAGCCATCGGGCGCCGATTTGGCGGTTTCATTGGCACCCACCACGCCCCCGCCACCGGCGCGGTTCTCCACCACCACGCTCTGACCCAGCGCCTTGCCCAGCGGCTCTGAAATCACCCGCCCAATGATGTCGGTCGTACCGCCCGGCGCAAACGGCACCTGCAGCTTGATGGATTTGCTGGGATAGGCCTGCGCCACAACCAGCCCTGGCAGGGCGGTCAAGGCAAGGGCCAACAGGGCTGAGCGGCGGATCATCATGGCTATAGGGTCCTTTTAGTACATGCGCCCCAGGGCGGCAGATTAAAACTTCCCAATGGTAGTCCAGGCGGGGCCGGCCCGCATCAGGAGAACCCGCAAGTGCAACGGTTATTCTTGGACGGTGAACTATCTGAATTTGTTATTTCCAGACTTTTGTCTGATCGCCTGCGGCTTCCTGATTTGTCGCTACACAGCCCTCAACCGGCCGGTGTGGGACCAGGTCGAGAAGCTGGTTTATTTCTTCCTGTTCCCCGTCCTGCTGTTTCATTCCATCGTCAAAAGCCCGCTGCAATTGCAGGCCGCCTCGGGCTTAGTCGCAGGCGGGCTGATGCTCGCAGCCACGGCCATCGGCCTGAGCTACGCCCTGCCCCACCTGCCTTTGCTGGGCGGGCACATCGACAGGCGGGCCCATGCGGCGGCCGCGCAGGTCGGTTTTCGCTTTAACTCCTTCATCGGGCTGGCCCTGGCCGAGCGTCTGGCCGGAGCCCAGGGGCTGCTGCTGATTGCGGTGCTGATCGGCATTTGTGTGCCGGTGTTCAATACGGCCGCAGTCTGGCCCATGGCGCGCCAGTCGCAGCGCCACTTTGGGCGCGAGCTCCTGTCCAACCCGCTGATCCTGGCCACCGGCAGTGCTCTGGTGGCCAACCTGCTGGGCTTTCGCATGCCCGTCTGGCTCGAGCCAGCCGTGGGCCGCATCGGCGCGGCCTCTCTGGCCCTGGGCCTGATGGCTGCAGGCGCCGGCATGCAACTGGCAGCATTGGCACGGGCCAAGCTGTTGGGCCTGAGCCTGATTGGCATCAAGCACCTGCTGCTGCCTCTGATCGCCTTTGGCCTGGCGCGCGCGCTCAAGTTGGAGCCGACCCAAGCCCTGGTACTCCTGGCGTTTTCGGCCTTGCCGACTGCTTCGAGCGCCTATGTGCTGGCCGCCCGCATGGGCTATGACGGCGCCATGGTGGCGGCGCTGGTCAC
>JBILDR010000030.1:0-22080 GCA_044352515.1 Polaromonas sp.
TGGCTTGAATCGCGGCATGCGCGATCCCAACCATGAGGGCCTGGCCCCTGCCGCAAACCCAGAGTCCCTGATCCCGACACCCGATTTAAAACAACAAGCCCTGAAAGGAACAGGCATGCAAGTGGTCATCTTAGCCGGCGGCCTGGGCACACGCATCAGCGAGGAAAGCAGCGTGCGCCCCAAGCCCATGGTGGAGATCGGCGGGCGGCCGATCCTGTGGCACATCATGAAGAGCTATCTTGCCCATGGCCTGCACGACTTCGTGATCTGCTGTGGCTACAAGGGCTATGTCATCAAGCAGTTCTTCCGCGACTACGACCTTGACGGCGCCGATGTGCGCTTTGACATGCGCGAAGGTCAGACCACCGTGCTGCGCGCCCGCAGCGAGCCCTGGCGGGTGACCCTGGTCGAGACCGGTCTGGAGACCATGACCGGCGGGCGTCTCAAAAGGGCCGCACCCTACCTGAGCGACCAAACCTTTTGCTGCACCTATGGCGACGGGGTCAGCGATGTGAACATTGGCGCACTCATCGAATTTCATCGCACGCAGGGCACGCTGGCCACGGTGACCGCAGTGCAACCGCCCGGGCGCTTTGGCGCCTTCACGCTGGCCGCACAAAGCCCGCGGGTGCCCAGCTTCAAGGAAAAGCCCCATGGCGATGGCGCCTGGATCAACGGCGGCTTTTTTGTGCTCGAGCCCGAAGCGATCGACCTGATCGCCGGTGATGACACCGTCTGGGAGCGCGAACCCATGGAGCAACTGGCCGAGCAGGGGCAACTGGCCGCCTTTCGCCATGAAGGCTTTTGGCAGCCCATGGACACCCTGCGCGACAAGCAGTCGCTCGAAGCACTGTGGAGCTCTGGCCGCGCGCCCTGGCGCAGCTGGTAGTTCCCCTGCATGCCGCCGCAGCCACCCAAACACCCCGCAACACACCCGCACAGGAGAAGAACATGCGCATCCAAACCACATCGCTGCCCGGCGCCGCCTTGATCGAGCCCGAGGCTCGGTCCGACGAGCGCGGCAGCTTTGCCCGCGTTTATTGCGAGCAGGAGTTTGCCGCCCGCGGTCTGCCCAGCCGCATGGTGCAGACCAACCGCTCCGTCACCCGCCGCACCGGCACCTTGCGCGGCCTGCACTACCAGCTGGCGCCGCATGGCGAAGACAAGCTGGTGCGCTGCGAGCAAGGCGCGATCTGGGACGCCATCGTCGATCTGCGCCCCGACTCACCCACCTACTGCCAATGGCTGGGGGTCGAACTGAGCGCCGCCAACGGCCGCATGCTGCTGGTGCCACGCGGCTTCGCCCATGGCTTTGTGACCCTGACCGAGGATGTGGCGGTGAGCTACCAGGTGTCGAACTTCTATGCCCCCGGGGCCGAACGCGGCGCGCGCTATGACGACGAGGCCTTTGGCATCGACTGGCCGGTACCGATACGCCAGCTGTCTGCCAAGGACGCAGCCTGGCCCGCCCACGACAAAGCCGGGGCCACGCGCGTAGAGGTGAGCGCATGATCCTCGTTGACAAGGCGCTGGCCCAACGCGCCGAGCAGGGCAAACCCATACGCATCGGTCTGGTCGGGGCCGGCTTCATGGCCAAGGGCATTGCGCTGCAAGTGGCGCTGTCGGTGCCCGGCATGCGGGTGGCCGCTATCGCCAACAGACATCTGCAGTCGGCCCGCCAGGCCTACGAGCAGGCCGGCATCACCGGCGTGGTTCATGCGGACAGCCCGGCCGCGCTTGAACGGGCGATCTCCGAGGGGCGGCCGGCGGTGACCGAAGATGCGCTGGCGCTGTGCAGCGCCGGGGGCATAGACGCCATCGTCGAGGTCACCGGCACCATCGAATATGCAGCCCATGTGACGATGCGAGCCATCGCCCACGGCAAGCATGTGGTGCTGATGAACGCCGAGCTCGACGGCACCCTGGGGCCCATCCTCAAGACCTATGCCGACCGCGCTGGGGTGATTCTGACCAGCGCCGACGGCGACCAGCCCGGCGTGATGATGAACCTGTATCGCTTCGTCAAAGGCATAGGCGTCAAACCGGTGCTGTGCGGCAATATCAAGGGCCTGCACGACCCCTATCGCACGCCCCAGACCCAGGCCAGCTTCGCGGCGCAGTGGGGCCAAAACCCGCACATGGTGACCTCGTTCGCCGACGGCACCAAGATCTCTTTTGAAAACGCCATCGTCGCCAACGGCACCGGCATGCGGGTGGCGCGCCGGGGCATGCACGGGCCGACCGTGCCGGCGGGCACCCCCATCCAGGACGTGGGCAAGCTCTACCCGCTGCGCGATCTGCTCGAAGGCCCGGGCATCGTTGACTATGTGGTCGGTGCGATGCCGGGCCCGGGCGTGTATGTGCTGGGCACCCACGACCACCCCCAACAGCGCCATTACCTGCACCTTTACAAGCTGGGCGAGGGCCCGCTGTATTGCTTCTACACCCCCTACCACCTGTGCCACTTCGAGGTGCCCAACACGGTGGCGCGGGCGGTGCTGTTTCACGACGCCACCTTGACGCCCATCGATGCGCCCCGGGTCGAGGTGCTGGCCACCGCCAAACGCGACCTGCAACTGGGCGAGACGCTCGACGGTCTGGGCGGCTTTGCCACCTATGGGCTGGCCGAAAACGCGCCGCTGGCCCGCAGCGAACACCTGCTGCCCATAGGCCTGGCCGAAGGCTGCCGCATGCGCAGGCCGCTGGCCCAGGACGCGGTGCTGCACTTTGACGACGTCGAACTGCCTGCAGGGCGACTGTGCGACCGGCTCTGGCAGGAGCAGATACAACGATTTTTTCCGCAACACACCACCACCACTGAGGACAAACACCATGAAATTGCTGGTCACCGGATCTGAAGGTTATATCGGCTGCCTGCTCACGCCCTATTTGCGCGCCCGTGGCCATGATGTCACCGGGCTCGATACCGGCTACTACCGCGACGGCTGGCTCTTTAACGACAACACCCTGGTGCCACAGGTGCCAGAGACCATCAACAAGGACGTACGCCGCGTCGAGGTGGCCGACCTGCGCGGCTACGAGGCGGTGGTGCATCTGGCCGAGCTGTCCAACGACCCGCTGTGCGAGAACTCGCCCGAACTGACCTTCGAGATCAACCACCGTGGCTCGGTGCACCTGGCGGCCATGGCCAAGGCCGCCGGCGTACAGCGCTTTGTTTACATGTCCTCGTGCAGCGTCTACGGCATAGGCCAGGGCAGCACGCCGGTCGACGAAACCTCGCCCACCCACCCGCAAACCGCTTATGCCCAATGCAAGTTGATGGTCGAGCATGACGTGGCCGCCCTGGCCTCCAGCCAGTTCTCGCCCACCTTCATGCGCAACGCCACCGCCTATGGGGCCTCGCCGCGCATGCGCTTTGACATCGTGCTCAACAACCTGTGCGGCCTGGCCGCCACCACCGGCAAGATCGTGATGACCAGCGACGGTACGCCCTGGCGGCCGCTGGTGCATGTGCTCGACATCAGCGAGGCGATTGCCTGCGCGCTGGAAGCACCGAAGACGGCCATCCACAACGAGATCTTCAACGTCGGCCATGACGCCGACAACCACCAGGTGCGCGATATTGCCCGCATCGTGGCCAGCGTGTATCCAGGCTGCGAGCTGCACCTGGGTCAGGCCAGCTCCGATAACCGCAGCTACCGAGTGAACTTTGCCAAGATTCACCGCCAGCTGCCCGGCTTTGAATGCCACTGGAACGCCCGCCAGGGCGCGCAGCAACTGCACGATGTCTTTGCCCGCATCGGCCTGGACGCCGCCACCTTCAACGCCCGCCCCTTCACCCGCCTCAAGCGCCTGAAGAACCTCAGCGAGACCGGCCAGCTCGATGAGCATCTGGCTTGGGCGATGTAGGGCTAGTTCGCAAGCCCATCGCGCCGAGGGCGGCGCTCCCACAAGATTGGGCCGCGGCGACTGCTTAGTGGTGTGGGAGCTGCGCCCTCGCAGCGATGCGGCGGCTTGATCGACAGCCCCATCGCGCCGAGGGCGGCGCTCCCACAAGATTGGGCCGCGGCGACTGCTCAGTGGTGTAGGAGCTGCGTCCTCGCAGCGATGCGGCGACTGATCGACAGCCCCATCGCGCCGAGGGCGGCGCTCCCACAAGATTGGGCCGCGGCGACTGCTCAGTGGTGTAGGAGCTGCGCCCTCGCAGCGATGCGGCGACTGATCGACAGCCCCATCGCGCCGAGGGCGGCGCTCCCACAAGATTGGGCTGCGGCGACTGCTCAGTGGTGTAGGAGCTGCGCCCTCGCAGCGATGTGGGGGCTGATCGACAGCCCCATCGCGCCGAGGGCGGCGCTCCCACAAGATTGGGCCGCGGCGACTGCTCAGTGGTGTAGGAGCTGCGCCCTCGCAGCGATGTGGGGGCTTAAAAAACAGGCTATCCTCCCGGGGCTTCAAGCTTCACACAAGGAGACTGTTTCATGCCATTCAAGCCCACAGCCCGCCGTCCATGGATGGCCGGCGCACTCCTGACCTGCCTGGGACTTCTGGGTCTTTCCAGCCCGGCCGTCGCCCAAAGCGGCTACCCCAGTAAGCCCATCCGCCTGGTCGTGCCCTTCGCGCCCGGCGGCGTGACCGATACCAGCGGGCGCTTGATCGCCGAGCAGTTGTCCAAACGACTGGGTCAGCAAGTCGTGGTCGACAACAAGCCCGGCGCATCGGGCAACATCGGCACACAGATGGTCGTCAGCGCCGAGCCCGACGGCTATACCCTGGTGCTGGGCTTTGACGGCACCATGGTCATCAACCCGCACGTCTTCGCCAAGATGCCCTTCGACACCGCGCGAGACCTCGCCCCAGTGGGCAAGATCGGCGATGCGGTGCTGATCCTGGTCGCACACCCCGGCGTCGCGGCCAAGACCCTGCGTGAGGTGCTGGACCTGTCCAAAAAACAAAACGGTGGCTTGTCTTACGGCACCTCGGGCACCGGCGGTACACCGCATATTGCCGGTGAACTGCTAAAGATCCGCACCGGAGCCAATCTGGTCCATGTGCCCTACAAAGGCGGCGGCCAAGCGCTGATCGATGTCATTGGCGGCAACATTCCGCTGGTCTATACCGCCATTGCCGGCGCAGTGCAGCATGTCAAGAGCGGCAAGGTACACCCGGTGGCCGTCTCCAGCCTGCAGCGCTCGCGCGCCCTGCCCGATGTGCCAACCTTCATTGAAGCGGGAGTGAGCGACTTTGACGTCAGCTCCTGGGTGGGCATCATGGCACCGGCCAAGACGCCGCGCGCCATCATCGAGCGACTCAACACCGAGCTCAATGCCGTACTGGCCGACGCCGACGTGCGCGAGCGCCTGAACCAACTGGGCATTGCAGCTACCCCTGGCACGCCCGAGAAGTTTGGCGACGAAATCCGCCGCGATCTGGCCCGCTACGGCCCGGTGGTCAAGGCAGCTGGCATCAAGGCCGAGTAAGGCAGCCCGGGCCGGCCATGCGAAAGCCTATGGCCACACGGCTGATAGCCCCGTCGGCCGGCTTCCTGGGAGGTCTCATGCCGGGTCTGCTGGCCGCCCTCATGTTGGCCTGCGCCGTCCCCGTGCAGGCCCAACAGGTCTATGACGCCAGCGGAAGGCCCCTGGGCCGCGCCGACGGCGAGCGCTATTACGACGCCTCCGGCCGACCCATCGGCCGCGTGGAAGCCGGCCGCGTCTACCATGCCTCAGGCCGCCCCCTCGGGCGCATCGAAGGCGAGCGTATCTACGACGCTTCTGGACGCCCCATCGGCCGCTTCGAAGGCGACCGCCTCTACAGCGCCTCGGGAACCCCCATGGGCCGCATCGAGGGCGATCGCATCTACGACGCCTCCGGCCGCCCGATAGGCCGGGCCGACGGCCTGCGCCGCATGCAACTGATCGCCTACTTTTTCTTTTTCATGTGAGTGGGGCGGTGGGGCGGCAATTAATCGGTATCTGACCCCGATTAAGGGATGAATAGACCAGTAAAATTATTCGAATTCGTACAAACACTCCGAGCTGTTGTGCGCACTGCCGCTGATGCACCGGCAGTGCGGTAGCCTGCCCGCTCGGAGCTTACCGAATCCTCTCCATGACCAGCCGCCGCTCCCAACTGCAGGAAGACACCTACTTCCGGGTTCTGCGCTTGCTGCAGGACAACCCGGACCTGACCCAGCGCGAGATTGCCCAGAGCCTGGGCTTGAGTACCAGCGGACTAAACTACTGTTTGAAGGCGTTGATCGCCAAAGGCTGGGTCAAGGTACAGAACTTCAGCCAATCCAAAAATAAGTTTGGCTACATCTACGTGCTCACGCCCCAAGGCCTGAGCGAGAAGGCTGCCCTCATGACCCGTTTTCTGGGACGCAAGATGCAGGAATACGAAGCGCTGAAAGCGGAGATCAAGGCCCTGAAATCCGAAGCCGGCACTCAAAAAAGATCCACTACCAGGAAAGTCCAAGCATGAAGATCGCCATCGCCGGCACCGGCTACGTCGGGCTGTCCAACGCCGTCCTGCTGGCCCAGCACAATGAAGTTGTCGCGCTGGACATCGTGCCTGAAAAAGTAGCGCTGCTCAATCAGAAGAAGTCGCCGATCGAAGATACCGAAATCGAAGACTATCTGCGCAACAAGCCGCTGAACCTGCGCGCCACGGTGGACAAGCACGAAGCCTACACCGGGGCAGATTTTGTAGTCATCGCCACCCCGACCGACTATGACCCGCAGACCAATTACTTCAACACCCGCTCCATTGAAGCGGTGATTGCCGATGTGATGGCGATCAACCCGGGGGCGGTGATGGTCATCAAATCCACCGTGCCGGTGGGCTACACCGAAAAAACCCGGCAGGCTATGGATACGGCCAACCTGATCTTCTCGCCGGAATTCCTGCGCGAAGGCAAGGCTCTGTACGACAACCTGCACCCCAGCCGCATCGTCGTCGGCGAGCGCTCAGAGCGGGCCAGCACCTTCGCCGGCATGCTGGCCCAAGGCGCGATCAAGCAGAACATTCCCACCCTGTTTGCTGACAGCACCGAGGCTGAGGCGATCAAGCTGTTTGCCAACACCTATCTGGCCATGCGGGTGGCCTACTTCAACGAACTCGACTCCTACGCCGCCACCCACGGCTTGGACACCCGGCAGATCATCGACGGCGTTTGCCTGGACCCGCGCATCGGCAATCACTACAACAACCCCAGTTTTGGCTACGGCGGCTACTGCCTGCCCAAAGACACCAAGCAGCTGCTGGCCAACTACCGAGACGTGCCGCAAAACCTGATCCACGCCATCGTCGACTCCAACACCACCCGCAAGGACTTCATTGCCGATGAAATCATTCGCCGGCAACCCAAGGTGGTGGGGGTCTACAGGCTGGTGATGAAGGCTGGCTCCGACAACTTTCGCGCCTCCAGCATCCAGGGCATCATGAAGCGCATCAAGGCCAAGGGCATTGAGGTGATCGTCTATGAGCCAGCATTGAATGCCGAGGACTTCTTCAACTCGCGGGTGGTCAATGACCTGGAGCAATTCAAGCGCGAGTCCGATCTGATCATCGCCAACCGCCGCCTGCCAGCCCTGGCCGATGTGGCCGACAAGACCTACACACGCGATCTGTTTGGCAATGACTGAATCCATTCAACCTGTGATCCTCTGCGGCGGCTCCGGCACCCGCTTGTGGCCGCTGTCTCGCACGGGCTTTCCGAAGCAGTTTCTGTGTTTGGCGGGCAAAGAAAGCCTGTTTCAGCAAGCGGCGATGCGCCTGGCTGGGCTGGGTAGCCCGCAGATTCAGGTTGCGCCGCCGCTCATCGTGGCCGGCGAAGACCACCGCTTTTTAGCTGCAGAGCAACTGCGCGAAGTCGGCTTGGGCCTTGGTTCTGCCCTGCTTGAGCCCGCAGGCCGCAACACCGCCCCTGCCCTGACCCTGGCCGCCCTCGCCGCCTGCGAAGGCGGCGCAGACCCTATTTTGGTGGTCACCCCCGCCGACCAGACCATTGCTGACTCTGCCGCATTCACCCAGGCCATGCAGCAGGCCGTAGCGGCCGCAGCACAAGGCAGCATCGTCATCCTGGGCATCACCCCCGACCGCCCCGAAACCGGCTACGGCTATATTCAAACGGCACCTGGCCAAGCGGAGCCCTGTGGGAGCGGCGCCCTCGCCGCGATAGCCCCCCACCACGTTCAGCGCTTCGTCGAGAAACCCAACGCCGCCACCGCCCAAACCTACCTAGACCAAGGCGGCTACTACTGGAACGCCGGCATGTTTGTGCTCAAGGCCTCGGTCTGGCTCAAGGCGCTCGAGCAATTCAGGCCAGACATTCTGACCGCCACACAAGCCGCATGGGCCGTGCGCAGCTCGGACGCGCAGTTTGTCCGGCCGGGCAAAGAGGCGTTTTTGGCCATACCCGCCGAATCTGTGGACTACGCCGTCATGGAGCGCTGCCCCGGCAGCAGCTTTGCCATACAGATGGTGCCGCTGGATGCGGGCTGGAGCGACCTGGGCGCCTGGGACGCGGTCTGGCAAGTGATGCCCAAAGACGAATCCGGCAATGCCCACCAGGGCGACGTGCTCCAGACCGACAGCCGCAACACCCTGGTCCATGCCAGCAGCCGGCTGGTCAGCCTGGTCGGCGTTGAAAACCTGGTGGTCATCGAAACCGCAGACGCGGTGCTGGTGGCCGACAAATCGCGCAGCCAAGACGTCAAACACATCGTCGAAGCACTCGGCCGCAGCCAGCGCGAGGAGCGCAGCCTGCACCGCAAGGTACACCGCCCTTGGGGCTGGTACGACAGCGTCGACGAAGGCGAGCGCTTCAAGGTCAAGCGCATACAGGTTAAACCCAAAGCCAGCCTGAGCCTGCAAAAGCACCACCACAGGGCCGAGCACTGGATCGTGGTCAAGGGCACGGCCGAGATCACCTGCGGCGAGCAAGTCTTGATCTTGACGGAAAACCAGTCCACCTACATTCCCTTGGGCCAGGTGCACCGCCTGGCCAACCCGGGCACGATTGCGCTGGAGATCATCGAAGTTCAGTCCGGCAGCTACCTGGGGGAAGACGACATCGTGCGCTTTGAAGACAACTACGGACGCAGTAAGCAGTGAGTACGCCTTCCAAAATCTATGTAGCCGGCCACCGCGGCATGGTGGGCTCGGCGATTGTGCGAGCCCTTTCTGCGCAAGGACAGACCCAAATAGTCACCCGCACACACGCCGAACTGGACCTGACCAACCAGGCCGCCGTACGCCAGTTCTTTGCGCATGAGAAGCCCGACCAGGTCTACCTGGCCGCGGCCAAGGTGGGCGGCATTCATGCCAACAACACCTACCCGGCCGAGTTCATCTACCAGAACCTGATGATGCAGGCCAATGTGATCGACGCTGCATTCAGTAGCGGCGTCAAGAAGCTGCTGTTTCTGGGCTCAAGCTGCATCTACCCCAAGCTGGCCGAGCAGCCCATGCAGGAAACTGCCCTGCTCACAGGCACCCTCGAGCCCACGAATGAACCCTATGCGATCGCCAAAATCGCCGGCATCAAGCTGTGCGAAAGCTATAACCGCCAATACGGCGCCAGCCACGGCATCGATTACCGCAGTGTCATGCCCACCAATTTGTATGGCCCGGGCGACAACTACCACCCTGAAAATTCGCACGTCATTCCTGCGCTGATCCGCCGCTTTCATGAGGCCAAGGTGAACCAGGCTGCTACCGTCACCATCTGGGGCACAGGCAGCCCCAAGCGGGAATTCTTGTATGTGGACGACATGGCGGCCGCCAGTGTGCACGTGATGCACCTCGACAAAGCAACCTATGAGCAACACACCCAGCCCATGCTCAGTCACATCAACGTGGGCTATGGCGACGATGTCTCCATTCTCGAGGCCGCCCAACTCATCGCCCAAACCGTGGGCTACCAGGGCCTGATCAAGACCGACCCCAGCAAACCCGACGGGACGCCCAGAAAGCTGATGGACAGCACCCGCTTGAATGCACTGGGCTGGCAGGCCAAGGTTGATTTAAGGACTGGCCTGGCGCTGGCCTATCAAGATTTTTTGCACAAACACGCTGCGGCGAAATGACGAGGTAATCAACCATGACCAACACAAGAAAAATCGCTCTGATCACCGGCGTCACCGGACAAGATGGCGCTTACCTGGCCGAGCTGCTGCTGGACAAAGGCTATGAAGTACACGGGATCAAGCGCCGCACCAGCTTGTTCAACACCGACCGCATCGACCACCTTTACCGCGACAGGCACGAGAAAGACGTGCGCTTCTTCCTGCACCACGGTGATTTGACCGACAGCTCCAGCCTGGTGCGCATCATCCAGCAGGTACAGCCCGACGAGATCTACAACCTGGCTGCTCAAAGCCATGTGGCCGTGAGCTTTGAAGAGCCAGAGTACACCGCCAACTCCGATGGGCTGGGTGCGCTGCGCATCTTGGAGGCCATACGCATCCTGGGTCTAGAGAAAAAGACCCGCTTTTACCAGGCCTCCACCTCGGAGCTCTATGGCCTGGTGCAGGAAATTCCCCAAAAGGAGACCACACCCTTCTACCCCCGCAGCCCTTATGCGGTCGCAAAGCTCTATGCCTACTGGATCACGGTCAACTACCGCGAGGCCTATGGCATTTATGCTTGCAACGGAATTTTGTTCAACCACGAAAGCCCGGTGCGCGGCGAGACCTTTGTCACCCGCAAGATCACCCGCGCGCTGGCACGCATCAAGCTGGGCCTGCAAGACTGCCTCTACCTGGGCAATATGGACGCCAAGCGCGACTGGGGCCATGCCAGGGACTATGTAGAAATGCAGTGGCTGATGCTGCAGCAAGACCACCCTGAAGACTTCGTGATTGCCACTGGCGTGCAATACAGCGTGCGCGACTTTGTCGATGCTGCCGCCAAGGAACTGGGCATGCCGATACGCTGGCAAGGCAGCGGCGTCGATGAAAAAGGCTACTGGGCCAGCCCCAGCGGTGACAAACTCATCGTCGCGGTCGATCCGCGCTACTTCCGCCCCACGGAAGTCGAAACCTTGCTGGGCGATGCCAGTAAAGCCAAAACAAAACTAGGCTGGACCCCGCAGACCAGCTTCGCCGAGCTGGTGCGCGAGATGGTGCAGGCTGACCTTAATGCGGCCGAGCGCGATGAGCTCATCAAGCATCACGGCTTCCAGGCCATGCAATATCACGAGTAGGCACTAGGCCCGCTCTGGTCACCGTTCAACTGACTATAAAGTGAGCCATTCGCCAAGAATCTACCGAGCTAAGGCTTATATGGCGAGAGCAGAGTAATGGCGCTCCCCTCTGCACCCGAGTATCAAAAGTTATCGGACAGCGGCCAATGATAAAGATACCGGCCGCACTGAGCTACCTTCGACTACGCCCCTTTGCGCAAGACACCGAAGCTGGCAGATCCGCAGAGAGATATCGCCTAATTGCTTGGACTGTGGTGAGCAGCCTTCTGGCAAGAGGGGCGGGACTGCTCCTCATGCTGGTATCCGTGAGCGCCACTGTTTCCTATCTGGGCGCCGAGAGGTTCGGCGTCTGGATGACGATTTCCAGTTTTGCGGCAATACTCTCATTCCTAGATCTTGGGATAGGCAACGCGTTGACAAATCGCGTCTCCAAAGCAGCCAGTGAAAACAAACATAATGAAACCACAGACCTTATCAGTGGCGGCCTTGGAGTCTTGTTTATTCTGACGTTGTTGATCGCGGCACTACTTGCTTCGGCCGTTCAGCTGCTGCCCTGGCAAACGATCATAAAACTTAAGTCGACATCCATCACAGAGGAACTCGAACTGGCACTGCTAATGTTCGCCTTACTTTTTTCTTGCAGCACATTCACCAACGGCATTGCAAGAATACTTTCGGGACTCCAAAGGGGCTTCGAAGTACACATCGCAAGCTTTATTGGGTCACTTATCAGCCTAGCAGCAATTTTATATGCCTCAAGCGAGGAGGCAGGCATACCCTCGCTGCTGCTCTGTAGCATGGTTGGGCCTATATTCGCCAATCTCATGCTCCTCGTGCGCCTGAACAAGCAGGGTTACTTCAGTGTCTCCCGCTCATACAGAAATACTTTTGCAGTAGCGCCGAATTTGCTCAACCAAGGTGCTTTGTTTTTCTTATTACAAATCGGGACGATGGCAGGATGGGGAGCCGACAGTCTGATCATTGCAAATACTGCTGGAGTGACAAGTGTTGCTGCGTTTGCGATTTGTCAACGCCTTACCCAACTCATTTCACAGCCTCTATTAATATTGAATGCACCACTCTGGCCGGCATATGCCGATGCATATTTTCGTGGAGACAAGGCCTTCATTCGCACAACATTTAGGCGAAACTTCATATTCACACTTCTGTTTTCATCGACTGGGGCTGTGTTTTTAATATTCAGTGGTGCAAGCCTAGCCCAATACTGGACTGGGAGCGAAGTCCAGCCGGATCACGCCCTCCTAGTAGCAATAGCATTTTGGATGATATTGTTTGATGCAGGTAATTCGCTAGGGACGCTTCTTAACGGAATTGGGGTGGTAAAACAGCAGGTCTGGGTAGTCAGCTGTTTTGTGCTACTCGCCTTACCCTTAAAATACTGCCTGGGAATGTCCGACGGCGCCGTCGGAGTCATATTTGCAGGCATTCTGGCATATACCATAACCACTGTTTTCGGCTATGGCCTAGTCTTCAGAAGTGATATAAGTGCAAAAATTCGATGACCGGCCCGAATGAAAAAAGGCATTACGCATGAACATGAACTCCCGAATGCAGAACTACAACCCTAGCCATCAAACCTTGGTAACCGGTGGCTCCGGCTTCCTGGGCTCCCACCTGTGTGAGCGACTGCTAAAAGACGGCGCTGATGTGATTTGTGTAGACAATTTTTTCACCGGCAGCAAGAGAAACATAGAGCATCTACTCACAAATCCACGATTCGAACTGGTCCGTCACGACGTTACCTTCCCTTTGTACGTGGAGGTTGATCGCATCTATAACCTAGCTTGTCCCGCTTCCCCGGTCCATTATCAACATGATCCGGTTCAAACGACGAAAACCAGCGTTCATGGTGCCATCAATATGCTGGGACTGGCCAAGCGCACTGGAGCTCGCATCCTACAGGCATCAACGAGCGAGGTGTATGGTGATCCCGAGGTACACCCGCAGACCGAGAGTTACTGGGGCAAGGTCAACCCGATTGGCCCAAGGTCTTGTTACGACGAGGGTAAGCGCTGCGCCGAGACCTTATTTTTTGACTACTGGCGACAACACCAACTTCAAATTAAGGTGGTCCGGATCTTCAACACCTACGGTCCACGCATGCACCCCAATGACGGTCGCGTAGTGAGCAATTTCATCGTTCAGGCGCTTAAGGGACAGGACATCACAATCTACGGAGATGGTCAGCAAACCAGATCTTTTTGCTATGTAGATGATATGATTGAAGGCTTCATCAGGATGATGAATAGCCATGGCGACTTCATTGGCCCCGTGAATATGGGAAATCCCGGCGAATTCACTATGCTTGAATTGGCGGAGCATGTACTGAGGCTGGTTGGCGGTCAATCTAAAATCACCTTTTATCCGCTGCCGACCGATGATCCACGTCAACGCCAACCAGATATTACTCTGGCCAAGAAGCAATTAGACTGGGAACCAAAGGTCGGACTAGACGACGGACTGAAGGAAACAATAACCTATTTCAGAAAGCTTTTCGCATGAGCGAATTCAAGCTTACTACACCGGTCGGGTTCATTATTTTCAACCGACCAGATACTACAGCAAGAGTATTTGCTGAAATCGCGAAAGCACGCCCAACCAAACTGCTTATCATCGGCGACGGCCCTCGTCCACACAAAGCAGGCGAAGCCGAGCGAGTGGCAGTTACCCGTAAAATTATTGCGCAAGTAGATTGGCCGTGCGAGGTTCTTACCAATTTTTCGGACGTCAATCTGGGCTGCAAGAAAAGAGTTTCCAGTGGCATCGACTGGATCTTTAAGGAGGTGGAAGAGGCGATCGTCTTAGAAGACGATTGTCTACCAGATCCAACATTCTTCCGATTCTGCCAGGAGATGCTTGAGCACTACCGCCACGACTCTAGAATAGGAATGATCAGTGGCGATAACTTTCAACTTAAGCGCCCACCTGATGCTGAAAGTTATTATTTTTCTAAATATACCCATATTTGGGGCTGGGCCACTTGGCGAAATCGCTGGAAAGACTACGACGTTGATATGCGCCTTTGGCCCCAAGTTCGAGATCAAGGGCGCCTCCAAGATCTTGTATTGGAGAAAACAGAGGTGTCTTATTGGCGATCGATCTTTGAGCGCGTCTACAAAGGAAAAATTGACACCTGGGACTACCAATGGAGTTTTGCAAACTGGTGTATGGGGCGCATCAACATCTTGCCATCAGTCAACCTGATCTCCAACATTGGCTTTGGGCTAGAGGCAACGCGCACCGTCATCCCCAGTCCTTTAGCCGATTTACCGACACAGGCCATGCGCTTTCCTTTATTTCACCCGGAGATACAGATAAGAAGCCGAGGCGCCGATCGGATCAGCGACAGGCGTTGCTTTCGACGGCCGCTGCTTCCGCGAGTCTATCGCTGGGTGATGTTTCATATCAAGAGATGGGTATCCTAAATGTCCACCTGTCCAATATGCTCGGCCGGTATGCGCCACGCCTTCGAGGCGCAAGTCTTACATAAATACACGGCCAAGTACGAAGTCTGCGAACAATGCGAATTTCTTCGAGTCCAACACCCCCATTGGTTAGAGGAAGCCTATTCGTCAGCGATCGCTGCGGCCGATACGGGCCTCGTGGTGCGTAATGTCTCCTTGGCTTTCAAAGTAGCCAGCACTTTGTATTGGGTATTCGGTGAGCGAGGGAAAGGCCAGTACCGGGATGCGGCGGGAGGCTATGGCATGCTGACCAGAATGATGCGGGACCTTGGCTTCAACTTCTATTGGTCAGATGCGTACTGTGAGAATCTGATGGCCCGAGGTTTTGAATACACCCCTGCCGTAGGTCAGTGTGAAGCCGTCACAGCGATGGAGGTCATGGAACATCTGACGGACCCGCTGACGTTCGTAGAAAACACACTGAAGGAATCGGGGGCTGACAGCCTGATCTTCACCACCGAGCTCTACGAAGGGGCGCCGCCTGCACTGGACTGGTGGTATTACACCTTTCCAACTGGCCAACACATCGGGTTTTTCAGCCAGCGCACCCTTAAGTCCATTGCAAGCAGGTATGGCTTGAAATTTTTTAGCGCAAACGGTCTTCATATCTTTTCGCGTCGCTCGTTAAGCCAAAGCAGTTTGAACTGGGCGAGCCATCCTTTGACTGCAAGGCTCTCGTCCCGATTAATCCGACAGCAGTTAGGATCCAAGACAGTGGCTGACCATCTGCAATTGATGCGTCGCATTTGAGAGCTCCGGTATGCGCATCGCATTCGATCATCAAATTTTTGGCTGGCAACGTTTTGGAGGCATATCACGCTATTTTTTTGAACTGGCCAATCACCTTGCGAAAGACCCAAATCAGCCAGCTGAGTGCCGGATCGTCTGCCCGGTTCTTGTAACCGATTACCTGCGCCAGGCTGCACCAGCACTACAGGTGACTGGCATGTATGCACCTGCCATACGCCGCACCGGGCGAATCTACCGCATACTCAACAGAATGTTGGCTCCTTTTTTCTTGCGGCGCTGGCGGCCCGACATATTGCACGAAACCTATTATTCACAGAAGACTGTGGCGCCGCGGGACTGCCGGATAGTACTCACTGTTTTCGATATGATTCATGAGTTGTATCCCGAGTATTACCCCTCTTGGGACACGACACGCAAGGAAAAGGCTGCCGCCGTAGCTCGCGCCGACCATATAATATGCATATCCGAAAATACTCGGGCTGACTTGATACGACTGCTACAAGTGCCAAAGGAAAAAACCAGCGTTGTACATCTCGGATTTTCGCTAAGTAATGACTCGCTGGTCAACCTACCCCCGCCGAGACGCCCTTTCATTTTGTTCGTAGGATTACGCGCTGGCTACAAGAACTTTAATCGGCTTCTTCAAGCTTATGCGAGTCGCCCGAAACTGCGTGACTCCTATGATCTAGTTGCCTTTGGTGGTGGCAGTTTTAGTGCCCAGGAATTCGCATTAATCCAGCATTTAAATCTAGATCCAGGACAAGTTCACCACGTTGGCGGTGCCGACGCTTTGCTTGGAACTCTATACAAACAAGCAACTTTATTCGTCTACCCCTCACTTTACGAAGGTTTCGGGATTCCGCCACTCGAAGCAATGAGCTTTGATTGCCCAGTAGCCTGCAGCAATACAAGCTCCATGCCGGAAGTAGTCGCAGACGCAGCCATCCTGTTCGACCCAAGCGATACCGAGTCGATAGCGGATTCGCTCGAAACACTGTGTTCCGACAAGCAGCTTCGAGCTGAACTGCGACAGAGGGGGCACAAGCGGCTGGAGGCATTTTCTTGGCACAGATGTGCACTCGAGACCATGAGTATTTATAAAAAGGTACTTCAATGAAGGCACTGATCTGCGGCGTAACCGGGCAAGATGGAAGCTACTTGGCCAAACTGCTTGTCGACAAAGGCTATGAAGTCGTCGGTACCTCTCGCGATGCCATGGTGGCTTCCTTCACGAACCTGGAGCGGCTTGGGATTCGCAATCGGGTGGCGCTGACCTCCATGGCTATTAATGATTTCCGCAGCGTTCTCAGTGTGGTTCAGCGCCACAAGCCGGACGAGATTTACAACTTGGCAGGCCAGACCTCGGTAGGCCTGTCTTTCGACCAACCGGTTGAAGCTATCGAAAGCATAGCTCAGGGTACCCTGAACATGCTGGAGTCAATTCGCTTTGTAGGCCGCCCTGTCCGCTTTTACAACGCGGGTTCAAGTGAGTGTTTCGGGGATACCAGGACCGGACCTGCGGACGAGGAAACTCCCTTCCAGCCACGCAGTCCCTATGCTGTAGCAAAGGCCTCGGCACACTGGCTGGTCCGTAACTACCGCGACGCATACGGGCTTTATGCATGTACTGGTATTTTATTCAATCATGAGTCGCCATTACGGCCAGAGCGATTCGTAACCCAGAAAATTATCCAAGCAGCTGCTCGCATAGCTCAGAATAAAACCGGTGTATTAGAGTTGGGAAATATCGAAATCCAACGAGATTGGGGCTGGGCCCCTGACTATGTCGAGGCAATGTGGAAAATGCTATGCCAAGAACAGGCTGATGACTACGTGATTGCGACCGGAACGACCCGAAGCTTGGCCTATTTCATTGAACGTGCCTTCGCTTGGTTCGGACTAGATTGGGAAGTTCATGTGCGTTTCAACAACGAGCTTCGGCGGCCTTCAGATATCTCTATCAGCCAAGGGAACCCTTCAAAGGCTGCGAAACACCTGGGGTGGGAGGCTCGTTTGGACGTGGATGCAGTCATTGACAAAATGTGTTCAGCTATTGCCGAAAATTCATAATCAAAAGCCCTGAATCGGGCAATCTAATCAGTCCAGTCGATGGCAAATCAACACGTTAACTCAAAACCCGGAGATCGTTACGAATCTACCGCTAGGCGAATCGGCGATGCATCACCCAGGGTGTCAATCATCACACCATCGTTCAATCAGGCTGAATTTCTCGAGCGCACCATATGCTCTGTCCTAGACCAAGACTGCCCTAACCTCGAATACATCATCATTGACGGCGGCTCGACCGACGGAAGCGTTGAACTGATCAAGCGCTACGAGAATCGTCTGGCCTATTGGGTCAGCGAGAAAGACCGGGGGCAAGCGCATGCCATTAACAAAGGGCTGCAGCGCGCCACAGGTGATTGGGTTGGATGGCAAAACTCCGACGACACTTATTACGCCGGCGCCTTCACCCAACTCGTCAACGCAGCTTCAATCAACCCTTCAGCGCAACTCATCATCGGCAACATGAACCTGGTCGACAAAGAAGATCGATTGCTCAGGGAAATGAAGTACGTCAAGCCCACCTATCAAAGTTTGCTCGCTGAAGGCATGGTGCTGACTAATCAGGCGGCGTTCTGGAAGCGCAGCTTGCATCATGAAATCGGCTTCTTGGATGAGAGCCTAGACTGCGGCTTTGACTACGAATGGTTTCTTCGCCTTTTGGCCCATACCCGTCAAAGTCACCATATCAATGCTGCGTGGGGAGCGTTGCGCCTCCATAGCGAGACAAAGACAAGTCATCGACAACCAATTTTTGATCAGGAATACAGGCAAATCCTCAGGGGCCGCGAACCCTCCTCCTGGGACAAGCGCTACCACCAGCTTCGCCGCATGTGCCTGATGTTGGCCAATGGCGAGTTACGCTACGTGCTGCGAGGATTGGCGGCGAGAGTCGCCCGATGAAGATCAGCGTCATCACCGTTTGCTACAACAGCCAGGCCACCATTGAGCGCGCCATACAGTCTGTGGTCGACCAGCAATGGCCTGAGGTCGAACACATCGTGATTGATGGTGCTTCGACTGACGGCACCGTGCAGATTCTGGAGCGCTTTAGACCGCACCTGGCCGCCTTGGTGAGCGAGCCCGACAAAGGCATTTACGACGCGATGAACAAAGGCCTGGCGCGCGCCACAGGCGATGTGGTCTGCTTTCTCAACGCCGATGACCAGTATGCCGACCCTGGCGTACTGACCGAAGTGGCCGAGCAGATGCGCACGCACACGCTTGACGCGTTGGTGGCCGATGTAGGCTTTTTTAAAGCGGGGGATTCAACGCGCATGATTCGTCGCTACCGCTCAGACCGATTCAGTCCGCAAAAGCTGGCATGGGGATGGATGCCTGCGCACCCTGGTTTTTTCCTCAGGCGCGCGGTGGCACTAAGGGTCGGGCTGTTCAAGACCGACTACCGGATTGCGGGTGACTATGAATTTGTGGTGCGTGCCTTCCATGGGCACCAACTGCGCTATCGCCATCTGCCGCGGGTGCTGGTGCATATGCAGGCGGGAGGGGCCAGCAACAATGGCTGGCGCGCCAAAATCTTGCTCAATCAAGAGGTGCTGCGGGCCTGCCGTGAAAACGGTGTGCGCACCAATATGGCCAAAATTCTAAGCAAGTACCCCGCCAAGCTGCTGGAGATGCTCAGGCCATGAAGCTGCTGGTCACCGGCGCGAGTGGCTTTGTTGGCAGAGCGCTGTGCCAGCATCTGGCCAGCATAGGGCACGAGGTAAGGCCTGCAGTTCGCAAGCCCAGCGCAGTGCCCGGCGAGCGCGTTCTGCCGGCCGATGATGCACCGGCGTGGCAACAGGCTCTGAGCGGCTGCGAGAGCGTGTTGCATCTGGCCGGCCGTGCCCACGTGATGCATGAGCATGCCAGTGATCCCCTGCAAGCATTTCGCGAGGCCAACGTCGAGGCGACGCTGGTGCTGGCTCAGCGGGCGGCGCAAGCTGGCGTGCGCCGTTTTGTGTTTGTGAGCTCGATCAAGGTCAACGGCGAATCTACAGCGCCCGGCGCCTACTTTCGCGCCGAGGATGTTCCCCAACCGTGCGATCCGTACGCCGTCTCCAAATGGGAGGCCGAGCAGGGTCTACAGCGTATCGCGCAGGCCAGCGGCATGGCGTTGGTGATCGTTCGCCCGCCCTTGGTGTATGGCCCTGGCGTCAAAGGAAATTTTGCGCAGATGCTGCGCTGGGTCAGCAAGGCTGTACCGCTGCCCTTGGGGGCGGTCCACAACCAGCGCTCCATGATTGCATTGGACAACCTCATCGAGTTCCTGGCGCTGTGTGCATTGCCCGAGCAAGCACCGCAGGCAGCAGGCCGGGTCTTTCTGGTTTCCGACGGTGCTCCCGTATCGACCCCAGAGTTGCTGCACAAAATCGCAGGTGCCTATGGCCGCAGCATTTGGCTCCCGCCAGTTCCGCCGGTCCTGCTCAGGCTTTTCGCCAGTGCGCTCGGTAAGAGCGAGGCCATAGACCGGCTGCTCGGATCGCTGGTGATTGACGACCAGCCCGCCCGCCAGCTTCTGGGCTGGCAGCCGCCGGTAAGCATGGACGAACAACTTCAAAGGATGGCCCATGCTGCGCGCGCTTGACCTGCTGCTGGCCGCCTTTGGGCTCCTGGTGGGCTTGCCCGTCTTGCTGCTGATCACTTTGCTCGGCCTGCTCGATACCGGATCGCCCTTGTTCTTTCAAACGCGGGTGGGGCGGCACCAGAAACCCTTTCGCCTGGTTAAATTTCGCACCATGAGGCCTGACACTGCCTCAGTAGCCACCCATCTGGCCGACCCCAAAGCGGTGACGGGGCTGGGGCATTTTTTAAGGCGAAGCAAACTCGACGAACTGCCCCAACTGTGGAATGTGCTGGCCGGACAGATGAGCCTGGTCGGGCCCCGGCCTTGCCTGTTCAGCCAAACTGAATTGATCGAAGAGCGCGAGCGTCGCGAGGTGTTTGCGCATCGCCCGGGCATCACCGGCTTGGCGCAGGTTCAGGGCATAGACATGTCCACCCCCGAACTGCTGGCGCGCACCGATGCACAGATGCTGCAGACTCTGTCTGTGGCTGCCTACTTCAAGTACCTCTTGCTCACAGTCTCTGGCAAGGGCGCCGGTGATCGAATCGCCAAGACCCCGGACTGAGAACCATGCGGCCCATCGAGAGCAAAGCTCCGTGATCAAGAGTCAATTTGCCTGGATGGCCCCGCCTCTGCTGGCGCTGCCGCGCCCAGCCAAGCGGGTATTGGCTATGGTGGTCGATGCCAGCTTGTGCGTCTTGAGCGTGTGGCTGGCCTACTACCTGCGCCTCGGTGAGTTCATCAGCTTCAGTGGACACCCTCAGTGGTCAACAGGTGCATCCCTGGCAGCAGCAGCGGCCATCGGTGTGGCCTTGCCCATCTTCATATCGACCGGGCTTTACCGCGCCATCTTCAGGCACAGCGGCTGGCCAGCACTGGCCGCGGTGGCGCGGGCCATTGCGATTTACGGGCTGATTTACGCATCGATCTTCACCGCGGTGGGCATCACCGGCGTACCCCGCACGGTCGGCCTCATTCAGCCCATCTTGCTGCTGCTGCTGGTGGGCAGTTCGCGTGCCTTGGTGCATTTGTGGCTGGGCGATCAGTACCAGAGCATCCTGCGCAAGGCAGCGCGCCCCAAGGTACTGATTTACGGCGCAGGGCAGACCGGGCGGCAGCTGGCTGCAGCCATGGCCAACAGCCACGACATGCAAGTGGCCGGCTTCATGGACGACGATCCGCGCCTGCAAGGCCATGTGCTCAACGGCCAGCCGGTCTACAAGCCGGCCGATCTGCCCGAGTTAGCCACAACGCTGCCCATCAACGACGTGCTGCTGGCCATGCCCAGCATAGGGCGCAAGCGTCGCAATGAGATCTTGCTGCAGATGCGCAGCGCTCATGTGGCTGTGCGCACGCTGCCCAGCGTGAGCGACCTGGCGCAAGGAAAGGTCAGCGTGTCTGACCTGCGAGAGCTCGACATTGACGACCTCCTCGGTCGTGAGCCTGTCGCGCCTGACCCAGACTTGCTGGCCAGGAACATCGCCGGCAAAGTGGTTTTGGTCACCGGCGCTGGGGGCTCCATCGGCAGCGAAATTTGCCGACAGGTGCTGGCCGTCGGCCCGCAAAAGCTGCTGCTGGTTGAACAGAGCGAATTCGCGCTTTATGCCATCCATCAGGAGCTGCAGGAAAAAATGGCCGGCAGGTCCTGCGAACTGCTGCCCCTGCTGGCCTCGGTGCAAGACGAAGGCCGCATGCAAGAGATCATGGCGACTTGGCGGCCGCACACCGTCTACCACGCGGCCGCATACAAGCATGTGCCGTTGGTGGAGCACAACCCGGTCGAGGGCATTCGCAACAATGTTTTCGGAACCTTGGTCACCGCACAAGCGGCGGCCGAACACGGCGTTGCTGACTTCATCCTCATCAGCACCGACAAGGCGGTGCGACCCACCAACATCATGGGCGCGAGCAAACGCCTGGCTGAGATGACGCTGCAAGCCCTGGCCGATCGGAGTGACCACGGCACGCGGCTGAGTATGGTCCGTTTCGGCAATGTGCTGGGTTCATCGGGTTCGGTGGTGCCCCTGTTTCGGCAGCAGATCCGCGAT
>JBILDR010000186.1:0-6837 GCA_044352515.1 Polaromonas sp.
AAATTTTAGGGACCCCGTGGCCAGGGTGACGCGTCCCCGCGGAGGTGGCCTACTTCGTGAAGGGTCAAGCCTGGGCATGACGAGGCCCACTGATTCATGCCCGCAACCCTGCGCACCAGCCTAAAGCGAGTCTTGTTCCTTCGACAAGGGACTGCGCCGCACCATGTCCCGCATAGAATCTGCGGCCCTAGGATTGCAATCCATAAATTCAATATCAGGAGCGGTCCATGCGTTCGATCCCCCTTATCGCGGCCGCCTTGGCGCTGCTGTCATCACCGGCCTTTGCTGATGCCGAGGCCGCCAGACAATCTGCCCAGGCCCTGCGCGACTCCAATTACGAAGGCGCTCGGCAGGCTTGTCAGGCCCAGGCCGATGCAGGCGATGCGCCCTGTCAGGAGGCTATAGCTCGTCTGCTGCTCGATGCCAAGTACCCTGCGCGCGATGCCAAGAAGGGCATCGCCTTGCTGCGGCAGGCAGCCGATGCTGGCCTGGCCAGCGCACCGGTGAGCCTGGGTTTTGAACACTTGCAGGGCGTGCGGGCTGAGCCGTCGGCAGAGTTGGCGGTTTCCTATACGACCAAGGCCGCAGAGGCTGGCAACCCGGCAGCACGGTCCAACCTGGGTAATTTGTACCGTGATGGCCGGCTGGTGGCGCGTGACCTGATCAAAGCGCGAAGCTTGTATGCCGCCTCTACCAGTGAATTCGGTCGGGCCTCCTACGCCGAGATGGCCTTTTACGGGGAAGGCGGGCCACGGGAGGCAGAACTGGCCAGCAGCATCGCTAATGAGCTGCTCAAGTCGCCCAACCAGGCCGTGGCCAGGCGTGCGCAGGCTTTGGTCGATGCCTCTAAACGACTGGCCAACGCAGAAAAATACGATGTTGCGCTTTACTTCAATCCGTTTTCAGGTGAGGTCAGGCGCAGTCTTGAGGGCAAGCTGTCGCTGCGCGATGCGTCCGGCAGAGGCCCTGCAGAAATATGCTGGCCTGACAGTCTTGCGCGCAGCCATGTGGCCGAGGCCAATGCCTTGCAAGCCTCTTACGACCAGCGTGTGCTGGACGTTCGCATTCTCGATCAGTGACCCCTAGGGTGGGCACTGCCCAGCGTCCTTAGGGCGCCGACGTCGCAGAGCCCCCCAGGGTCAGGGACTGGTCATCGGCCGCCTGGGGTCGGACCAGGGCCAGAAACTCTCTGAAGGACTGGGCCGCAGGCGAAAGCGACATGGCGCGCAGCGACACAATGCCGACCTCGCGCATCGGCCGGGTTTGCAGCCGCGCCAGCCGCACCTGCGACAGGTTCATATCTACCAAAGCGGTGCGCGGCAAGATGCTGATGCCCAGCCCGTTTTCCACCAAGGCCAGCAGGGTCTGGGGCCGCTGGCATTCCTGGCGCACCAGCAAGGAGCACCGGGATTGCGCGAAGATCTGCTCCACCAGCGCCCGGGTCTGCGAGCCCGTGGGGCTCAGCACCAGTTGCTCGCGGGCCACCTCCTCCACCGACACCTCGCTGCGGCCTTCCAGCAGTTGAGAGGCAGCAGGTGCGAGAACCACCAGTTCATCTTCAAACAAGTGGGTGAAGTCGAAGCCCTCCATGTCCGGGGTTCGGGCCAGCACCGCCAGATCGGCTTTGCCGCTTTGCAGCATCTCCAGCGCTTTGGGCGAATCAAAATCGAGCAGCCGCACTTCGACGTTGGGGTGCAGCTCGGCATAGCGGCACATCAGCTGGGGCAGCAGCATATAGGCGAAGGTGGGCATGGCCACCACCGTCACCAGGCCTTTTTGCAACTGGGCCTGGGCGCGCAGCGCTGAGGTGAGTTCGGCCAGATCGGCAGTGACCCGTTGGGCCACATCGGCCAGCGCACTGCCTTCGCGGGTCAGGGCCACACTGCGGGTGGTGCGATGGAACAGGGCAAGACCCAACACACGCTCGAGTTGCTGCACCTGCACACTGACCGCCGATTGCGACAGGTGCATGCGGATCGCAGCTGACCTGAAGCTCTTTTCCTCAGCCACGACCAGGAAGGTGCTTAGCTGGTTGAGGTTGATCCGGCTCAGGGTGCGGTACCAGTCGGTCTGGGTCATTGATCGCTTGGGTGGATGAATGCTTCGCGATTATGCGATTGTGGATTTCAGCGCGGCTGTCTAGTATCTCCCCATGCGCCTTCACTGAACGCTCGCCGGCCGAACCTGGCCAGGCATAACCCTTAAAACCAACCCATGACCAACCTCCCCACCTCACCCACCACTGAAAGCACCTCGGCCCTGCAGGGCATGCGGGTGATCGATCTAACCCAGTTTGAGTCCGGGACCTCCTGCACCCAACTGCTGGCCTGGTTTGGCGCAGAAGTGATCAAGATTGAGCCGCCGGTCAAGGGTGAGCAGGGCCGCTATTCCAGCACCGAGCCTGGCATGGACTCCCACTATTTCCTGCAGCTCAATGCCAATAAAAAGAGCGTGACGCTGGACCTGAAAGCCGAGGCCGGCAAGCAACTGCTGCGCCGCTTGATCGAGATGGGCGACATCTTGGTGGAGAACTTTGCGCCGGGCGTGATCGAAAAACTAGGCTTTGGGGTCGAGGAGGTGCAGCGCCTGAACCCGCGCATTGTTTACGCCCGTATCAAGGGCTTCGCCCCAGAAGGCCCTTATGCCAATTACCTGTCCTTCGATCCGATTGCCCAGGCCGCCGGCGGCGCCTTGTCCATCACCGGCGAGCCGACCGGGCGGCCGCTCAAACCGGGCCCGAACTTTGCGGACTCGGGGGCGGGCCTGCACTGCACCATAGGCATACTGGCTGCGCTGAACCAGCGACACAGCACAGGCCGTGGCCAGGTGGTGGAAGTGTCGATGCAGGACTGCATCATCAACTTCATGCGCATCGCCTATGCGGCCCAGGCCATGTTCGATAAGCCGGCAGTGCGCACGGCCAACCAAAGCATTTTTGCGGGTACCTCTCCCAGCGAGGTTTATCGCTGCAAGGGCGATGGCCCCAATGACTATTGCTACATCTACACCACCCGTGCCGGCAACAAGCAGTGGGAAAGCGTACTAACGGTGATCGGGCGCGAAGATCTGCTGGGCGAGGAGCGCTTTGCCACCCCCGCACTGCGGGCCCAGCACGCGCAAGAAATCGACGCCATGATCTCAGACTGGACCCGCCACCACGACAAGCACGAGGTCATGCGCCGCATGGGCGAGGCCAAGGTACCGGCCAGTGCGGTGTTCGACACCATGGAGCTGTGGTCTGACCCCCATTTGCGCGAGAGGGGTACCTTTGTGAGCTTTGAGCACCCGAAGCGAGGCACCCTGACCATACCGGGCAATATGATCAAGCTGTCAGACTCCAAGGTGCCGGTCCAATGCCCTCCCGGCCTGGGCGAATACAACCAGGCCATCTACGGTGAGCTCTTGGGCCTGAGTCCTGCTGAGCTTGAGGGCCTGCGCCAGGCCAAGGTGATTTGAGGGGGCTACCTCGAGGCCTCACCACGGGCTCGAATTCCAAACAGCCCGAGATGATCAGGACAGGCAGCCTTGAACCCAGGCCTCTAGGAGCGAAAGCGTACTGCCATCCCCGGCACCTTTGCATAGCCGCAAGAATGGCAGGCCAAAGCCCAGCTGAGCGTTTAAAGCCGCTCGGCCCGCTTTGCCCAGTCGCCCATCAGCGTCTCGCCCAAATCCGCCCGGGGCGGATCGCAGGCCACGCCGGTTTCCCGCAGCAGGGCCCAAGCCAGGCACAGATTGGAGGAGAGCACCGGCTTGCCGGTGCGCAAAGCCAGGCTGGGCATCACGCGCAGACTGGGCATGCCGGTGCCGGAGATCAGGATGGCATCCACATCGCGGGTATCGAGCTTGTCGGCGGCTTCGTGCACCATAGGCGCCCGGATCTTGTAGACCGCGCGGGTATCGGTGGCGTCCATTTCCGTGCGCGCCCAAGATGCAAGCGTCAGGCCGCTTTGCCGCCAGTATTCCAGGCTGGCGTCGACGATCCACTGCGGGTAAGGCGCCAGCAGGGCCAGGCGCGAAATACCCAGGTGTTTGCAAGCGGCCAAGATGGCGGCGGCCGAGGTGATGATGGGAAAGCCAAAACGCTGCGCGTAGGCATCGACCCGCCGACGTTCTTCATCAGCGCCGATCAGGTAGCTGGTGCCGGTGCAGGCATAGCCCAGGGCGTCGGGCTTTGCAGTATCGAAAGCCTCGATGCTGGTGCCCAGGTTATCAAGGTACTGCACCAGGCGGTTGCCCGAATCGGTGCGGCTGCCTTGCAGCCGGGTGGCGATCACGCCCACACCGGCGGGCATCAGCGTAGAGAACTCAGGCTCGACCACCGGGTTGGCTTGCGGCACCGCCACCGCCAACAAGGCGCGCGCGCTGTATTCGCGTTCGGCCCGTGGTATGGCTGCCGGCGAGGGCTGGCTTGCATCTGGCATGCGCACTCCTTGATCTGAAGCTGAGCTTCAGTTGGCCTGGGCATTGGATGACTTGACCGCCTTGCCCCAGCGCACAATCTCGTCTTCTAGAAAGGCATTGGCCTGGGCCCGGGTCATGGCCAGCGACTCTGCCCCCATGTCCGAGATGCGCTGGCGCATGGAGGCCGATGCCCCAGCGGCCAAGATTTCCTTGTTGAGGCGATCGAGCACGGCCACCGGTGTGTTGGCCGGCGCTGCAATGCCCCACCAGACCGAAACCTGCTGCTCAGGATAGCCCTGCTCTGCAAAGGTGGGGACATTGGGCAGCAAGCTTGATCGCTCGCGGGAGGCCACGCCAAGCACCTTGATGGTGTTGGCTTTGATTTGTCCCACCACATTGGCCTGGTTGGTAAAGAAAATCTGCACATGACCGGCCAGCACGTCGTTGATCACCGAAGCGCCGCCTTTGTAGGGGATGTGGGTGATGTTGATGCCGGCCGTGGTCTTGAACATCTCGCCGGCCAGGTGCTCCGAGCTGCCCGGCCCGCCCGAGCCGAAGTTAATGGCGCCAGGCGTCTTGCGGGCCATCTCGACCAGATCCTTCACGTTGTTGGCGGGAAAGGACGGGTTGACCAGCAAGATGCCGGGTGCCCTACCCACCACGGCCACCTGGGTCAGCTCGGTGCGCACGTCGTACGGCATCTGTTTGAACAGCGTCGGGTTGATCGCATTGCCCGGCGAGGTCAGCAAGAGGGTGTAGCCGTCGGCCGGCGACTTGGCCACGAAGGTCGAGCCCACATTGCTGCCAGCACCTGTGCGGTTTTCAACCACCACCGGCTGCCCCAGGCGCGGCGTCAGCTCCTGTGCCAGGGTGCGGGCAATCGCATCCACACTGCCACCAGCGCCGTAAGGAACGATGATCTTGAGCGGCCGGTTCGGAAAGTCCTGCGCCTGTGCAGCGCCTATGCCCAGCATGGCAACGGCTGCGCCCACAATTTGCAGGCGGCGGAAAAGGTTTTTGTAAGGGCTCATGGTCTCTCCTGGATTTAGGCTTGCGGGTCTGGCAGGGTGCTGTACACCTGCCCATAGTGGCGACGAATTTCGGCGAGTTGGCTCGCTGGGGGTTGTTGGTAGGTGCAGCGCCGCGAGGTCCAGACGCCCCCCATGAACTGGCGCAGCCGCACCGAAGTCTCGGCCATCTTGATCAGCGCGCCAACGCCATTGATGATGGGCAGGCCTTGCGGGCTCACATGCAGACCGGCGCGGGCCAGCAAAACCATCAGCACGCCCACCGCCGGAACGACGGCCTCCGCACCTTCGGCCGCAGCATTCTGAACCTCGGCGAGAAAGCGATCGATCAGGGCCTGGCCCGTCGCCGGGTCCGAGAAGCCGGTGTCGAGGTCGACCAGTCGGATCATCTGCATCGAGCGGGCGCTGTGCAGCTTGTCGCGGTGACCGTAGCGCCGGAAGTTCTCAAGAATCTTGGGCATGTGCTTGGGTGAGCCGGTGACCAGCGCGAAGTTGCCGGCCATCTGGGTGGCGAAGTAGCCCGAAGTCTCGCCCAGGCCCAGCACCGGCATATCGGTGATCTCGCGCGCTTCATGCAGACCGGGGTCGCAGATGTTGCCGATCACAAAGGCGTCGAAGCCTTCTTGCGTGGCCCGCTCTACATTGGCCAGCACTTCCTGGGTTTCAATCAGCTCCAGATAGCGGTATTGGTCGCCCACGCCGCCGCGCTGGCTGATGCCGTGGATCTGCACCTCGGTATGGGCATCGCGCACCGAATCGATGACCTGCCTGAGCGCTGTGTTGTAGGCCGGCCAGGCTGAGGCCCGGGTCATGCTTTGGTACCAGATTTTCATGAACGATAGAAGAAGTAACTCATGGGCCGCCCGGTCGGGCGCCGCCGATGATAGCGAGCCCATTCAAAGCGGTAAAGGCCAATGGCTGGCAATGCAGCGCAAGGGGCAAGGCCGGTAGGCCGCACAATGAAGACAGGCCACCATGGCAGCGCGTCCTTAGCTACGATCACACCGCATGAATCTACCCACCGCGTCGCAGGCTGCACCACCGCCTGTGAGTTTCTGGCAGTCCTTTGTCTTCTGGCTCAAGCTGGGCTTCATCAGCTTTGGCGGGCCGGCCGGGCAGATTGCCATCATGCATCAGGAGCTGGTGGAGAGGCGGCGATGGATTTCCGAGCGCAGGTTTCTGCACGCACTGAACTACTGCATGGTGTTGCCCGGCCCGGAGGCGCAGCAACTGGCCACCTATCTGGGCTGGTTGATGCACCGCAGTTGGGGCGGCATCGCGGCTGGCGTCTTGTTTGTGCTGCCCTCGCTGTTGATCCTGATCGTGCTGTCCTGGGTGTACATCGCCTGGGGGCATACGGCGCTGGTCGCCGGTTTGTTTTACGGCATCAAACCTGCAGTGACCGCCA
>JBILDR010000031.1:0-22020 GCA_044352515.1 Polaromonas sp.
TGCCGGTTCCGACTGAGGATCCACCCCATACCCGGCCAACATCAAATTACCGTCCTGCAATCCTGCCCGTAGGCAGGGAGGCATCCATAGCATCTCCTACAATGATCCTTCTCATCCGTCCCCATCTCCCTAGCCCCACCATGACCAGCCCCAGCCCGTTCTCGCAGTACGAGGACTTCATGCGCCATGTCAACACCCATGGCGTGTTCAAGCCCGACCGTACCGGCACCGGCACCAAGAGCGTGTTTGGCCACCAGATGCGCTTTGATCTGCGGCAAGGCTTTCCGCTGGTGACCACCAAGAAGGTGCACCTCAAGAGCATCATTTATGAGCTGCTGTGGTTCCTCCAGGGTTCGAGCAACAACAACTGGCTGCGTGAGCGGGGCGTGAGCATCTGGGACGAATGGGCGCGGGAAGACGGTGACCTCGGTCCGGTCTATGGGGTGCAGTGGCGCAGCTGGCCCACGCCCGATGGCGGACACATCGACCAGATTGCCGATGTGATCAAAACCCTCAAGAGCAACCCAGATTCGCGCCGCATCATCGTCAGTGCCTGGAATGTGGCTGAGCTGTCCAAGATGGCCCTCATGCCCTGCCATGCCTTCTTCCAGTTCTATGTGGCACCGGCCCAAGGCAGCGAGCGGGCCCGCCTGAGCTGCCAGCTCTACCAGAGGAGCGCGGACATTTTTCTGGGGGTGCCCTTCAATATTGCCAGCTACGCACTGCTCACCCACATGGTGGCCCAGCAGTGCGACTTGGATGTGGGCGATTTCATCTGGACCGGTGGCGACTGCCACATCTACAGCAACCACCAGGAGCAGGTTGAGCTGCAGCTCTTGCGCACGCCCCTGCCCTACCCGCAGCTGGTGATCCGGCGCAAGCCGGCCAGCATCTTCGAATACGAGTTCGCAGATTTCGAGGTGGTCGGCTATGAGCACCACCCGGCCATCAAGGCGCCGGTGGCCGTCTGATGCCTTTGGAAAAGCCCGGTCCGCGCATCGCGCTGATCTACGCCCGCGCCGCCAACGGCGTGATTGGCAAGGACGGCACCATGCCCTGGCACCTGCCGGAAGACCTGGCGCATTTCCGCACACTCACCCAGGGCCATCCGGTGATCATGGGTCGCAAGACCTGGGATTCGCTGCCCGAGCGCTTTCGGCCCCTGCCCGGGCGCCGCAACATCGTGCTGACGCGTCAAGCCCACTGGCAGGCGCCTGGTGCCGAACGGGCCGACGGCCTGGCGCATGCACTTTCGCTGTGCGATCAGGCCGAGGAGGTCTGGGTTATCGGGGGGGCGCAGATCTACGCGCAGGCCGAGCCCCTGGCTGATCGGATTGAAGTCACGGAAATCGAGCAAAGCTTTGAAGGCGATGCCTATGCGCCCCAATTGGGCGCGCAGTGGCTGGAGGCGGGCCGCAGCAGAGGCATTTCCAAAACTGGACTGGGCTACAGCTTCGTATCGCTCGCGCGGCGCTAACAGCGCGGGCTCAGACGCCCTTGTGCTTGTGCAAGGCCTTGTGAATGCGCCGCGTCGTGCGCCAGACAGCCCACAAGACCACCGGCACCGCTGCACCGACCACGATCTCAGGGTGAAGAGGCAGCCCAAGGCCGTATAGAGCCTTGGCCAGGTACAGCAGCAGACCAATCACGTAGTAGCTGATGGCCGCAATCGACAAGCCCTCGACGGTGATCTGCAGCCGCAGCTGCAACTCCTGCCCGCGGGTGAGCTTTTCCAGCAGAAGGTGGTTTTGTTCCTCGGTGGCAATATCGACCCGGGTGCGCAGCAAGGCGCTGGCACGAGAAATACGCTCGGCCAGCGAGCCCAGCCTCTGCGAGCTCGCCACCACGGTGGCCATGGCCGGAGACAGGCGCCGCTGCAAGAATTCACCGATGGTTTGCGTGCCTGACAGCGGCCGCTCGCGCAACTCGGTCAGGCGCTGCTGCACCAGGCTGGCGTAGGCCTGGGTGGCTGAGAAGCGGTAGGCGTGTTCGGCGGTCGCGCGCTCGATGCGGGTGGCCAGCCCCACCAATTGCTCCAGCAGCTCCCGCGCAGAAGCCTTCTTGTGCTCGAGCTGGGCGGTGATGTCCAACAACTGCGTCTCCGCCTGCGCCAGCACTGGGCTCAACTGCTTGGACACCGGCAGACCGCGCAAGGCCATGAGGCGGTAGGTTTCAATTTCCAGCAAGCGCTGCGAGAGCCGGCCCGCCCGTGTGGGCGAGGTGTTTGATGGGGTCAGCACCAGAATGCGCTCAAAACCACTGGGGCCCACCATGAAGTCGGTCACCGCCCAGGAATGGCCGGTGTTGCCAACCACCGAGGCGACCACAGGAGCATCGCCGAACCAGTGACGGGCCAGGGCCATGGTCTCTTCTGGCGTGGACAAATCACCGTGGGTCATGACCAGCTTGATGGCCGAAATCGTGCGCCCGGGTATGCCGGCCAGCCACTCGGGCGAGACCACCAGCTCCGACAGCAGCTCGGGCCGGCTCGCCCCCAGATAGGCATGCTCAGGCAGATGCTGCACGATGGAATAACGGGTGAATTCGGTATGCCGCTCCCATTTGACGGTATGGGTGGCAAAGCGCAGGCGCAAAAAATTACCGGTCAGCTGCTCTGCCTTGAGGTGCTCCTGACCGGGCAGGCGGCGCAGGTGCTCGCTCTCTTGCTCCCGGCTGATGCCTTCATTGAGCACCGCCACATAAACCACCAGGGCTGGCAGACGAATGCGGGCGGTGGGCCGCGCATGGATCTCGTTGTGCAGCAGCTCGCGCTGGGCGTCGTCGGCAGGCAGTACGTTCACGGTCGATAGGGTAGAAAGTTCTCACCCGATTATGGCCGCTGGAGCGCACTTAAGTCAGATTAGAGCAGGCACTGCATGGAACAATCGCCCCCGGTCAACGCGTACGACTCAGGGGGATTTGCCATGGGAATCTGGCTGGAATTGGGTATTTTTGTGGTGGTGCTGATCTTCGGCATCTGGCAGATCCGCGACGCCAAGCGTGCGCATGCCCGCAGCGTGGCCGAACGTCTGGCCCGCGAGGCCGACAAAGCCCGCGGCGAAAAGCCCGGCCATTGAGCCTAAGGCCGCGTCGGCTGCAGGCGGCTTTGCGGCGCAAGGGGGAATCACACCCTAGCGCAAACCCTAATGTGTCACATAAATTAGACATGTGATGCTGTTGCAATATGTCATACTTGCCAACCATGGCGTATACCTTCCCCTTCGCAGCCATCGTCGGGCAGGACGAGATGAAGCTGGCGATCCTGATGGCCGCAGTCGATCCTTCCATGGGCGGTGTGCTGGTGCTCGGTGACCGAGGCACCGGCAAGTCCACCGCAGTGCGGGCGCTGGCGGCGCTGCTGCCCCCGATGAAAGTCGTCAGCGGCTGCCCCTACGGCTGCGACCCTGCTCAGCCCGGCCGCTGCTGCGATACCTGCCGCAGCGCACTGCAGGACGGCAAGTCCCTCAAGACCCACACGCAAGCGGTTCCCGTGATCGACCTGCCTTTGGGCGCCACAGAAGACCGGGTGGTCGGTGCGCTCGATCTGGAACGTGCGCTGTCGCAAGGCATCAAGGCCTTCGAGCCCGGCCTGCTGGCGCGCGCCAATCGGGGCTTTCTCTATATCGACGAGGTCAACCTGCTGGAAGACCACCTGGTCGACCTGCTGATTGATGTGGCCGCCTCGGGTGAGAACGTGGTCGAACGCGAGGGCCTGTCGGTGCGCCACCCTGCCCGCTTTGTGCTGGTGGGCAGCGGCAACCCCGAAGAAGGCGAGTTGCGGCCGCAACTGCTGGACCGCTTTGGCCTGTCGGTGGAGGTCAAGACCCCCGCCGACCTGGCCAGTCGGGTCGAAGTGGTGCGCCGCCGCGAAGAATTCGAGCGCGATCCGGCAGCCTTCTGTGCCCATTGGGACAAGCCGGCCGAAAAAATCCGCAAAAAAGTCCAAGCTGCACGCAAGCGCCTGCACGACACCGCCGTGCCCGACAGCGCCCGCCAGCGCGCCTCTGAGCTGTGCATGGCGCTGGGTACTGACGGCCTGCGCGGTGACATGACGCTGATGCGGGCGGCCCGCGCCTGCGCGGCCCTGCAAGGCGACCCTGAAGTCACCGACGCCCATCTGCGGCAGGTGGCCCCGGCCGCCCTGCGCCACCGCCTGCGCCGCCATGTGCTCGACGATACCGGTTCGACCGCACGGGTCGAGCGCGCCCTGGCCGAACTGCTGCCGCGCTAGGGCGTGCACAAACCCCTGAAGCACCCGCCCGCAGGCCCGCCATGCTGACAGGCCACACCATGCAGAGCTTGCCCAATGCCGCCGACCCCCTGCAAGCGAAAGACCTGAGTCTGCAGGCCGATGCCGCTTGGGCCGCTGCCTTGCTGGCCGTCGATCCGGTCGGGCTGGGCGGGGCCTGCCTGCGCTCTGCGCCCGGTCCCTGGCGCGATGCCTGGCTCGATAGACTCCGGGCGCTGATGCCGGTGGGCACACCCTGGCGGCGCCTGCCGGCGGGCATCAGCGACAGCGCCTTGCTCGGCGGCCTGGACCTGGCAGCCACCCTCAGCCGCGGCCAGCCTGTGTTGCAGCCCGGCCTGCTCAGCCAGGCCCACGGTGGCGTGCTGCTGCTGACCATGGCAGAGCGTGTTAACGCAGACCTGGCCGGCAAGCTGGCGTCTGTACTGGATACCCGGCAGCTGCAATTGCAGCGCGACGGCCTGGCCCAACAGCTCGACCTGAACTTGACTCTGATCGCCCTGGATGAAGGCCAGGACGATGATGAAGGCGCGCCCCAAGCCCTGCAGGACAGGCTGGGCTTTTGGCTGGAGCCACCGCAGCCGCAGGACGAGCAGCAGGCGCTGCTGCAAGCAGCCGAGCTTGAACCCGAGGCCGGCCTGAGTGCAGCCGATGTGCTGGCCGCACGGGAGCGGCTGCCTAGCCTCAGCCTGGGCGAGCGGCAGTTGCAGGCCCTGTGCGGTACCGCCTTGATGCTGGGCATCGACTCCCTGCGCCCGCCCTTGCTGGCGGCCAAGGCGGCCCGGGCAGCTGCCGCCCTGGAGGGGGCCGGAGAAGTCAGCGACGCCCATGCTGCCCTGGCCGCCCGCCTGATCCTCGCCCCGCGGGCCACCCGACTGCCCCCGCCGCCCGAGCAGACCGAGGACGATGCTCAAGAGCAAGCACCCAGTGGGCAGGACGCCGAACCGGCGCAGGACCCACCGCCACCCCCGCCGCAAAATCCGCCGCACAACGAAGAGCCGCAGCAAGACGAAGATGGCAGCGATGAGCAGCTCGAACTGCCCTCGGCCGAGGAGCTGCAGGAGATGATGATTGCCGCTGCGCAAGCCAGTCTCTCGCCCGGCCTGCTGGCGGCGCTGCGGGCCGGCAAAATCGCCCGCCAGACCTCTGCCGGCGCTGGTCGCTCTGGTGCCGCGCAAAAAAACCTGCGGCGCGGCCGGCCGCTCGGCGCGGTCCGTGGCGCCTTGCGCGATGGCGCGCGCCTGAACGTGCTGGCCACCCTGCGAGCAGCAGCGCCCTGGCAGGCCCTGCGCAAACAGGGCCGGCCGGCCGAGCCGGCGCAAGCGGCTGTGCGCCGCATCGAGGTGCGCCGCGACGACTTTCACATCATGCGCTTCAAGCAGCAGCGCTCGACCACCACCGTCTTCGTGGTCGACGCATCCGGCTCTTCGGCCCTGCACCGCCTGGCCGAGGCCAAGGGCGCGGTCGAGCTGCTGCTGGCCGACTGCTATGTGCGCCGCGACCGGGTGGCGGTCATTTCGTTTCGGGGCAGCGGCGCTGAAGTCCTGCTGCCCCCGACCCGCTCCCTGGCCCGCGCTAAACGCTCACTGGCCGGCCTGCCCGGCGGCGGCGGCACGCCGCTGGCCAGCGCACTGGAGACGGCGCACAAGCTGGCCGGACAGATTGCACGCAGCGGCGACACGCCCGTGGTGGTACTGCTCACCGACGGCCGCGCCAACATCGCCCGCGACGGTAGCCCCGGGCGCGGCAAGGCCGGGGAAGACGCCCTGGCCGCCGCACGGGCCCTGGCCCTGGACCAGTTCTCCTGCTTGCTGATCGACACCTCGGCCCAGCCCCAGTCCACCGCGCAGGTGCTGGCCCAGACCATGCGGGCCCACTACCTGCCCCTGCCCTACGCCGATGCGCAAGGCATGTCCAAGGCGGTGCGCTTGGCTCGGCCGGTGGCCGGTTGACTGTGAACTGAAGCACGATGAACGATCTGGCCGCCCTGGACTGGGAGCGCGAGGGACTGCACTGGCCACACCGCGAGCGCAGCCGCTTCGTGCAGGCCGCCGGCCTGCGCTGGCATGTGCAGCACTGGCCCGCCCCTTCAGCCACGGCGCCCACGGCACTGCTGCTGCACGGCACCGGCGCGTCCACCCATTCCTGGCGCCAGGTCGCGCCGCTGCTGGCCGGGCATATGCAGGTGATCAGCGTCGACCTGCCCGGCCACGCCTTCACCCAGTTACCGGCCGAAGGCTCCAACTCGCCCCAGCTCTCCCTGCCGGGCATGGCCCAGGGCGTGCAGGCCCTGCTCAAGGCCATGGAGGTGCAAGTCCAACTCATCGTCGGCCACTCGGCTGGCGCGGCTGTGGCGGTGCGCATGGCGCTCGACGGCTTGCCTGGCCTGCGGCTGATCGTCAGTCTCAATGGGGCGCTGCTGCCGCTGCATGGGCTGGCCGGTCAACTGTTTGCGCCAGCGGCGCGGCTGATGGCCGGCATGAACTGGATCCCGCGCCTGTTTGCCTACCAAGCCCGCGATCGTGCGGTCACCGAGCGCCTGCTGCAAAGCACAGGCTCGCGCATCGACGAGGAAGGCACCGCGCTCTATGCCTTGCTGGTGGCCAGCCCCAGCCACGCCGCCGCCGCCCTGGGCATGATGGCCCAATGGGACCTGCACGCCCTGGCCGAACGCCTGCCACGCCTGCGCGTACCGCTCGATCTGATCGTGGCCACTGGCGACAAGACGGTGCGCCCCGAGCAAGCCGAACAGGTGCTGCCCCGGCTAGACCCCAGCTTGCAGGCCAGCATCTCCAAGTTCGAGGGCTTGGGGCATCTGTCCCACGAGGAACAGCCGGCACGCACCACCGAGTTGCTGCTCGCGCTCTACCACCGGCGATTGAGCCCAGCCTGAGCCTGGTCGGCGACTTTTTCGATTGATTTAGACTCTGCCGTTCGCCCAGACACAAGCGCCCTTCCTTGCTGCGTGATCCTGAAATCTATCCCGCTGACCTGGGAGTCATAGCCCCGGTTCGGCTCAGCGACCTGAGGCTGTCTCAATAGCCTCGTCAACCCTAGCCTGAACAAACCATGCGACACATCATTTTCCGCGCAGCCATTGCCAGCAGCCTTGCGCTCGCCGCCACGGCTGGCGCCCAAACTGCCGACGGCTCAGTAGAAATCAAGGCGGGCAGTCAGCCGCGCGAGGTACTCGTCGGAGTCAAAAATGGCGCAGGCATCTGCGGCATGGAGCTTCGCTTTGGCGATGGACGGGTGGAAAGAAAGCGCCTGGAAGCAGGCGAAAACTGGTCGCTCAATCACAGCTACAGCGCCGACGGCAACTTCACCATCCAGGCTGAAGGAGTACTGGTGGTTCGGGGCTTGCGCACCGCCGGTCCATGCAACTACGGCCAGCAGGCTGCGCTAGCCATAGCTGGCGCGAGCTCAGTTCTGCAGCAGCCGGCGGGCGCTCCGACTCCGGCGGTGGCGCCGGTAGCAGCCCCTGGGGCTGTACAAGCGGCAGCACCCGCTTCTACAACAGCAATTGCCCAGCCAGTATCGCCGCCGACGCAACAAAGCACCGCACTCCAGCCCCAGATGCCCGCCAGATCTGCTCAGGGTCCCCAGCAAGACATGATCTTGATGGTCCTGAAGAACTCTAGCCGGCTTCGGGTCGTAAACACGCTGGACGGTGGAAAGCGCCTGAGTAACCCCGAGGATCTGGCCCGGGCGGGCGAGCTGACGACCTGCATCATCAAATTGCCAAATGCGTATGGGGCCTATCCGGACGCGACAATAGATGCGGCTGCACGCAACCAACTGCGACGCCACCTGAGTTCTCTGATCAATGGCAGAGAAGTGCTACTGCGGCCCATCGACTGCGGCAGAACGGCCGGCCCCAATATCGTCATGCGCTCAAACGAAGTCGTCGACATGGTATTGGTGCAACGACAAGCATTGGCCAGCCTGGTCAGCGCCATGCCAATCTTCGCCCGCGATTATGAGCAGTTGCACGAATTTGCTCAACCCGATCTGTTTGCGATGGCCGACCAAATGCGTGAAGCAGGCATTCAACGCAGGCAGACTCTGGCGAACCGCGCACAGGAACTCGACAGCCTGGCCCAAAGCGACTCCACCGAAAAAATCGGCTCTTTAACCTTTGGCCCTGTACGCCCGGGGGCGCCTATCCTGTTTTGTTCCCTGTCCTATACCGGCGAGCGAGGCGCAGCCATCATCGGCTACGCGCTGCGCGGCCTTAGCACGCAATCGGACGAATTGAGGACGATGGCTGAGCGACTGCGGTTGACGGTCAACACAAACCGCCCGCTTGACAAAACTTATCCTAACCTGGAGGCGCTCTTTACAGCCCGGCAGACCAGGCCCGAAGAGTGCATGATCTACGTCGATTACCCTTCGAATCTCAAGAGACTGATGAGCGCCCTGCAGCGCGATCCAAAGGCCCAGTTCCAACTTAATCAATTGATTGAAGCATCCGCCCTGCGCGACGATTGGGCTAAGCGGGCGGGATATCAAGACTATGCTCAATACGTGCTCAGCCGGGAGATGAAGGCCAATGCCCAACAGCTCAAGAGCCTCGGTCAGTACCAGATCACGGACAAAGCAGGGCTGGATGCAGCCGTGCGTGAAATGCAAGATAGCCGCTACAGCAGCCGCGGCGAAGTTGCCGATGTGCTGACCTACCTGAAGGACAAAGCCGATGCCACTGGCAAACCAGGTGCCACAGCGCTGAGCGTGCGCGATGCACGCCAAAAAGCAGCCCAAGAAGCCGCTGAAGCACAGGCAGCCAATGCACGGCGGCAACGCCAGGAAGTGGCAGCCGAATTCCCCTTTACTGCGGTATTGACCTGCGGCATGCCCCAGCACATGAACATACTGGGATGTTTTGCAGGCCGGCCCGGGGGCGGCGTGGAAACTGAGCTCAAGCTGCGCAATGGCGACAAGATGTCCCTCTACAAGGTCTACAACCTCAGGGAGGCCGGGCAGGAGCGCAGCGACGGCTTCTACATCGATCTACGCAGCAGCTACAGCCTACAGGCTCAAAACTCCGACGACACCCTGATTCTGGGGCTGAAAATCATCGAGCGCGCCACCGGTCGGGTGATACACAATGACCAAGCTGCGCGTTTTGGCGTTGTCAGCGCCCGGAACTGAGCACGGACAACCCATCCTCCCCGACTTCGGCTCCAGTTCAGGTGAGCCAGCTTCAATCCCCGCCCAAGCTCGCCGGTTCTCGGGCAAGGGGGGACAGTTGCCGCAGTCGACGGCACCATTGGTGCATCCGGCTCGGCGCGCTGCTGTCTGCAGCAGGAAGTCATCAGGTCTTCCATCGCCCTGGTGGTGACTGCGAGCATCTGCCTAAAAGATAAGCAACAGCAAAAAACTTGTCTTCATTGCCTTGATCGTCACATGTCAGGCAGGTAAAACATGACGGCCTTGTTGCGCCCTATCTTCGCTCAGCTGAACCGGGCCCGCGAGCCATGGTCAAAACAACAAGCTCTTAGTTGACCCACCGCGAGGCTTTCGAACTACGCCAACAAGACCGCCTTGCGCCGGCCCCTGCCTACAATGCAGTTTTATCCTGACAGCGGTCCAGCCCTGACCCATGAGCCTCCTCCTCGCCTGCCCGCCAACTGATCCGCGCGAGCCCTGGTCTGCCTGGCTGATCACCGGTGGCCGCGACAGGCCCGAGGGCTTGAGGCCGTCGGATGCCCAGCGCCTCGAAGGACAGCCCGAACAATGGCCAGCCGCGCGGGAACTGCTTGTGGTGGTGCCGGCGGCCATGCTGTCTTGGCACCAGGCAACGCTGCCACGCTTGCCTCGGCAACGCTGGCAGCAGGCCCTGGCCGGCCTGCTCGAAGACCAATTGCTCAGCGAGCCTTCGCAACTGCACATGGCCCTGGCCCCAGGTGCACAAGCTGGCACGGCCAGCTGGGTAGCGGTATGCCAAAAAACCTGGCTGCAGGAAGCGCTCGCCGTGCTGAACGCGGCAGGGCGCAGCGTGCAAAAAATCGTCCCCGAATTTGAGCCCGGGGCGACCGCCACCTACCTTATCGGTCAGGCCGAGCAGGCGCAACTGGTGCACGTCGATGAGCAAGGGGTGCTGGTGGCCCACCTGCGCCAGCCCCTGCGCGAGGCCTTACAAACCTGGGCTGCGGCCCTGCCCCAGGCCAGTGATGTGCCGCTGTGGGCCGAACCCGCATTGGCGCAGGCGGCGCAGGAAGGGCTGCATAGACCAGCTCAGTTGATCAGTCCCGCCCAGCGCCTATGGCAGGCAGCGCAGTCCGATTGGAATCTGGCGCAGTTCGATCTGGCAGCCACCGCCGGCGGCCAAGGGCGCCAAAAGGTGTTGCGGGCCTGGTCACAAGTATGGCGGTCTGCTCAGTGGCGTCCCTTGCGCTGGGGCCTGCTGGCGCTGGTTCTGGTGCAGGGGCTGGGGCTGATGGGCTGGGCCTGGCAGGAGTCGAGCCAGCAAAAATCGCGGCAGCAAGAGATACAGGCCATCCTGCGCAGCAGCTTCCCGCAGCTCAAGCTCATCATCGAGCCGGTGCAGCAAATGCAGCGCGAGGTGCAGGCGCTGGCCCTGGCCAGCGGCAGCCCGCAGGCCGGCGACCTGGGGGTGATGCTTTCCGTGCTGGCGCAAGCCGGCGCGCCGCCGATCAAGCGCCTTGACTACAGCAACGGGCAGTTGGCGCTGGGCGACTGGCCCTTGCCCGCGGCTCAGGTGGCGACGCTTCAATCGGCCCTGGCCCTGCGCGGCTACCAGTTGCAAGGCCAAGGCCAACAGTGGCAGATGTTGGTGCGTACGCCATGAATCCAGTCCTGATCAGGGCCCGGCAACTGTGGCAGTCACGCCTGCCGCGTGAGCGGCTGCTGATGTCGGCTGCGGCCGCAGTAGTGCTGGTCGCGCTGATCTGGACTTTCGCACTGGGGCCGGCCTGGCGGCTGTGGCAGCAGGCACCAAGCAGCCGCCTACAAGCCGAGCAGCAGCGCAGCATCATGCTGGCGCTGCAAGCTCGTGCACAAGACCTGCAAAAACAGGCCCGCATCGATCCGGCGCAAAGCAGGATGGCCCTTACAAAATCGGTCAAAGAATTGGGCGCACAGCTCGGTGGCGAAGGCCAACGGGTGACGGTTGATTTGCCGCGCGTCCCCATCGCCGCCTTGGCGGCCTGGCTGCAAGCGCTCGGCCCGCAGATCGGTGCCCGGGTGCTGCAAGCCAATTTGCAGGAGAGCGAGCCTGGTTTCTGGACGGGCCGCATGACCTTGGAATTGCCCTGACCATGGCAAGGCGCAAACCCGCCGTAACTGAGCGCCAAGCCCCTGTGCGGCAAGGCGCACGGGCCGCTTCCTGGTTTGCGGCCTGGCTGGGCCTGCTGCTGGGCCTAGGCATGGCCCTCTCGACGCAAGCGCCGGCGCGCTGGCTCGCGCCATGGATCGCAGCCAGCGGCCAGTTGCAATTGTTAGACGCGCAGGGCACCGTCTGGCAGGGATCGGGACGGCTGCTGCTGACCGGCGGGCCGGGCAGCCGCGATCGGGCCCTGCTGCCCGAACGCATCGAGTGGCGGCTGGGCCTGAACTGGAACGCTGTGGACCTGGACCTCAAGGCCCTGTGCTGCATGAGCCAGCCGCTGCGCATCAGCCTGGGCTGGGACGGCGGCGCTGCGCGCCTGAGCCTGGCCGACCAACAATCGCTCTGGCCGGCCGACATCCTCAGCGGCCTGGGCACGCCCTGGAACACCCTCAAGCCCAGCGGCACGCTGCAATTGCAGACGCAGGGCCTGCATTGGCGATGGAACGCGGGTCAGGCCCAGTTGCGGGGCGCAGCCATGCTGGACCTGCAAAACCTGGGTTCGGCCCTGTCCACCGTCAGTCCTATGGGCAATTACCGCTTGAACCTGCAAGCAGCCCAACAGGTTCAGGTCACACTCACCACCGTCGAAGGCGCCCTGCAACTGCAGGGGCAGGGGCAATGGCTGGCCGGGCGCTGGCGCTTTCAAGGCCAGGCCAGCACCGAGCCGGCGCTGGAGCCGGCGCTGGGCAATGTGCTCAATATCATCGGACGGCGCGAGGGCGCGCGCTCCAACATCACCATCGGTTGAGGGTCTCCCCATGAATCGCAACACCGTCCCGACCGCAGCCGCTCTGAGCCTGGCGCTGTCGGCCATCACCTGGGCGCAAAGCCCGACACTACCGCCGCGCACCGCAGCGGCCAACCCGCCCGGGGCGCCCCCGGCGGCCGCAGCAGGCCCGGCAAGCTCGGCTGCAAGCCCGGTGGTGGCCAGCCCACCGCCGGCAGCGGCCCGGCCGGCCGCCAGCGATATGGTTTCGCTGAGCTTTAGCAACACCGATATTGGCGAGGTCGCCCGTGCCATGGCCTTGATCACCGGCCGCAGCGTGGTGCTCGACCCGCGGGTCAAAGGCACCGTTACCCTCAACACCGACCGCCCCGTTAGCAAGGCCACCGCCTACAACCAGTTCCTGGCTGCGCTGCGACTACAAGGTTTTGCCGTGGTGGAGACTGCAGGCCTTTACAAGGTGGTGCCCGAGGCCGAGGCCAAGCTGCAGGGTGGCAGCGTCACCGACAAGGCGCCCACAACGGTGGGTAACCAGATCGTCACCCAGATCTTCCGGCTCAGCCATGAAAGTGCCAACAACCTGGTGCCGGTGCTGCGCCCGCTGATCAGCCCCAACAACACCATCAACGTCAACCCCGGCAACAACTCTCTGGTGGTCACCGACTATGCCGACAACCTACAGCGGGTCGGGCGCATCATCGCCGCGCTGGACGTGCCCAACGCCAGCGACCTGGAAATTGTGGTGCTCAAGCACGCGATTGCTGCGGACCTGGTGCCCTTGGTCAGCCGGCTGATCGAATCTCAAGGCTCTGCCACGGGCGCGCCGCAGGGACAAGCCGATACCAGCTACCGCACCACGCTGCTGGCCGAGCCCAGGTCCAACGCGGTCGTCATCCGGGCGGCCAACCCGGCTCGCCTGGCACTGGCCCGCAGCCTGGTCGAGCGCCTAGACCAGCCCAGCAGCCAGGCCGGCCCCAGCGGCAATATCCATGTGGTCTATCTCAAAAACGCTGACGCCACCAAGCTGGCCGTCACCCTGCGCGCCGCTATCGCAGCTGGCGATGGGCGTACGACAGCGACAGCGGCCGCCGCCAGCCCGCAACAGGCACCGGCAAGCGCTGCGGCCAGCACCACCGCCAGCCAGCCATCAACCGGCGGTCAGATTCAGGCCGATCCGGCCACCAACGCGCTGATCATCAGTGCGCCTGAGCCGCTGTACCGGCAACTGCGCGCCGTCATCGAGCAGCTCGACACCCGCCGGGCGCAGGTGCTGGTCGAGAGCCTGATCGTTGAGGTAAGGGCTGACAAGGCCGAGGAATTCGGCATTCAATGGCAGGGCCCGCTGGGCAGCAAGGGCGACGGCACCATCGGTTTTCTGGGCACCAATTTCGGTACCGGTGGCAACAACATCCTCACCCTGCAAACCCAGGGCGCCAGCGGCAGCGTCGCGCCAGGGCGCGGCATCAATTTCGGGTTTTTCAACCGCACGGGCGGCGTCTACACCCTGGGCATGCTCGGCCGCTTCTTGCAGGAAAGCGGCGATGGCAACATCCTGTCTACGCCCACCTTGCTCACCCTGGACAATGAAGAGGCCAAGATCGTGGTCGGCCAGAACGTGCCCTTCATCACCGGCCAGTACACCAGCGCCAACTCCGGCTCGGGCGGCTCGGTCAATCCTTTCCAGACCATCGAGCGGCGCGACGTCGGCCTGACGCTCAGGGTCAAGCCGCAGATCAGTGAGAACGGCACCGTCAAGCTGCAAATCTTCCAGGAAGTCTCCAGCATTTCGCCCACCATCAACTCCAGCGGCCTGATCACCAACAAGCGGTCGATCGAATCGAATGTGCTGGTCGACGACGGCAGCGTGGTGGTGCTCGGTGGTTTGCTACAGGACGAGTTTTCTGGCAACGAAGACAAGGTGCCCGGGCTGGGCGACATTCCCCTGCTGGGCGTCCTGTTTCGCAACGAGTCGCGCAAACGCAGCAAGAGCAATCTGATGGTCTTTCTTCGGCCGGTGGTGGTACGTGATGCGGCCGCCAGCCAAGCCCTGTCCATAGACCGCTACGACATGATGCGCGGCCTGCAGCAAGGCGCGCAGCCAGCGGCCAGCCCGACCATGCGCGTACAAAGCGCACCGATGCTGGCGCCGGTTGGCACGGGCAGCCCGCCTTCGGGCCTGGCCCCCACATTGGCACCGGGTGCAGCGCCCGCCCCGTCGGCGCCAGCCAAGCCCTGAGGCCATGCGTTACCTCTTGCCCTATGCCTTTGCCCGCAGCGCCGAGTTGCTGCTGGGCGAAAGCGGCGGCCGCCTCACTTTGTGGGTCAGTGGGCGCAGCCAGCGCCAGGCCCTGGCCGAGGTGATGCGCTGCCATGGCAGCGGCGCCATGCCGCTGGAACTGGAACATCTGCCCGCCAACGAACTGGTGCAGCGCATCAGCAGCGTCTACGCGCAGGGCGAGTCGAGCGCGGCGGCGGTGGTCAACCAGGTGCAGTCCGATGTAGACCTGTCGCGCATGATGCAGGAGCTGCCGGCGGTGGAAGACCTGCTGGAGATGGCCGACGACGCGCCCATCATCCGCATGCTCAACGCCCTGCTCACCCAGGCCGCCCGCGACGGCGCCAGCGACATCCACATCGAGCCCTATGAGCAGCATTCCTCGGTGCGTTTTCGCATCGACGGCACCTTGCGCGAGGTGGTGCAGCCGCACCGCGCGCTGCACGCGGCGCTGATCTCGCGCCTGAAAATCATGGCCGAGCTCGACATCGCTGAAAAGCGCCTGCCACAAGACGGCCGCATCTCGCTGCGCATAGGCACGCGGGCGGTCGATGTGCGCGTCTCCACCCTGCCCAGCGCGCATGGCGAGCGGGCGGTGCTGCGCCTGCTCGACAAGTCCGGCCAGCGCCTGCGCCTGCGCGATGTGGGCATGCAGGGCCAGACCCTGGCCCGCTTTGAAACCCTGGTGCAACAGCCGCACGGTCTGGTGCTGGTCACCGGCCCAACCGGCTCGGGCAAGACCACCACGCTGTATGCCGCTCTGGGTGGGCTCGACGCCACCCGCAGCAACATCATGACGGTGGAAGACCCCATCGAGTACGAGCTGCCCGGCATCGGGCAGACCCAGGTCAATGCGCGTATCGAGCTGGACTTTGCACGCGCGCTGCGGGCCATCTTGCGGCAGGATCCGGACATCATCATGATCGGCGAGATTCGCGACTTTGAAACCGCGCAAATCGCCATCCAGGCCTCGCTGACCGGCCACCTGGTGCTGGCCACCTTGCACACCAACGACGCGGTCAGCGCGGTCACCCGGCTCACCGACATGGGCATCGAGCCGTTTTTGCTGAGCTCCTCCCTGCTGGGCGTACTGGCCCAGCGCCTGGTGCGCAAGCTGTGCAGCCATTGCCACGGCGCCGGCTGCACGCACTGTGGGCACAGCGGATTTAGCGGACGCACCGGGATTTTTGAACTGCTGGCCACCGACGAAGCCATCCGTGGCCTGATCCACGAGCGCGCGCCCGAGGCCGAGATCCGCAGCGCTGCTCTACAGGCCGGCATGCAGTTCATGCGCGACGACGGCCAGCGCCTGGTCGCAGGCGGCGTCACCTCCCTGCAAGAACTCGTTCGCGTCACCCGCGACTGACGCAGACGCCTGCGCTCTCCCCTAAGCCGCACCCCCTATGCCCGCCTACGCCTACAAAGCCATCGACAGCCAGGGCAAAGAGCAAAGCGGGATGATCGAAGCCGATTCGCCACGGGCTGCGCGCACCGCCCTGCGCGCCCGCGCTTTACTGCCCATGCAGGTCGAAGCGGCGACCGAGCAGCCCAAGCACGGCGCCCACTGGCTGCAGCGCGATCTGTGGACGGCACGGGCCTACAGCCCTGCTGGCCTGGCCATCTTTACCCGCCAGCTCGCCGGCCTGGTCGCAGCAGGCCTGCCCATTGAGCGGGCACTGACCGTGATGACCGAAGAGGCTGAAAACCCGCGCCAGCAGCGCGTCATCGCGGCGCTGCGTGCAGAAGTCAACGGCGGCACCAGCCTGGCCAAGGCCTTGGAGCAAGCGCCGCGAGAGTTTAGCGACACCTACCGCGCTGTGATTGCCGCCGGGGAACAAGGCGGCGAGCTCGACCGGGTACTGGAGAGCCTGGCCAGCGACCTTGAAGAAGGCCTGGCCCTGCGCGCCAAGCTGCTGGGCGCGGCCCTGTACCCGGCCATCGTCAGTGCGGTGGCATTGGCCATTGTGATTTTTCTGCTCGGCTATGTGGTGCCGCAGGTGGCCGAGGTGTTTACCGGCAGCCGGCGAGCCCTGCCGGCCCTGACCGTGATCATGCTGGCCTTGAGCGAGGCGGTGCGCAACTACGGCGTCTGGGCCCTGATGGTCTTGCTGGCCCTGGCGCTGGTGCTGCGGCAGGCCCTGCAAAACGAAGCGATGCGCATCTCCTTTGATGGCCTGTGGCTGCGCCTGCCCCTGGTGGGCCGGCTCTCGCGCGGCTATAACGCGGCCCGTTTTGCCGCCACCCTGGCCATGCTGGCGCAATCGGGCGTGCCCATCTTGCGCGCCTTGCAGGCGGCCACCGATACCTTGCACAACCGGGCCATGCGGCGCGATGCGCAGGAAGCCCTGGTTCAGGTGCGCGAAGGCGCGCCCCTGGCAGCCGCACTGGCGGCCCACCGGCGCTTTCCCACCTTGCTGACCATGTTTGCCCGCCTGGGCGAGCAGACCGGCACCCTGCCGGCGATGCTGCAAAGAGCGGCCGTGCAGCTTGGCGGTGAGGTGCAGCGCCGGGCCATGCAAATGGCCACCATCCTCGAACCCCTGTTGATCGTGGCCATGGGCGGGATCGTCATGCTCATTGTGCTGGCGGTGCTGCTGCCCATCATCGAACTCAATCAGCTGGCCCGCTAAAAAGCCGGCGACCAAGCCCATGCGATCGGACCGACTCGACGCCCTGCGCGGCCTGGCCATGGTCTGGATGACCGCCTTTCACTTGAGCTTTGACCTGAGCTACTTCGGCCTGTGGCCGCAGGACTTCTACAACGACCCCCGCTGGACACTGCAGCGCAGTTGCATCGTCAGCCTGTTTCTGTTGTGCGCCGGTGCGGGACAGGCGCTGGCCCTGCATCGGGGTCAGCGCCGACAAGCCTTCAGCCGCCGCTGGCTGCAGATCGCCGGCTGCGCCCTGCTGGTCAGTCTGGGTTCCTGGTGGATGTTTCCGGGCAGCTTCATCTACTTTGGTGTGCTCCATGGCATGGCGGTGATGCTGCTGCTCCTGCGCCTGGGCGCTGCGCGCTGGCGCGGCAGCGACGCGCTATGGTGGCTGCTCGGCGCAGCAGCGCTGGCCCTGGCTTGGCTGGGCCCGAGCATCGTGCGCTCGCACGTCAGCCTGGATGTGCTCAACCGGCCCTGGCTCAACTGGCTGGGGCTGATCTCGCGCAAGCCCGTCACCGAGGACTATGTGCCCCTGCTGCCCTGGCTGGGCATGATGCTCTGGGGCTTTGCCGGCATGCGCTGGTTGCTGCGCCACCGGCCGCAATGGCTGGGCGGCCCCTTACCAACAGGTGCCAGAGCCCTGGCCGTGCTGGGCCGCTGGAGCCTGAGCTACTACATGCTGCACCAGCCAGTGATGATCGGGCTGCTCAGCGCCCTTGTGTGGCTGAAGGTGGGCTGACTCGCTTGAACGGAGCTGGCGAGAGCATTCATAGCCTTCACTGGCCAATGCGGGACAGCGCAAGGGTATCCACCACTTCCTCTTGTGTCACATACTTCGCACCATCGGCTTTCACCTGCACCGAGGCCCCTCATGACGAGTCAAATCGATCCGGTTTTGCGCCTGCACCACTTTGCCTGGCGCTGCAAGGACGCTGAAGAAACCCGCGCTTTTTACGAAGACCTGCTGGGCATGCCCCTGTCCCATGTGTTCAGGGCCGAGATCGTGCCTAGCACCGGCGAGTTCTGCCCCTACGTGCACCTGTTCTTCAAGATGGCCGACAACTCCTTCATCGCCTTCTTCGACCTCGGCGACGATATCAAAGCCCTGCCATCGCCCAACACGCCGGCCTGGGTCAACCATTTCGCGATGAAGGTGGGCTCATTGGCCGAGCTCGAGCGCTTCAAGCAAAGGCTGGAGCAGGCCGGCGTTGAGGTGCTGGGCGTGACCGATCACGGCTTTGTGCGCTCGATCTACTTCTTTGACCCCAATGGCATCCGACTCGAATTCACGGTCGACATGGACGATGAGAACATCTCGCAGGACGATATCCGCAAGGCGCACCAGCAACTCGCCGACTGGAACGTAGAAAAAGCCCAGCGCCGCCAGTCCCTCACTGCATAAATTTCCATGAACACAGCCCACGAACTGCGTCATCAATGGGTGCACGTCAGCTATGCCGAGGTCGCCAAATTCACCGAGACCTATGGCTTTGTCGGCAGCCAGGGCACCATCAACCTAGAGGGACTGTTGATCGAACCGTCTGAGCGTCAGCGCGAGACGGTTTACCTGCTCATGCATCCGAGCTCGACCTTGCAACTGCTGCCCCTGCCCTCGGCACTGGCACGCGCCGGGGCCAGCGTGCTGTGCATGGGCAGCCGCTATGTGAAAAATGACTCGCCACTGATTTACGAGAAAGTGCTCATGGACCTGGGCGCCTGCGTGCGCCATGCCAAGCAGACGCTCGGCTTCAAGAACGTGGTGCTGCTGGGCTGGTCGGGCGGTGGCTCGCTGTCGCTGTTTTACCAGGCGCAGGCTCTGCATCCGACGATCACCGAAACACCGGCCGGTGATCCGGTCGATCTGCGCGCCGCACAGCTGATGCCGGCCGACGGCCTCATCCTGGAGGCAGCCCATCAATCGCGGGCGCATTGCCTGCGCGACTGGATAGATCCCACGGTGATCGACGAGAGCGACCCCGATCGGCGCGATACCCGCTTCGACATTTATGCGCCCGACTGCCCGGTGCAGCCGCCCTACCCCAGGGACTGGTTGGAGCAATACCGAGCCGCCCAGCTGGCGAGGGTCAGGCGCATCACGGCCCGGGTTCAGGAAACGCTGGAATTGCTCAAGCGCCGCGGCACCTTGGAACTTGAGCGCGGCTTTGTAACCCACCGCACCATGGCCGAGCCGCGCTTTCTTGATGGCAGCATAGACCCCAATGACAGGCCGATAGGGCGTTGCTACATGGGCGTGCCCGCCACGGCCAACAACGGGCCGGTCGGCCTGGCCCGTTTCTCCACCCTGCGCTCCTGGCTCTCGCAATGGTCGATCGACCATTCACGCGCCGACGGAGTCAGCAGCGCCCGGCTCATCAACACGCCGCTGCTGGCCATCGAGCACAGTGCCGACGATGCGGTTCCACAGCCCGACACCGGCCTGATGTTTGAGGCCTGCGCCAGCCCGGACAAGACCTTCCACTGCATCCAGGGCGCGACCCACTACTTTCAGGGCCAGAGCGAGCTGATGCAAAAATCCGTCGAGCTGATCCTGTCCTGGTCCGAGCAGCGCAATTGGTCGTGAGCGAGCAGCGCACAGCCTTGCTGCGCGGCGATTCACAGCGACAAGCCCAGTTCCTGCAAGATGGCCTGCGTGTGCTCGCCCACCTGGGGCACCGGGCCCATAAAGGGCTCGAAGCCGCTCTGGCTGGCCGGTGGCCACAGGGCAGGCAGGGTTCCACCGGGCGAACCGATGCTGGTCCAACGATCACGGGCACGCAACTGCGGATGATCCCAAACCTCGGCCATGGTGTTCATGCGCGAATTGGCGATCTGGGCCAGGTCAAGGCGCTGCATGACCTGCTCACTGCTCATGCGTGCAAAAACCGCCAGGATCACAGCCTCAAGCGCCTGCCGGTTCTCACTTCTGCGAGCCACACTGTCAAAACGCGGATCGGCCGCCAGTTCGGGCTGACCTAGTACCACCTCGCAAAAACGCTGCCATTCGCGCTCGTTTTGTACGCCCAAAATCACCGCCCCACCATTGCCGGTTTGGTAGGGGCCGTAGGGTTGAATCGCCGCGTGCGAGGCGCCGGCTCGCGCCGGAGGCGGTGCACCATCGAGGCTGTAGTAAAGCGGGTAGCCCATCCATTCCACCAGGGACTCGAGCATGGACACATCAATGTGCGAGCCCTCGCCTGCCTTACCTCGCTGAATAATCGCCGCCAAGATGGCCGAATAGGCATACATGCCGGCCGCAATATCCGCAATGGAGTTGCCGGTTTTTGAGGGGGTTTCTGGCGAGCCAGTCACGCTGATCAGCCCGGCTTCACCCTGAATCAGCAGGTCATAAGCCTTGCGATCGCGGTAGGGCCCGTCCTGGCCATAGCCGGAAATGTCGCAGACGATCAGGGAAGGCTGCGTAGCCTGCAAGCTGGCAGCGTCGAGGCCCAGCCGGGCGGTGGCGCCCGGCGCCAGGTTCTGCACCAGCACATCCGCACGGGCGATCAGCGCCCGCAGCGCTGCCAGGTGGCTAGGCTGCTTGATGTCCAGTGCCAGACTTTCCTTGGAGCGGTTGACCCACACAAAATGCGAAGCCTGACCGCGTGCGCGCTTGTCATAGTCACGGGCAAAGTCGCCCGAGCCTGGGCGCTCGACCTTGATCACCCGTGCGCCCAAATCGGCAAGATGGCGGGTACACAAGGGAGCGGCAATCGCCTGCTCCAGGGAAACCACCGTGATGTGATCCAAGGGGCGGCTTGATGTCATACCTGCGTGCCAGTCTTTTGCATGACAACCATGGTCTGACTTTTGGTCGCCAGCGGCAATCAGCGTTTTCCAGCCCCAGCCTTCGGGATTTCCGAATACTGCCTACGGCAAAGCTAAGATCGCGCAATGCGCTTCGACCTCAACGACCTTCGGCTTTTCGTTTCGGCGGCCGATGAGGGCAACATCACCCGGGCTGCTGGCCGGCAACACCTGTCGCTGGCGGCGGCCAGTGCCCGCATCAAGGCCCTGGAAGCTCAGGCCGGGCAGGTCCTGCTGTACCGGCAGGCGCGCGGGGTGAAGCTCTCGCCCCCCGGGCAGGCCTTCTTGCACCATGCACGCATGATCCTGCACCAGGTCGAGCAAATACGCATGGACATGAGTGACTACGCGGGCGGCCAGCGCGGCCACCTGCGGGTCTTTGCCAATACCACCGCTGTGACCGACTTCCTGCCCGAGCTGCTGCCCGCCTACCTGGCGGAAAACCCGCAGGTCAGCATCGATCTGCAGGAAAAGCCGAACACCGCGATCGTGCGCGGCGTCCAGGATGGTCATGCCGATCTGGGCATCGTGGCCGGACAAATCGACACCCTGAGCCTGGAGCGCCTGCACTTCAGCACCGACCGGCTGGTGCTGGCCACCGCAAGAAGCCACCGGCTGGCCAGCCGTCGCCAAGTGGCTTTTGAAGAAACCCTGGAAGAAGACGCCATCGGCATGCAGCCAGGCAGCACGCTATCACTGTTTCTCAGCCAGGTTACCGAGGACATCGGCCGACCCATGAAGCTGCGCATTCAACTGACAAGCTTTGATGCGATGTGCCGCATGATCGGCGCCGGCGTGGGCGTGGGCATCGTTCCGGAATCGAGCGCCTACCGCTATCGCGACGCCATGGGTCTGGCGCTGATCGAACTGAGCGACCCATGGAGCGTGCGAGAACGTTTCATCGTCACCCGCGAGCGCAGCCGCCTGCCAGGCTACGCCCAGTCCCTCATCGACAGACTCTGCGCC
>JBILDR010000187.1:0-6800 GCA_044352515.1 Polaromonas sp.
GCTTTGGGAGCTGCTTTGGGAGCTACCTTGGGAGCTACCTTGGGAGCTACCTTGGGAGCTACCTTGGGAGCTACCTTGGGAGCTACCTTGGGAGCTACCTTGGGAGCTACCTTGGGAGCTGCCTTGGGGGCTGCTTTGGGGGCTGCTTTGGGCGCTGCCTTCGGAGTTGGCTTGGAGGCCGATTGAGCGCCAGGCTTGGGCGCCGGCTTGGACTTGTTGGCGGTCTTCACAGGCTCGGCCGGCTTTTTGCCTGCCGCCTTGGCTGGCGCTCTGGCTGTCTTGGACGCCGCCTTGCCGCCAACCGCCTTGGTCGCCGGCTTGGCCGAGGACGCAGCCTGCGGCCGGTCGGCAATGGCCCGCAATCTTGCGGGCTGAGGCATGTCGGTATGAACTGGAGCTTTCAAAGGGGTCTCCTGTGCGGTGGAACTGCGCGCGGCATGAGGGGCCTGGCCCTGGGCGCCTGGCTCTTCAAAGCACCGGCGCCAAAAGGGAACTGCCCTTTCTCCAACTCATGCATGGCGGCCTCAACTGTCTTGTGCTTGGCCCGCCTTCAAAACCTGAGGCAACCCAGGATGGCGCGCGATTGTAGCGGCCCCAGCCGCATACGCTCAGACGCCGAAAACAGGCTGCCAACCAGACTCACACCAAACACTGCTGCAGCCCCTGCATGAAGATGTCCTTAGGCAGGTCAATGCCAATGAAGACCATCTTGCTCTGCCGCTGCTCGTCGGCGCCCCAGGCCGGGCCCAGGTCGCTGCCCATCAGCTGATGCACCCCTTGAAAAATCACTTTGGACGGCGTTCCATCCATATGCAGTACGCCTTTGTAGCGCAGCATGCGCGGCCCGTAGATATTGACCACAGCCCCGAGAAAATCTTCGAGCTTGGCCGGATTGAAGGCCCGATCGGCGCGAAAAACAAAGCTTTTAACGTCATCGTCATGGCGGTGGTGGTGGCCGTGCGAGGGATGGTCGCAGTGCTCTCCATGCTCGTGATCGTGATCGTGGTGGTCGTGCCCGGCCTCGTCGTTCAAGAAGTCAGGATCAATGTCGAGCTTGGCGTTGAGGTTGAAGCCGCGCAGGTCGAACACCTCGCTGACCGGCACCTCCCCAAAATGCACCGCCTTCTGAGGCGCCCGCGGGTTCATGTGCCCGATGCGGTGCTTGAGGGCAGCCAGCTCGTCGGCACTGACCAGATCGCTCTTGCTGATGAAGATCTGGTCGGCAAAACCGACCTGCCGCCGCGCCTCCTGCCGCTCGTCGAGCTGGGCCTGGGCATGCTTGGCATCGACCAGGGTGACGATGGCGTCGAGCAGAAACTGCTCGGCAATTTCCTCGTCCATAAAAAACGTTTGCGCCACCGGACCCGGGTCGGCCAGACCGGTGGTCTCGACCACCACCCGGTCAAAATCGAGCAGGCCCTTGCGTCGCTTGGCGCCCAGCAACTGCAGCGTGGCGCGCAGATCCTCCCGAATGGTGCAGCAGATGCAGCCATTGCTCATCTGCACGATGGTCTCTTCGGTATCGCTGACCAGAATTTCGTTGTCGATGTTCTCCTCGCCGAACTCGTTTTCAATGACAGCGATCTTGCGGCCGTGGGTTTCGGTGAGCACGCGCTTGAGCAGCGTGGTCTTGCCCGAACCGAGAAAGCCGGTGAGGATGGTGACGGGAATGAGGCTCATAGTCAGGCCGATCGATGGGTCAACAGATGGGCGCAAGGCGCGCTGGGGCTGCGGGGGCAGGAAGTGTAGTGGCTTCAGAGGGACTCGGTAGCGGCTCAGCCATACCCCTAGCCCCATAGAGCTCTCAGGGCTTGCGCAGCAAAACCAGCCCCTTGAGGTACTCCCCTTCTGGGAAGTTAATCGTCATCGAATGGTCAGGAGCGCCGCCCAGGCGCTCAAGGATGAAAGCGTCGACGCCCGCGTCCAGGCCGGCGCCAGCCACGATCTTGTGAAACAAATCGGGGCTGATGCCGCCAGAGCAGGAAAAGGTCCAAAGCATGCCGCCCGGGTTGAGCAATTGCAGGGCCAAGCGGTTGATGTCCTTATAGGCACGCGCGGCCCGCTCGGCATGGGCCGCGGTGGGCGCGAGCTTGGGCGGATCGAGCACGATGGCGTCAAAGCGCCGGCCTTGCTGCAAGAACTGCCGCAAGCTGGCATTGACATCGGCGTCGAGCATCTCACAGCGTGCCTCGTCCAGGCCATTGAGCCGCACATTGGCCAACGCCTGCTCCAGCGCTGGCGCCGAGGAGTCGATGGACGTCACCCGCTGGGCCCCCGCTGCGAGCGCCGCAACGGTAAAGCCACCGGTATAGCAATAGCAGTTGAGCACCGTGGCCGGACCGCGCTTGCCCGTCCACTCAAAAAACTTCTGCCGGTTGTCGCGCTGGTCCAGGTAAAACCCGGTCTTGTGCCCTTTGGCCATGTCCAGACCGAGCTGCCAGCCGTGCTCGCGCAAAACCACCTCGGTCCCACCCTGCCCGGCCAGCCAGCCGGTGGCCTCGGGCAAACCCTCCAGCTTGCGGGAGCTGGTGTCGGAGCGCTCGTACAGGCGCTGCAAGCCGGTCTGGGCCAGCAGCGCCTGGCTGATCACCGCCTTCCAGCGTTCGCTGCCGCAGCTGCTGAACTGGGCCACCAGGGTATCGCCATAGCGGTCGACCACCAGGCCCGGCAAGCCGTCGGACTCGCCATGGATCAGGCGCACACCGTCGCTGGCAATGGCCATCAGCGAGCGGGCGGCGATGGCGCGAGCCACCTGCTGAGAAAAGAAGGCCGCGTCGATGCGCTGTGCCTCGTCAAAGCTCCAGACGCGCGCACGGATGCGCGAGGTCGGACTGAAAGCCGCCCAGGCTAAAAAGGCGCCCTCGTGCGACTCGATGCGCACCGTCTCGCCCGCATCGGCCCCGCCACGGGCAATCGCACCGTCGAACACCCAGGGGTGCTTGCGCAACAGAGATTTTTCCTTGCCAGGTCGCAGTCGTATCGATTTCATGCCGCCATTGTCGCGGCACGGGCAGATACTGAAGGACAGGCGTGGAGGGCAAGGCTTGAGGCCGCACGCTCTGTGCTTGCCCTATCGCCGCCCGTCCACTCAACGCAGCATGAAGTGCTGCGTCATGCCCAGCGTCAAGGTGGGGCTGCTCATACCGCCAGGCTTCAAGGCGCGCATCTGCCCCAGACCCACCAGCCACTGCGACTGAGGCCCCAGCCTATGGGCCAGCTTGAGCTGCCAGCGGGCCACGCCGCCGCCGCGGGTGGCCACACCACCACCGCCAGCCACGCCCACAGCAAGCTCCGGGTTCAAGGCCCAATCCCCAACAGACTGGCGCCAGCCCACGCCAAGAAAGCCCGACTGGTAACCGCCAGCCTGGCCGAGCATGGCAAAGGAGGTCTGGCCCAGCAAATAGGCGCTGGCGCCGATGTCACGCTCGATCTGCAGGTCCAGGGTTTCGATGTTCGGGCGGCCGACCGAGGCCCCCTGGCGCAGCCGGGCATTGCTCTTAATCTGACTGACGCCGGCGCGCAGCGCCCAGGCCTGCGGCCCAAGGTCTGGGGCGGCCCGGCCCGGGGCCGGGCCCCAGCCACTGTCCTGCCAGTTGAGCAAGGCGGCCAGGTAGTTGCTGCGAAAACGACCCTGGCTGTGCATATGGCCGCCTTCGAGTTGCAAGGCCCAGGGCTTGGATCCGGCCCACTGCAGACCGCCGGCTGCCTGCGCCAACAAGCCGCTGCCCGAGGCGATGGCACCACCGCCGCCAGTACCCAGGCCCAGGTCAAGATAGGCCGACAGGCCGCTGCTGCCCAGCGGGGCATAGCGGCGCGCGCCCACCGTCCAGTCGGCATAGCCCTGGGCATTGCCCCGGGCCGCGCCCATGGTCTTGAGCACCGGCAGCCAATCGCTACCGGCCAGCCCAAATTCGGCCTCAATACCCAGCGCATCGAAGGCGGCAGACCCGGCCAGGTGATAGCGCGCCAGCCTGGGGCGTATAGCCTGGAGCGCAAGCGCAGCCGGCGGCTCGCCCAGGCTGCGCGTGCTGCGAGGGCTGGCGGGGCTACCCTGGTTATCGGCACTGCGGATACCCGGATCGAAACGGCGCTACAGCACCAGTTCCAGGCTGCTGGCGTGTATGGCCGAGCCGCGCACATTCAGGCGCGCTGCGCCCAGCATCAAATCCCAACCGCGAACGCCCCAGTCCCCCAGGCTGCGGCCCAGGCCCAGCCGGGCGCGGGTGCTCAGGCCGTCACCGGGCACCTGGCCGGCGCCACCGCCACCACCCAAATAAATGCTGGCATCCAGAAAATAAGGCCCGCCCAAAGGCATGGCTCGGCCCCATTCCACACCGCCGAGGTACAAGCCCCCGGCCTCGCCCAAAGCCGCCGAGTAGATGGTCGCGCCCAGGTAATAGCCGTCCTCCATGGGCCTGAGCAGGCCCAGAGTCAGTCCACCGCGCAGCTTGGACGGGTGGGGCTGCAGGCTGTCCAGGCCCAGACGCAAGGTGATGCCCGGGTCGGCGGGTGGCGGCTCCGCGAGGGCAGGGTTACCAGCGAGGAGGTACAGCAGCAGGGCAGCCAGGGTCTGCCCTGAAGCGCAGGTGATGTTCCAAGACATGGGGAATTTGGAGCTAATTTGCTCCAAATTTTATAAAACAAAACCATTGATGCAGTCAGCGAGAACGCTGACCGCAAGGGCCATGAATACCGAAAATGAAGACGGCCCAGGCCGGCCCTACCCGTCAGAGGCAGTGCCAGCTACTTCTTGCCGTGCGCCCGCGGATGAGCCGCGTCATAGACCTTGGCCAGGTGCTGAAAATCGAGCCGGGTATAGACCTGGGTGGTGCTGATATTGGCGTGACCGAGCAGCTCCTGCACCGCGCGCAAGTCGCCGCTGGACTGCAGCACATGGCTGGCAAAGGAATGGCGCAGCATGTGCGGGTGTACCGGCGTGGCAAGGCCTGCGGCCAAGGAGCGGCTCTTGAGCCGCGCCTGCATCTGCCGGGGCGACAGGGGCCGGCCCTGGCGGGTGATAAACAGGGCAGTGCTGGCCTCGGCCAGGCCCACCGACCAGGCGCTGCGCACCGCCAGCCAGTCCTGCAGCGCCCGCAGCACGGGCTGGCCCACCGGCACGCTGCGCCGCTTGCCGCCCTTGCCCAACACATGGACCTGAGCGTCTTGCACATCGATCCAGCCGCGCGCCTGCGCGCTGGCCTGAACATCGAGCCCGGCGACCTCGCCGATGCGCAGGCCGCAGCCATAGAGCAGCTCGGTCAGGCAGTGGTCGCGCGCATCGAGGTCGGGCGCTGCGCTCTCGCTTTCAAAGGCGGCCAATTGCACCGCCTCCTCCACCCCCAGGGCCTTGGGCAAGGGCTTGGCGGCCTTGGGCGCGCGCACGCCCTGCACCGGGTTGCTGGCCACCAGGGCCTCGCGCCCCAGCCAGCTGTAAAAGCCGCGCCAGCCCGAGAGAATCAGCGCAATGCCACGGGCGCTGCGGCCACGGCTGTGCATCTGCGCCACCCAGCGCCGCACATGGTGGCTGCTCACCTGTTCGAGCGCCACGCCGGCCTGCGCGGCATATTGCTGCAGCTTGAGCAGGTCCTCGGCATACAAGGCGACGGTGCGTTCGGCCAGGCGCTTTTGCACCCGCACATAGGCCAGGTAACGCTCGACGAGGGCTTGGGCTTGGGCTTGGGCCTGGGCGGGCCTTGCAGCTTCGGCGGCCATCGCAGACGCCGGGCTCATGGCTTCAAGCCTGGGGCGCGGCCGTTGGGGTGCGCAGCCGCGACAAGGCCGCGCTGGCCAGCTCGCCGATGCGCTGCAAAAAGTCGGTGGCCATGTCGCTCTGAAAGCGCTCGCGGTCGGACGAGCCCAGCACCAGCGCGCCAAAGGCCTGCGGCGCTGCGCCGGCGCGCAAGGCGATGACGGCCATCGACTGCACGACCGAGGGGTCAGCCAGCCAGCGCACCGACTCCTGGCCGGTGTTGGGGCCGCAGTAAGGGCGCTGCAGACCCGAGGCCCAAGCCTGGGCCTCTTCGCTGACGCCGCTGGCAAAAGCCTGCTCGGCATACTGCGCATCCACCCCCCAGACCCGAATCGCCGCCTGCGGAATCAGAAACTGCTTTTGCAGCTCGGCGGTGATCACCGCCGGAATGTCCTGCGGCTGGGCCGCCAACAAAAGCTGCCGGCTCCAGGCCTGCATCTTGTCGGCAATGGCCGTGTTGTCCTGGCCGTGGCGCATCATCTCGATGAGGCGCTGCTCCAGGCCCTTGATCTTGTCGCGCAGCAGTTCGGCCTGACGCTCTTGCAGGCTCACAGCCCGCGCGCCATGGCCGCTGGACAGCTGCACGGTGGCCAGCAGGGCCGCATGACGCTCAAAAAAATCCGGGTTGTTGGCCAGGAAATTGGCGATGTCGTCTTCGGTGATGGGATGGGCGTTGGCCGAGTCGAGAGGATTCATGAAAGTTATTGTCTACGGTTTGTTGCGATGAACCAAGGCCGGACAGTCCCTGCGGCTGCCCAAAAGCGCCACATCAGAGGCTGTCGGGCACCTCAATCTGCCCCTCGAAGACCCGCGTGGCCGGCCCACTGAGCCGCACCGGCGCGGCAAGGTCGGTCTGGCCGGCCCATTCGATGCGCAAAGGCCCGCCCCGGGTCTGCACCTCGACCACCGGATCGAGCAGGCCCTGGCGTATGCCCGCCACCACCGCCGCGCAGGCGCCGGTGCCGCAAGCCAGGGTTTCGCCAGCGCCGCGCTCATAGACGCGCAGGCGCAATTGGCTGCGCGAGACCAGCTGGGCAAAACCGGCGTTGAC
>JBILDR010000188.1:0-6773 GCA_044352515.1 Polaromonas sp.
GGCCCGGCATTACGGCTTTGACGCCGAGCAGCCCTTCGAGGAATTGCCGCCGACGGTGCAGCAGGTGCTGCTGCACGGCTCGGGCGATGAAGAAATCAAGTTCAGCTACCTGATGGAGTCGGGCGAAAAGGTCGGCCGCAAGGTGAGCAAGAAGCACCCCTTCGAAGGCGTCATCCCCAATTTTGAGCGGCGCTGGCGCGAGACCGATTCAAGCGTGGTGCGTGACGACCTGGCCCGCTACCGCAGCGTGCAGCCCTGCCCTGACTGCCGCGGAACCCGGCTGCGGCGCGCGGCCCGCCATGTGTTTCTGCTCGACCCCCACAGCGGCAGCCGCAAGGCCATCTATGACATCAGCGGCGCCACCTTGCAGCAGGCGCTCGAGTACTTCAAAGGCTTGCGCCTGCAAGGGGCCAAGGCCGAGATTGCCGACAAGGTGGTGCGCGAGATCGGCCTGCGACTGAAGTTTCTCAACGACGTGGGCCTGAACTACCTCAGCCTGGACCGCAGCGCCGAGACGCTCTCGGGCGGCGAGTCGCAGCGCATACGCCTGGCCAGCCAAATTGGCTCGGGCCTGAGCGGGGTGATGTACGTGCTCGACGAGCCCAGCATCGGACTGCATCAGCGCGACAACGACCGCTTGATCGCCACCTTGCAGCACCTGCGCGACCTGGGCAACAGCGTGCTGGTGGTCGAGCATGATGAAGACATGATCCGCGCCGCCGACCATGTGATCGACATGGGCCCCGGCGCGGGCGTTCATGGCGGTCGGGTGGTGGCCCAAGGCAGCTGCGCCGAGGTCGCCGCCCAGGCCGACTCGCTGACCGGCCGCTACCTCAGCGGCGCTCAGTCCATTGCAGTGCCGCGACGGCGCACGCCCTGGCTGCCGGTGGCGCAGGCCGAGCCAGTGGCTCAAAGCCGGGTCACGGGTAAAGGCAAGGCGCCAGTGGCGCCGGCCTTGCAGGCGCTGCGCATCGTTGGCGCGAGCGGCCACAACCTCAAGAAAGTGACGGTGGATTTTCCGGTCGGCCTGCTGACCTGCGTCACCGGGGTCTCGGGCTCGGGCAAGTCCACCTTGGTCAATGACACGCTCTATACGGCAGTGGCCCGCCACCTGTACCGCTCGCACGAAGAGCCGTCGCCGCACGAAGCCATAGAAGGCCTGGAGTACTTCGACAAAGTCATCAACGTCGACCAGTCGCCCATAGGCCGCACGCCGCGCAGCAACCCGGCCACCTACACCGGCCTGTTCACCCCGATCCGCGAGCTGATGGCCGAGATGAATTCGGCCAAAGAACGCGGCTACGGGCCCGGACGCTTTTCCTTCAATGTGGCCGGCGGGCGCTGCGAAGCCTGCCAGGGCGATGGCATGGTCAAGGTGGAGATGCACTTTCTGCCCGACGTGTACGTGCCCTGCGATGTCTGCCACGGCCAGCGCTACAACCGCGAGACGCTGGAGATCGCCTACAAGGGACGCAACATCGCGCAGATCCTGGACATGACGGTGGAGACGGCCGCGCAGTTTTTCAGCGCCCAGCCGCAGATTGCGCGCAAGCTCCATACCCTGCTCGACGTCGGCCTGAGCTATGTCAAGCTGGGGCAGGCGGCCACCACGCTCTCGGGTGGCGAGGCGCAGCGGGTCAAGCTCGCGCTTGAGCTGTCCAAGCGCGATACCGGGCGCACGCTCTACATCCTCGACGAGCCCACCACCGGCCTGCACTTTGCCGACATCGACCTGCTGCTCAAGGTGCTGCACCAGCTGCGCGATGCGGGCAACACCATCGTCGTCATCGAGCACAACCTCGATGTCATCAAAACCGCCGACTGGCTGATCGACCTCGGCCCCGAAGGCGGTGCGGGCGGCGGCACCATCGTCGGCATGGGCACGCCCGAACAATTGGCCAGCAATGAGGCCAGCCACACCGGGCGCTACCTCAAGCGCCTGCTCTCCTGAGCCTGTGTGGGGCCAAGGCGCATGGGCCAGCACAGGCCCGGCCCTCAAAGGGCACTGGCAGGATGCTGCGCAACGTTAACCATGATTAACAAATAGCAGGTGATTGATCGATAAATTTCACAACTGTCTTCACTTCACCAGGAGAGAGTTATGAAAGGTATCGAGCGTGCTTGCACCCAAATCATCGGCCGCCTGGGCTTGCTCGGCCTGCTGGCCCTTGCAGCGCCCCTTCAGGCACAGGCCTGCGACTCAGCCCCCGGCTGCGCGCCTCAGGGCGCCGCTGCCGCGCACAGCCAGGCCCTTGCCACGCGTGTCAGCCTCTACAACCTGCACAGCCACTACGCCGATCAGCGCAGCCAGCGGGCCCAGGCCGGCCCGGGTGTGCTGAGTCTGGCCTATCCGCAAGGTCCATCTGTCAGCGAGCACCGCCGCTGGCACACCAGCGTCTACCCGGCAGGGCCGGTCAAACCGGGGCCGGGCCTGGGGCAGATTGCTGCGCTGGAGAAGGCGTACTAGCCGGCCAGCAAGCCGGCAATATCGGCCACCGTGATCACATCGACCCCTTCGGCCACAGGCCAGCCCTGCGGGACCGGCGCTACGATGCAGGTGCGCTGCGGCGCAAGATCCTTGACGGCCTGCCAAAACCCCTTACCGACCTTGGGCGCCAGGCTGAATTTGATTTCGAAGCCCAGGGTCTTCTGACCCCATTCGACCACCGCATCGAGTTCGGCGCCGGCCGCCGTACGATAAAAAGACAGACTGGCCCCTGCAGGCAGGTGCGCGGCAATCTGCTCGATCACAAAGCCCTCCCAGGAGGCCCCGGCCATAGGATGGCCCTGCAGATCGACCGACGATGGAAGACCCAGCAAGCTGTGCAAGAGACCGCTGTCGCGCACATAAACTTTGGGCGACTTGACCAGCCGCTTGCCGAGATTGGTATGCAGCGGTTCGAGCCGCCGCACCAGCAAGGCGCCGACCATCTGGTCGAGCCAGCGCCCCACCGTTGGGCTGCTGACATCGAGGGAGTTGGCGATGGCACTCGCATTGAACAACTGACCATGGACATGGGCCAGCATGCGCCAAAACCGCTGCAGACTTTGCGCATCGGTGCGCAAGCCCAAGGCCGGTAAATCGGTATGCACCAGATGCCTTATGAAGGCTTCGCGCCAGGCCCAAGAAGCCTGCTCGCTGGCCGCGTCAAAACTCGCTGGAAAACCGCCCCGCAGCCACAAGGTCTCCAGCGCGCTCAGACTGTGCCCCACCTCTGCAGCCAACAAAGGGAACATGTCGATCAGCCTGAGCCGCCCGGCCAAAGACTGTGATTGCCGCAGCAACTCGAAGGAGGCGGAGCCCAGCAGCACAAAGCGGCCGGGCCGCCGGTCACGGTCGATTTCAGTGCGCAGGACCGAAAACAGGCCCGGCACCTCCTGAACCTCGTCGAGCACCACCAGGCGATCGGCATAAGCGCGCAGAAAGAGCGGCCCTTCGCCAAGCCGCGCCCGGTCGGTGGCCGACTCCAGGTCGAGATAGACGCTGCCCGGGTGAGATTTGAGCAGTTGCCGTGCCAGCGTGGTCTTACCAACCTGCCTGGGGCCGAGCAGCGCTACCGCAGGGCTCCAGCTCAGGTGCTTGTGCAGGGTAGGTGTGACCAGCCGAAAATACATCCTTGCATTTTAAATATCGCATATTAAAAATGCAAGGATAAATCTGCATCCCTACGGCGCTTTAGCCCTGGGGCGCGCAGGCCCGATCAAGCCGCCTTGGCCGCCTCTAGCGTATCGCGCGTGGCCTGTGCGGCACGGCGGGCAGCCTGGGCATAGTCATCGGCGGCCGAGGCGTAAAGGATGGCGCGCGAGGAGTTCACGATGATGGGCGCACCCTCGCGCCAGCCGGCCTTGACCGTGGCCACCGCATCGCCGCCCTGCGCGCCCACACCGGGAATGAGCAGCGGCGCGTGCGGCGCCACCTGCCGAACCCGCTCAATCTCGGCCGGGTAAGTCGCACCCACCACCAGCCCGAGCTGGCCGTTGAGGTTCCAGGGGCCCTGCGCCAGCCGGGCCACATGCTCGTAGAGCAGGGGCTGGCCTTCGACCGAGGCCAGACGCTGGTTCTGCAAATCATCGCCGCCGGGGTTGGACGTGCGGCACAGCAAGAAAGCGCCCTTGCCCTCGTACTTCAGATAAGGCTGGACCGAATCAAAGCCCATGAAAGGCGAGAGCGTGACCGCATCGGCCCCATAACGCTCAAAGGCCTCGCGGGCGTACTGCTCGGCGGTCGAGCCGATGTCGCCGCGCTTGGCATCCAAAATAATCGGCACCTGCGGCGCCACCCGGCGCATATGCTCCATCAGCCGCTCAAGCTGCCCCTCGGCCCGGTGCGCCGCAAAGTAGGCAATCTGCGGCTTAAAGCTAGAGACCAAATCGGCGGTGGCATCGACGATGGCGGCACAAAAATCGTAGATCTTGTTGGCATCGCCCTTGAGCCGACCCGGAAAGCGCGTGGGCTCCGGATCCAGCCCCACACACAGCATCGATTGGTTGGCGCGCTCAGCGCCGGCGAGCATGTCGAGGAAGTTCATAGGCCGATTGTAGAAAGCGTCCTGGTGCAGCTGCAGCAGTGGACGAGGCAATGACATCTGCGTTGCGATGGAGCCTTGCTGCAGGCGCTGCGCCCGATCAGAGGCCCCATCGCGCCGGGGGCGGCGCTCCCACAACTTTTGGAAGAAGGCTGGAGCTGCTGTGGGAGCCGATGTAGGAGCTGCGCCCTCGCAGCGATGCGGCGGTGGATCAGACACCGCAGCCCCTTTGAAGGCCCCATCGCGCCGGGGGCGGCGCTCCCACTCCCTATCCCACTGCCTATCCCACTGCCTATCCCACTGCCTATCCCACTGCCTATGCCACTGCCTATGCCACTGCCTATGCCACTGCCTATGCCACTGCCTATGCCACTGCCTATGCCACGCATGACGCTATCGGCGCGCCACGCCAAAGCCTGGCCTCAGTACTTTTCTGCCAGCAGGCCCATGCCGGGCAGGGGGTCTTTGATGCCCAGTCTGCGCATGGCCAGCCAGTAGGTGGCGACGTTGACGCCGATCAGGGGTTTGCCCAGGTGGATTTCGATCTGCGGGGTCAGGGCTGAGACGGGCAGGTTGGTACCGACGTGGATGAGTGCATCGGCGTCGGGGTGGTTGGCCGTCTCGAAGCCTTGCATGATCTGCTCGCTGGTAAAGCGCGCCACTGCGGTCGGGCCGGTGGACTTCAGGCCGTGGGTGTTCACCACCTCGTAGCCGCAGGCGGTGAAGAAGGCGGCGATCATCTCGTCGGCCGGTGGCCAGTAGGGCGTGAGGATGGCAATGCGCTTGGGCTTGCCTATGGCTTCGAGCCCGGCCAGCACCGCGCGTGAGGGGGTGATGAAGGGAATGCCGCAAAGCTTTTCCAGCCGCTGCTCTTCGGCCAGGGCCTGCTCGGCATCGCCGCGAAAGGAGTGGATGGAATGGCCGTGCGCCACCACATGGGGCTCGCACAAGAGCACCAGCTCCAGCGCTTCTTCCAGCTCGCCTTTTTCCGTCTCCAGGGCGCGCTTGTAGGCGGCCTGGTCGTCATAGGGCCGGGGCGGCAGGCGCATGCGGGTGACGTGGTTGGTCACGCCGGGCGGGCGCATGGCTTCCATTTCGGGCTGAACGATGGTGTTGGTGGCCGGAACCACCACCGCCACCTTGGCGCGGCTGGCCAGGGTGTCGGTGCTCGGTGTACGGGTTTGCAAGCTCATAGGTTTTCCCTCCGGGCCGCGCAGTAGTCAGCTGCCGCGCGGCATTGAATGTGTTTACTCGACCTTCAAATTGCTGGCGCGGGCCGCCTCGGACCAGGTGGCCAGATCGGCTTTGAGCGTGTCGGCAAATTGTGCGGGCGTATCGCCGATCGGGTCGACCCCCATCTGCTGCAGACGGGCCACCGCATCGCTTTGGCCCACCATGTCCTTGACTGCAGCGGCGATGCGGTTGACCACTGCGGCAGGTGTGCCGGCCGGGGCCACCAGGCCGTTCCAGGTCAAGGTCTTGAAGCCGGCAAAGCCCGATTCGGCCACGGTGGGCACATCGGGCAGTTGCTTGGCGCGCTGCAGGCTGGAGACGCCGATGATGCGAATCTGGCCCCCCGCAGCATGCGGAGCGAGTTCGGACAGGTTGCCGAAATACATCTGCACCTGGCCGCCGAGCAGGTCGGTCACCGCCGGGCTGCCGCCTTTGTAGCTGACATGGGCGATGTCCAGATTGGCGCGCTTGGCAAACAGGGCCGCCGACAGGTGCGAGACGGTGCCCGAGCCGCCCGAGGCGTAGTTGAATTTGCCCGGGTTCTTGCGGATGAAGTCGGCAAACTCACGCACATTGGTGGCTGGCACCGATTTGTGCACCGCCATCACGAAGGGGTTGCTGCCGACGATGCTGATGGGCACAAAGTCGCGCAGCGGGTCGAAGTTGGTCTTGCTGATCGCCGGCAAGATGGCCAGCACCGGCATGGCGGCCATCATCAGGGTGTAGCCGTCGGGCGCTGCCTTGGTCAGTGCGTCGGCTGCGATCGCGCCGTTGCCGCCGGCGCGGTTTTCAACCACCACGCTCTGGCCCAAGCTCTGGCTCAGGCGCTCGGCGGTCAGGCGTGCAATGCCGTCGGTATTGCCACCGGGTGGAAAAGGCACGATCAGTCGGATGGGGCGCTGCGGCCAGTTGCCCTGAGCCTGGCCGGGCAGGGCCGCGCACAGACCGGCGGTCGCAATCAGGGACAACAATATACGGCGGGGGATGCGAGTCTTCATACAAGCTCCAATGGGT
>JBILDR010000189.1:0-6722 GCA_044352515.1 Polaromonas sp.
CCGAACACATCGCCGCCCACCCAGACTTAGCCATGGCGGTCGTGTGCATAGTGGGCTCCTTTTCTTGTCAGTTGCCTCAGCGCGCAGGCCAGTGATCGATGGCCTCAATGTCTCTCGCGTGGTGCAGCACCCGTGCCACAACAATGCCTTGCGCATGAGGAAAGTAAAACAGGATGTACGGCGTAGAAGTTGGCCAACTTCTGATGCCCGGTGAGAGTTCGCGCCGGTCTCGCCCCATGAGCGGTTGATCCAGCAAGAGGCTGGCTTGCGCATCTATCTGATCGAGCATGCGATCAGCCGCAGCAACGCTGTCTTCGGCCACGTACAGCCAAGCCTCCAGCAAGTCACTTTCGGCGCTCGCAGAGTAAAGCAGTTCTGCCATCAGTCTGGCTTGGGTTTTGCGCGGATGGCCCTGCCGCGCTCCTTGATGCTGGACATGCTCACTTCACGCACGCGTCCGGCGTTGACATCGGCAACGCCCTTGGCAATGTCGGCCTTGAGTGCCGCAAGGTTAGCCGCCTGAATGCCTTGGTAGGCTTCAAACAGGCGAAGTGCTTCCCGAATCACCTCGCTGGACGAACTGTAGAGCCCCGATTCGACATGCTGGCGCACGCGGTTTTCAAGCTCTGGCGGCAAAGAGACGTTGAGGGACATGGCAGACTCCAAAACAATGACAGAGATTGCCATTTTATGCCACTGCATTGGAAAATCCGTCAAGGCCACTAACACCACGCCAGAAGCACAGTCGGCCGCATTTGACTCAGAAGGTCTGTGGCCATGCTGCGGAGCAAAGTAGTTTCGATGTTTCCAATGACTCGCCGACAAAAGCAAGGCTGCGCCCGCAACCTGCTCACCTGGGCGCCTGACATACAGGGCTTGCTGGTATTTGGCGGCGGCGCACCCGCGCAGCTTGATGTGGCACTTGAAAGCGGCCCTGCCCGGCGTGGCTGTGCGGCCCATGGATATGAGTGGCTTGAGAACGATTATTCGCCTCTGTATTTGCATCCAGTTCGACGATCAAACAGCTTCGTGACCAAGACCTGGTACCCACCGCAGGACTGCTTTGAACGGTGGCCGGCGCCTGTCGCGTCAAACAGCTGCTGCAGCCAGTTACGCACGCTTGCGCTGATAACGGATGCATGCGTCATCGCGCAAAATCTATCGATCAACCAACATCGGTAGGGCTACCGTTCAGACACAAAGTCAGAATCACCATCGGTCGCAGGCTGCCTCCAACGTACTTGCCCAAATGCCAAACGCACTTGCGACCTCCCCGTCCAACACAACCCCTACCTCAATGCCATGGTCCAAGCCCGAACTGGTGAAGTTGGCGCTTCCGACATAGGCCTTGTTGGAGTCGGCGACGATGAGCTTGGCGTGCAGGAAGGGCGTCAATCCGCCAATGGTCCGTGGGGCGAACGCCTGCACAATCGCGCCGCTTTCCCTCATCTTGGCGATGAAGAAATTGAGTCCGTCTCTGTCGTCCGCCTTCATAAAACAGGCGTTCTGGGTGAGCACCCTCACGTTCACGCCGGCGTAGTTATCGCGGTTCGCAGTTGACAGCAAAGAGCGCACCCCATCCACGCGCCAGTAAGGGGAGAGGATCACCAAGCTGTCTCGCGTAGCTTCGAGGATCTTGCCCAGGGCGACCAACAGGCTGCCACCCCAAAGTCCAGAGTTGGCTGCCTGCGCTGCCAGGATGGTGTCAAGCTGGACGGGCGTGCTGCACAAGGCCTTGACCGAAGACAACGCGTCTATGCCTCGTCCACTGCCATGCGCAGTGTGAAATGCCTCCCACGGAACGGCCAAGGTATGGACACTCCAGGTTTCGCTGGGGAAACATGGCAAGCGACGCAGAGACGGGAGGTCGAGATTGGACCGTACCGTGATCCTTCCCACGTTGGCACTAACCATACCGGTCAATTCGTGCGCCAGTGAATGGGCAATTGCCTCGGGCAGACTGCGCATGTGCTCAGCAAGGCCCGCAACCAAAAGTGCTCGCATGGTTCAGCTCACGGCCGATCGGCTGTTGTTTGCTTGCTCTGCCAGAAGCCGCCAGGAACCCAGAGGCTTTGCGCCTTGTCGACAAACCCCCCGTGCAGGTAGGCTCGCGACACGCCCGAGTTGAACGTCTCGCAGCCGCGCGCGATCTGAACGCAGCCCGGACAGGCAGAGCCCACATCGCTGCAGATCGGATCGAACGCACAGTTGAATGCGTGCAGCGAGGCGTCCTCAAACCAGCGTCGCAAGTAGTGCTGGAAGAGCGTCAGCAAGCCACCAGCGGTGTAGTTCTGCACCGATGTGACATAGATCAGGAACGACAGATCCATCGGCAGCAGGTACTCTGTCAGGCTCTGACTGTCGTAGCCGCTGTGGCGCCTTGCGGTCAGCATCAGCGCATGGCTGATGGTGTGCAGGAGATGAAACGGCGCCGCCATCGAGGCACCATGTGTCTTGGTCAGTTCCCTGGCCTGCCCTGGCGCCGCAGTCAGGGCGGGGCACTGCGTCAGCAGGTAGGCCTGTGCAGCCGCCCGAGAGACGAGTGCCGAAGCAGGCGGCGTTTCCCACCCTGCATTCGTGTTGCACCAACGCAATACCTTGAGCGGGTCGAGCTTGATCCAGAGGGCCTCGGTCTGGGCGCTCAAGGCATACAGCATGGACTTGCCCTTGGCGGTCTGGCGCACTCGGTCCTCGAACGGGTTCAGCTTGACTGGGATCTCGTCCGGCGTACGCTCAGGCTCACGCATTTCACGGGTAAATCCAACCGCTGTCAGCACGACCTTCAGGTCCGGAATGTGGGCCACGTCTTGCACTTCGAAGGTGTTCTGAATGGACTCCCAGTCTTGGGCGCGGCTGGCCTTCGTCACCGTGTCGACGGTACTTTCAATCGCCTGCTCGATGCCTTGGCGACCTACGTCGTGACGAAGCAGGACCGCCTCCATCGTCCGGCGCTGCTTGATCAAGTCCAGCAGAACAGCATCTTCCGGAATGAATTGGCGCACGCTGAGGAACGTGCCTTCGGCTGCGCCCATCTTGCTGATGAGCTTTGACAGGCGCTCTTTGGCGCCGTCCCGCACCGACTCGAGCGACATGCCTCCGGCAATCAGCGCGTCCAGCTGCTGGATCTCCCCTTCGAGCTTCTGGCGCTCTTGCTTGACCTTGGCCATCTCAGCCAAGTTGACCTCGCCGCCATCCAGGATCTGAAGCAGTTGCGCCTCCAGAACCTCGCTGGAAACGCAACCCAACAGCCCGTAAGCCACGCCTTCGGCCAAGTCCTTGGCGCGCCCACTCAGGATGCCATCGGGTAAGCGGACCAATTCGGACTGCACGCTTGATATCAGTTCGCCCGGCCTCTTGGACAGTGCGACGAACTGGATCACCTGTGGGAAAAAAGCGTCGCCGCTGCTGACCGGCGTGCCTTTTCTGAGGGTCGAGAGATCTTGCGGCCGCCCCACTGAGCAGGTCGGGCACATTTCAACCGAGGCCGTCGCAACGTTGGCGTTGGTCAGCAGGTCAAAGTAGGCGTTCTGACGGTACATGCCCGTGTTGTGGCGCAGCCCGAGGTGCTCGGTTCCGCGCGCCGCGGGTGGCGTGCTCATGGGCGAGACGTGACCGCACCGATGCACCACGACAAATGGCGCCTGCATCATCCGCCCACCGCACTCATTGTGGGTGCAGCGGATGGTTGGCCTGCGAGTGCCTCCCCCACCACTGACACGGTTGTAAGTGGAAGCGAGGATGTGTTCGTGTTGACGCCGAGGCTTGTCGTGGTTCTCCAGTGCACCACAGGACTGGCAGCGCAACATGAGGGGAAAGGGCGTCACGAATACGTTGGCCGGGGCCTGAACCCGGAATTCGTCTCTCTCGGCCGCTTCCTCGATCATGGTGTCGACCGCGCCTCCAGCAATCTTCCAATCAGCCAGAAACTTTCGCACCGCATCCACCAACTGGCTGCGATCCAGACCTTCCAGCGCCTCCTCCTTGTCGGAAACACCCACCACCAATGCCAGGGCCTGGCTCCGCAGCCGAGTCACTCCGCCAGGAAGGAACGCCTCGGAAAAGACGCGGCTGTTCTGGACAAGTTCTTGCTCGAAGTTGGACATCGCCTATCTCCCCAGCGCATTGAGGACGCGCTCTTCTTTGTCGCCGGCAGGCAAGATTTCGACTTGGTTCTCGATGTCGCGGAAAGAGCGCATCGGCGGGAACCGATAGATCGACTCGAGGGCTGAACCCAAGTCTTTGTCGGCATTGGCCGCGTTGAGATGCTGCAGCCGGTGGAGTCCGCGATCCACTTCGTCCTCAAGCTGTTTCCTGAATGCATTCAGAACCCGGACATCGAAGTGATGGGCTACACCGTTCGGTACATCGAGCGCTTTGATCAGCATCTCGCGCAGATTCTGCCTCGCGATGCCTGTGCCGTCGTTCAGCGCCTTGTGCAATTGACTGGCATATCGGTTCAAGTTCAAGCCCCAGGAGGGCTGAAACTTGGCCCAGTTGTAGACCACTGCCGAGAACACACCCGGCAGCGTACGCTGCAGTACGTTTGGTGCAAATCGGTTGATCGGGACCGAGTCCACCAGCTTTTCGAGGAAGAAGTGGTAGTCGCCGAAGTTCAAGAACACGCCCGACTCAAACAACTTGTTCGAGCTCAGGACGGGCATGACGATGCCCGGTTGAACTCGACCGCTCCGCGCGGACGACTGTATGTACTCAGCGGTCGATCGAGGCCAACCGTCTAGAACCATGAAGTTGAGCTCGGCGATGTCCACGCCGTGCGAGACGACGCTCGTGGCCACCAAGTGGCGCATCGGGTTATCCCATGACTTGGTCTCAACCTCGTGGATGGCATCCAGGATGTCGTCCAACTGGGTCTGGCCATCGAGCAGCCTGTGGGTGCGATTCTTACCATCGCGGGCGTTGACGTTATCCAGGTGCTCGCGAATCGCTGTCGTCTGGCGCTTCTGGTTGGCGTAGATCAGGTCGGTGTTGAGGAACTTGCCCACATAAGCCCTAACTTCCTCGGCCCGATCAACCGGAAAACCGATTTGCGACAGCACGACCGGATCCTTGACTGCCAGGCCTTCGAGCCACTGGTCGATCTGGTCGAGGTATCGAGAGGCAATCTCGGCCGACGCGCGTTCTGTGCCTCCACGACTGAAACTCAGGGGCAAGACTCCGGCGAACCAACGCCGGATGAGCGGCTCATCGCCGTCACGGCTGACTCGGGCGTAGAACGATTCACCACGCAATGCACCGGGCGCTGGAAATCGTCTCCCGGCGCGCATGTAGAGGTGCAGGATGTGGTTCTCGAAGTCCTTAATGGTGGCTGTGGCAGCCAGAATCTTCGGTGATTGACCCCCGTGTCCGACCTGCAATGCCTGCAGCAGCGTCTCATAGTGAGAGTCAAAGTTGCCCAGCGATTCGCGCAGCAGATGCAACTCGTCCTGGATCAGAAAGCTGAAACCAGGATCGAGCATGGGAGGCAGCTGGAAAGTCCTGATCTTGCTCGTCCGGGTATTGTTGCCGCAGCCCACAGACTCGTAGGCTCCATCACCCTTCTGCAGAGTCTTGCGGATGCGCTGGTGCCTGCACTTCGACTCCGACGTAAATCCATGTTCCGGACAGAAATGCCGGAAGGCGCCCAGAAAACCAGCGAAGCGTTCGTTGTGGGCGATCACCGCCAACTTGTCGACGGTGCCGACCAGGACGGTTGGCAGGTACCGGTAGCACTCTTCGTCGCTGACGTAGATGCCGATTTCGCCGGCGATGCCCTCACCATGATCACCTTCGGTGGCTGACGCATTGCTCCAGCAGATCGCGTTCGAACAGCGGTGCTTCATGCGGACGCGCTCGATGTCGCGGACCATGTGCACTGAATCGCGCTCACCGCAATACGGACAGTCTGTGATGAAACGGAAACGCTCAAGCTGTTCTTGCTCAATCTCGGCCAACCAAATGTCCGAACCCTTCACGTCTGACTGACTGATCTTCCCCGGCGTTCCGCCGCCCGTGTAGTAGCCCACCGTGAACGGGTGACCCTTGATGTTCTCGCGGCAGCGCAGGATCTCGGCCTGGGCAACCACAAAAGAAAGGCGTTGAAACTGCTGAGCCGAGAGCATCCGCAACGGAAAGCGCATCCAGGCAGTGGTGCCATACAGGCGCCCCTTGATGCGGCCGTAGAGCATGGAGAACACGATGATGCCCAAGTACGCTTCAGTCTTGCCGCCGCCTGTGGAAAACCAGAGTACATCGGCAACTTGAGACGCCCCTTTCCGATCGTGCGGCAAAGCATGGCGCTCGTAGACCGCTCGCACTTGGGTCAAGATGAAGCCAAGTTGAAAGAGATGCCAGCCATTGAAGGACTTGCCCTGCAGTTGAATTGCAGCCCTCATGGCCTCGTTCATCCAGCAGAAACAGCGACGCAGGTCTTCGTGTTGACGGAGCAGATCGACCCCGTCCACGATGCGCCGTACCTCTTCGTCGAAGGCGTCACGGTCGGTCCGCACCGCCGATAGCTCTGCCACCTTGCCTGTGAGGTCAAGCTCTCGCTCGACCGCGTCCCAGACCTTCTCGTATTCCTTCAGCGCGGCCAGGAACCCGTCGAGCACCTCCAATGGCTGGGTAACGAGCAAGGAGAAACTCGCCTCGTGCTGCATCCCGACATCTTCAGGACTCGGCGCATCAACACGTGGCTGCGCAAAAACAGGCATCGAATTGGTCTT